>CAZZWM010000013.1:0-7305 GCA_964657945.1 uncultured Steroidobacteraceae bacterium
TTCGCGAAGGAATTGATGAGCGACACGGTCAACGCCTCGATACCTCGCTCGCCGAGGGACGCCAGGTCGCTGCGCAGGTGCACGACGTCCAGTTCCTCGATGATCTCGCCCCGGGCCCCGGTACGCTCGTGGGCCTCGATCGTGCACGCCAGCGGCGCCAGCGGCAGCGACTTGTTGTATATGACCCATCCGCCGAGCCCCCCGGGCACGAATGAGCGCGCGATCTGCAATACCTGTCGATAACCGCGGGTGGTGACCAGGCCGCATTTCGCACCGGTTCCGGTGAGCACCGTGTTGGTGGCGACGGTGGTGCCGTGCATGACGTGATCGATTTGGCGCGGTGCGATGCCGGCGATGGCGCACACCCGCTCGATACCTTGCAGTACGCCGATCGATTGATCCGCCGGTGTGCTGGGCACCTTCGCCGTGAATGTCTTTGCGGACTCCTCGCTCACCAAGAACAGATCCGTGAACGTCCCGCCGACATCGACACCCAATCGATAGGTCATTTTTCGGCTCCGGTCCCGGCCATTGCGGGTGGAAATACACCGGCCTTCATCATCATGCCCGGCATTCGCGTGCCGATGAGATTCTCGAGCCATTGACTGGTCTCGATCATGGCCGGAATCGAAACGCCGGTCTCGATTCCCATGCGTTCCAGCATATAGGCCAAGTCCTCCGACGCGATGTTGCCGGTGGCCGCCGGCGCGAAAGGGCAACCCCCGATGCCGCCGATGCTGGCATCCAAGCTCTGCACACCGGCTTGCACGGCGGCATAGGCGTTGGCAATGCCGACATTGCGCGTGTTGTGAAAATGGGCCCGCAGGGGCACGCCGGGGACTTTTTCATGCAGTCGGCCGATGAGATCCGACACCTGCGTCGGCACCCCGACGCCGATGGTGTCGGCGATTGCCATGTCGACGGGTTCGCCACGTGCGCAGCGCTCGGCGATCTCGACCACGCGCGCAGCCTCAACCTCGCCTTCGAACGGACAGCCGAACGCGGCGGAGATCGTGACATTGGCCGCAATCCCGTCAGCGCGCGCAGCAGCGGCAATTTCCAACCAGGTTGCGATGGATTCCTCGGTACCGACGCCTTGGTTGCGGCGGTTGAATGTATCACTGGCCACCACCACCATCCCCACCTCGCGGCACCCGGCGCTGCGCGCGCGTTCGAACCCGCGATGGTTCAGCACCAGGCCTATGTACGACACCTCCGGCCGGACAGGCAGCGCCGCAAACAGCGCGTCTGCATCCGCCATCTGCGGGACTTTCCGTGGGTTGACGAAACTTGCCACCTCGAGCCGGCGCACGCCGGCGGCGACCAGGCGCTCGATCAACTCGAGCTTCGCCGACGTCGGCAGCGCCACGCTCTGTGACTGCAAGCCGTCGCGCGGCCCGACCTCAACCAGCTTGATTTTCATATGAGATCTTTTATTGTATACAATGACTGGAGACTAGCGCATGCCTCTGCAGTCTTACAAGACGAAAGATTTCGTATTAATTGGGATCATATGTAGACGCACGAGCGACGCGCCTATGCTTAGCGGCTGCCAAAAGCGGCACTTTGTATACATTGTCAGACTTTGTGCGACGGGATGACCAGCGGGATGCGGATGAAATGACCCAAGCCGTCACCTTTGAGCATGGAGCTCTCGCGGATCTGCGTGTCCTCGAACTCGGTACGTTGCTGGCCGGCCCCTTCTGCGGCCAGCTGCTCGGCGACATGGGCGCCGAGGTCATCAAGATCGAGCCGCCGAATCAAGGCGATCCCATGCGCGCGTGGGGTCGGCATGACGAGGCGGACGGCCCCTCGTTATGGTGGGCGGTGGTGTCGCGCAACAAGAAATCGATCACGCTGGATCTTCGGCAGAGCGCCGGCCAAGAGGTGCTGAAGGAACTGGTTGCGAAAGCCGATTTTCTGCTTGAAAACTTCCGGCCCGGAACTTTGGAGAAATGGGGCTTGGGGTACGACATGCTGAGTGCGATCAATCCACGTCTCATCATGATCCGTGTATCGGGATACGGGCAAACCGGTCCGTACGCGCATCGGGCGGGATTCGGCGCCATCGGTGAGGCCATGGGCGGCCTGCGCTACGTGGTTGGCGACCCCTCATCGCCGCCCTCCCGCATGGGAATCAGCATCGGCGATTCACTGGCCGCCACATTCGCCTGTGTCGGCGCGTTGTCCGCCTTGCATTACCGCGAACGCACGGGGCGAGGCCAGATGGTCGACTCCGCCATCTATGAAGCCGTGCTCAACATGATGGAATCCCTGATCACGGAGTACGACAAGGCCGGCGTGATCCGCGAGCGCACCGGGGCCATCCTGCCGAAAATCGCCCCCTCCAATGTCTACCCGACCCGGGACGGCATGCTGTTGATCGGGGCCAATCAAGACACGGTATTCAAGCGGCTGTGCGAGGCCATGGGACGCCCGGAACTCGCCACGGACGCGCGCTACTCGAACCATCGATCGCGCGGTCAGCATCAGTTCGAGCTCGACGCGACCATCGGCGCGTGGACGGCCCATCAATCGACCCGCCAGGTGCTCGAACAGATGGACAGGCACGGCGTACCGGCCGGGCTCATCTATCGCGCCCCCGACATGCTGGAGGATCCGCATTTTGCGGCGCGCGAGGCCATCGTGACGGTGCGCCATCCCCATTATGGCGACCTTAAGATGCAGAACGTCGCACCGAAGCTGTCGGCATCGCCCGGCAGCATCCGCTCGGTGGCGCCGGCATTGGGCCAACACAACTCGGAAGTCTATTCGACCTTATTGAATTACTCGCCCACGCGGATGGCCGATCTTGCCACGCAGCGGGTGATCTGATGGCACTTTGTTTCTGCCTGCTTGCTGCCCCAGCCTCTACCGGAGTTCGCCCATGATCACACGTCACCGAGCCGTGGCACTCGTCCTTGCACTCACCGGAGCCGCAGCCGCCGCACCCACGTGGGCAGATTCGCCGTCCTCCGATTCGGCACTCGAGGAAATCGTCGTCACCGCGCGCCAGCGCTCCGAACGACTCATCGACATTCCGGTGACCGTTGAAGCTTTTTCTGCGGCCGACATCAAGGCCGGCGGCATCGAACGGCCGCAAGACTTCCTGTCGCAGACGCCCGGGGTCTCCTTCGTCAAATCCACCGAGGCCGGTGACTTGCAGGTCAGCATCCGCGGCATCAACACCGGACGCGACACGGAACCGAATTTTGCCTTCGTCGTTGACGGTGTGCTGCAGACCAACCCCTTCGGACTGAGCCAGGAATTGGCGAACATTCAGCAAATTCAGGTCGTGAAGGGGCCGCAGGGCGCCGTGTACGGCCGCAATGCCGTCGCCGGCGCCATCATCATCGACACCAAGAAGCCGGGCGACGTGCCGGAAGCGGACGCAACGATCGGCTACGCCAACCACCACTCGCCGAAGGCGAATCTGTGGGTCTCAGGTCCGTTGAACGACAGTGTCAGCGTCGGTGTGAACGCCTTCTACACCCAAACCGACGGCTTTTACTCCAACTCTTTTTTGAATTGCGACAATTGCGTGGATTTCTACAAGGAATACGGCGCCGCGCCGCGCATGGTGGTCAAGATCGGCGACAACGGCACTCTCGACATCAAGGCCAAGTACTCACGCATCGAATCCGGCGCGATCAACTTCAATGCGGCGTTCGCCCTTCCCGCCTTTGCCGGAGTGAATCCGGATTTCTTCCAGAACGTGAACGATCATCAATTCGACTACATCAACGACGTCCGGCCGCAAAACCAACAGGTCAACAAGGACTTTTCCATCAAGGGCGACTGGAAATTGCCGGTGGGAACGCTGACCGCGTGGGCAGCGTACAACGATCAGAACAACTACTTCCTCACCGACGGCACCAGCGCGGCATTCGGACTGTATTCGGCGACCCCGTGGTGTCAGCAGGATATTGCCAACCAAGTGGGCGCCCCGCTGCCGTCGCCGACATTCTACGCTGGCGCCAGTTCGATCTTGCCCCCTTATGACCCGTCGCGCTGCGGCGGATATCAATACCAGCAACGCGATCAGAGAGACGCATCTGTTGAGGTTCGGCTGACGAGTCCCGGCGATCAGCCGGTGCGCTGGCTGGCCGGATTGTATTACGCTGACATCAAGCGGCGCGTGATCGTCTCGCAGGGTGCAGATGAAGGCAACGGATTCCTGGCGCAGGGTTTCGTGCCGACATCGGGACCGAATCCGACCGATTTGTTGTACGACGATGATTTCGACAGCAAGGTGGCCGCCGTATTTGGCCAAATTGCCTACGACGTCGTCCCCAACCTGGAGGCTGCTCTGGCGCTGCGTTTCGATTCGGAAAAACGTAGCGTCGACAACAATGTGCCCAAGGTGTCGCCGCAGACTCCGGGATTTGGACCGTTCGGCAACCCCGACTGCCCGGGTGGGCCGGGGCCTTCCTGCACCGTTTACATCAACCCCTATTACAACCTGCCCGCCAACGCGGGAGCCAGCTCCATTCCGAGTCGTTCGGACACCTTCAATCAACTCGAGCCGAAGGTGTCGCTCGATTGGAAGTTCATACCCAACTGGGCCGCATTCACTTCCTGGGGAGTCGGATTTCGCAGCGGCGGATTCAACTCCAGCGGCAGCGCGGCCACGGTCGCCCAATATTTTGGCGCGTTCAAATACGTCGACCCCAGCGGCACGGTGACCAATATCCCGGCGATTTCCGACGTCAACGATGAGTACAAGAAGGAAGTGTCCAAGGCCGCGGAAATCGGCTTCAAGGGTGAGATGTTCGATCGATCGCTGTACCTGAGCGCCGATTACTATTACACCAAAGTCGACAACATGCAGATCTTCAATTTCTTTGCCGGTCCTTTTGGCCTGCTACGCGTGGTCACCAACGTCGATCGCGCGACGCTCGACGGCTTCGAGGGCAGTGCCCGGTGGAAGGCCAATCCCTACGTGACTCTGTTTGCCGGCGCGGCCAGCATCGACAGCCGCATCGACGCCTACAGCGGGCGCCCCTACACCGTGGGCAACAAGGTGCCGTACGCACCCAGTTACACGGCCGATGCCGGCATCGACCTCACGATTCCGGGGGCTGCGAGCCGCGCCATGGTGGCCCGGCTCGACGCCAGTTCGGTCGGCAAGACCTGGTTCAGTCCGGTGCAGAACAACTCGGTGCAGACCTTGTTTGGCGCGCCCGGTGATTATTCCAAGACCGCTCGCGACCCCTACACGCTGTTGAACCTACGCGTGGGCTATACCACCAACGCCTGGGATCTGACTGCCTGGTCACGCAATTTGGCCAACAAGAATTATCTGGCTGAAGTCATCCCGGCGCCCGAGTTCGGCGGCTCCTTCATTCATCAGGGAGTCGGCCGCTCGTTCGGATTGGAATTCAGCTATCACTTCGCCGGCGCGAGCCGCTAAGCCGCCGCGAGCACCATGATTTTTTTCTTCAAGGGGGGTCGATGTTGATCCAGCCGGCGCGTACCATCGCTTAAGGGTGTTGCGCCCGACGGTGCGGCAGGAAACTTGCGCTGGTCGGGCCGCCAGCCAGGAATCTGCATGTGCTGACATCGGACCTTTCCCAGCTGGGCTTCCTGCTGTTTGTGTCGGCGATGGTCGCGATGCTGACCCGTCGCCTGCATCTGCCCTATACCGTAGGTCTGGTGCTCGCCGGCATGGGGCTTTATTTCTCGCATGTGTACATCAAATGGCACCTGTCCAGGGATCTGATTTTTTCGGTCTTTTTGCCGCCCTTGGTGTTCGAGGCGGCGCTTTTCATCCACTGGCGGGATTTCAAGGAACAACTGCCCGTCGTCACCCTGCTAGCCACGGCGGGCGTTGCGCTGGCGGCCGCAGTCACGGCATTCGGGATGCGCTACGCGCTGGCGTGGGATTGGGGGAGTGCCATGGTCTTTGGTGCACTGATCTCCGCCACAGATCCGGTCTCGGTCATCGCGACCTTGAAAGAAGCCAAGTTTCACGGACGCCTGCGGACCATGATCGAAGCGGAGAGTCTTTTGAACGATGGCACCGCGGCCGTGGCCTTCGTGGCGGTGCTCGGCGTGCTTGCCGGAGGCCAAGAGACGGTTCTTTCGATCAGCGGAGCGCTGTTTGTCACGGTCATCGGCGGGGTGCTGATCGGTGGGACGATCGCTTACGCATTCATGCTGCTGGCGGGACGCACCCCCGATTACCTGGTGGAGATCACCTTCACCACGTTGGCCGCGTATGGCTCTTTCTTTGTCGCCGAGCACTACCACTGCTCGGGCGTGCTCGCAGCCTTGACGGCAGGTCTGGTCGTCGGCAATTTCCGCTCCTCGGGTTCCATTTCCGCCGCCGGACGGCATGCCTTGGGGCCCTTCTGGGAATACGTCGCCTTCGTGGCCAATTCGCTCATCTTTCTACTGATTGGGGCCCAGGAGGCGCAGCAGCATTTTACCGGTCTATGGGTGCCGGTGCTGGTCGCAATTGCTCTGGTCAACCTCGGACGTGCGGCCGCTGTTTACTCTCTGTGTGCTCTGTTTGCGCGAGGCCGTCTCAAGGTCGATCTTCGGCATCAACACGTGCTTTTCTGGGGCGGACTGCGGGGTGCTTTGGCACTGGCGTTGGCTTTGTCCGTACCGGAGAACCTGCCGCGGCGCAATGCCATCGTGGTCATCACCTTCGCCGTCGTGGCCTTCTCCGTGTTTGCTCAAGGGCTGACAATTTCACCGCTGCTGCGACGAGTGGGACGATAGGCGATCCTCAGTCGAGGTCCACCGCGAAACGTTTCAGGTCTGCCAGCGTGCAATGCACCAACGCGCCTTCATGAGAAGCACGCAGGGCAACACGCGGCGCTTGCCCGGCTCGCAGCGCTTCCTGCCACCGGGGCGCGCACAAACACCAGCGGTCACCAGGTTTCAGGCCCGCAAAGCCGAATTCCGGGACCGGCGTTGACAGATCGTTGCCACGAGACTTCGAGAATTCGAGGAAGCCCGCGGTCATAACGGCGCACACCGTGTGGCTGCCGATGTCCTCGGGCCGGGTATCGCAGCACCCATTGCGAAAGAAACCCGTCATCGGACTCACTGAGCAGACATCGAGCTTTTCACCAAGCACGTTCTTGGCATCGTTGCCCCGGCCGCCGCCACCCTTGCCGGCATCCTCTCTCAGCATGATTTGCATTCTGGCTTCTCCTCTTCGTAGCTGAAGTTCGGGAGCAGATCATTAACGCTGCTCTCGGGTTTTCTCCTCGTGCGCGCGAATGTACAACACATCGGCAATGAATGGCCTGCTTCGCTGCTCAATGCGCGCGATGCAGTAGGCCCACCACG
>CAZZWM010000013.1:7405-14094 GCA_964657945.1 uncultured Steroidobacteraceae bacterium
TTGCGGCTCACCAGTAAACCAGTAGTGGCCGAATATGACGGGGGGCCGACATAGGGATGCGCCCGCCATTGCGCCGGCATGGCGACGTCGGGAATCATCTCCATGTCCCCGGGTGGTCCGATGGCCGCCCTTCGATAGGTCGACAGCTCATCCTGCCACCAACGCACACGAACCTCGTGACGCACTTTGCCGCCCTTGTCCTTGAACGAGATTCCGGGCGGCAGCTCCTCTGATGCGGTCCGCAAATCGACTGCAGCCGATAATGCAACGTGCCGCGCCAATCGCCTCCATGCGCCGTACGAGTTCGACCGTCCGCCCTCGATCTGGTCCGCGATCGATCAGGTCGCCGACAAAGATGGCGGTGCGGCCAGGATGTTTCCAGGAGTCCTGATACAGCTCGTAGCCTAAATGCCGCAACAGCCCGACCAGTTTGTAGTACTGGCCATGTACGTCCCCGATGATGTCGAACTTCATGGAATTCATATAGCACTGTCGTGCTCAGCTGGCGAGGCGCGTTGAGAGAGTCTTTAATCGAACGTACCGTGCGTCGCGACCAAAAAAAAGAAACCTCGGCTCCCGTTGTGCATCAGTCACCGAGGCGAAAACACCCCAGCACAACGGTGGTGCTGTGCTGGGGGATCTCCGTGGCGCAGTAGGAACGCGACGGAAATTCGTAACCAAAAAAGATCCGCGGCCCGCAAGGCTAGGGCTTCTGCGCCCAGACCTTGCACCACCCTCCTTGTGGGACGGAGTGTCCCGCAAAGATATTGCAGCCGCCGCTTGCATCCGAGGCGCTGCCCTGAAATTGGGCGCAGGTTCCGCATTTCTGCGTTGCTTTATGGGTTGGATTTTCGCTGGCATCGACCTTGTTGGTATCGACCACGAAACCCAACGCTTTGGCAGTGGGATCATTGGGATCCAGCGGCGGAAGACCCGCAGCGCGCGCGCTTATCGTCGACAAGCAGAGCAGAGGAATGATCGAACCGGCGATCGCGCCGCCCTTCAGAACTGTCCGCCGCGAAACTATTTTTTGCATGCTCACATCCTTCAATGTCACATCGGATACCGAATGAATTCGCTGCTCAACCGCGAACGGATTCACTCCATCGGGTAATTGGCTGATCGAGACTGGGCTTGGTCAGCCCGCCACTTCGAAACAGCGCCGGATATGTCGGCAAGCGAACGCACCCGCCGAATACCGTCGTCTCGCGGTGGATCGAGCAACGCAGCCGTTCCACCTACCCACAATTCGACATCGCGATGAAGCCTTTCGCGAAGCGCCGCCAGCGGCGCCTGAGGAACACGCGGCGGATTTGCGGTACACGATAGACCGACGATGTCGATGCGATGGGCCTCCACCGCTCTGAGAATGTCCGCTATTGGCGTTTGGATGCCCAGTGACAGACACTGCGCGCCCTCCATCGCGAAGAATGCGTGCGCCATCAGCAATCCTAACTGGTGTTCCTCGCCCGGCAAGGTCGTCAACAGTACCCGCGGCGCCTTCGCAGGCGAGGGCAGAGTGCCCAGTGCATGTTGCAGCAGCCCCTGAATTTGATTGGTGTAGAGATGTTCTTCGAAAATCTCAATCGATCCTTCCAGCCAGGCATTGCCCACGAGCAAATTGAGGGGTACGACAACCTCGAGAATGAATTGACGCAGGCCCAGCTGCATCTGCCACTGAATCAGGTGATTGCGCAGTTCCTCGGCTCGGTGGCCGAGAATCAACCGCATGGCCTGACGATTGCAATCCCTCGGTTCAACGAGTGCGCGCTTGCCTTTGTGCGGCGGCGGCGTGACCGCAGCCAGCTCGCGCGCCGGTAAACCGACAATTTTTCCGGGACGAAGACCACTGTCCAGGAGTCGCCGGATGACGCGCAACCGCTGCACCTGCTCGTCCGAATAAACGCGCTCATCATGGCCGTTGCGCATTGGCGTCGGAAAGCCGTACCGACGTTCCCACACCCGCAACGTGTCCTTGGAAAGCCCTGTTTCGCGCTCGACCTCACTGATGGAAACGGTGGGTAACAAGCCGACGCGGGAGGCTACTGTCATGGACACTCTTGACCTATGGGTTCGACATCGCTTATCTTGCACCTTCCTATCCGTTTTTGTCTAGGACAATAAGCGGCAACGCACACTAACAAAGAAGTAATCCCATGCTTGATGAAAGAGTCTGGCTGCCTGATGTCCAAGCCCTGGCAGACACGCGGGCCATCGCCATCGACAGCGTCGGGATCAAGGGCATCAAGTTTCCGATCACCGTGCGAACTCTCGACGGACGCGTGCAGCCCAGCGTGGCGGAATTCAACATGTATGTCGGCCTGTCGCCCGAGGTGAAGGGCACTCACATGTCGAGATTCATAGAATTGCTCGAGGCCAGTGAGGCGCCCCTCGATTATTCGGCAGTACAGCAAATGCTGCGCAAGATGCTGGACAAGCTCGGCGCAGATAGTGGCGAGTTGGAAGTGTGCTTCCCCTATTTCATTCGCAAGCATGCCCCTGTATCGGGCGTGCAAAGCGCCCTTGATCACCTGGTCAAAATCCACGCGCGCATCGATCCGCTCAACGGATTTCGAATGAACCTGCAGGTGAGCGTCGCGGTCACCAGCCTCTGCCCTTGTTCCAAAGAGATCTCGAAATATGGCGCGCACAATCAACGATCGCAGATCACGATCGGCGCCGAACTGCTCGAACCGATATCGATCGAGGAACTGGTGTTGATTGCCGAGCGGGCGGCGTCCTGCGAAGTCTATGGATTGCTCAAGCGTGCGGATGAAAAGTTCGTGACCGAACGCGCTTACGAGAACCCCAAGTTCGTCGAGGACCTGGTGCGCGACGTCGCGGCCAATCTACAAGCCGATTCGCGTCTGCGGGGATTTACCGTCCAAGCCGAGAATTTCGAGTCGATTCACAACCACTCTGCCTACGCGAAAATCACGCGAGACAAGCGCACGAGCTGAGCTCCGCAGACATCCGCGACGCCGCTTGGCCTCCGCCATCGGCTTCGACCGGCGCTCTCGGTACGGACCAACCCGCGGGTTCGCTTTGGAGCGAGCTCGCGTCTCAGTGACATCGTTGGTACCGCTGAGTCGGCCGGACAATTTACAACCCTGGTTGCGGCAGCCGATGTGATAACCATGAAGAGCGCGAAGACATTGAATGGCCAGACCGTCGCGATTTCCGTGAACGGCAGCAGGGTAAAAATCAATGATGCCAACGTTGTAAAGACGGATATTGCCGCAACCAACGGCACCATTCACGTGATCGACACGGTGCTCATGCCCAAGTAAGCGCCTGCTTTGGCGGCAGTGAGCACTGTCGCCAAAGTTTTTCAGCCGCGTCACGTCAGCCCGACGTTTTCAGGCTGGCGTGACCTGGCAAGTGGTCGAAAGAGATCGGCTGACTTGAAGCAGCCGGGTTGCGACAGCAATGGACTCGAGCGCGTTCGAACTCATTGCGTTGGCATGGACCGCACGAAACATCTGTGGCCGCTCCACAAAGGTCCTGCCATCGACCATCACGATGAGCGATGGATTCAACGACTGCGCGCGCACCAGGTCGATCGTGGCTCGCATCGGAGCCAGGCGACTGTCGCGCCGCACCGCGCCACTCTGTGAAAGCTTGAGCACATCGAACCATTGCCCGTGAACGAGATCGCCCAACGACTGATCATCACCCGGGCATTCGCACGTCACATCCCAGCCGCCGCGGCCAAATACCTCGGAGGACATCGCAAGCGCCATCCGATGGGATTCCATGGGTTGGGAAGACAACAGCACACTATGGCCGGGCTTGAAGAGACGCACCGATTCCGTCGCGGCGTTGACGCGCCTGAGTTCTACCTGCAAACGCGCCAACCCGATGGCAAGATGGAAATCATCGCAAACCTGGCTGTCCCACAATTTTCCCAGTTGTAGCTGTGCGGGCTCAAACACCTCTTGATAGAGCGCATTGAAGCCTGCCCCCTCATCGAGAAGCGAATCGATGTAGCTGGTGGTGTCCCCCGAATTGGATTCCATGAGAAGTCTGGCCAGCGTTTCCCCGGTTCCCGCTGTCGCATGCCAAATCCCGACCGTTGACGATCTCGGCGCGTCTGAGCGAGCGCGGTTACGATGCACCTCTATCAATTGCGGCAGGACCAGCGTCGCGAACACATCGGCCAAAGAGCGGTTTAGGATCGGTTCGGGTTTGGCCAGTACCTGAACCAGTCGTTCGCTCGAGTCCAAGGCAGCGATGGCCTTCTCGATATTCACCCGACCTTGGGCAAATTTAAGGTCCCAGCCCTCAAAGGCACGCTCACCAATCGGTTCATCCCGCAGCACGGTGACGTCGCGATGTCGGGGATCGCGCTGTATGGAATTCCAAACGCGGCTCAAGCCCTCCTCTGGCCCTTCCAACCACTGAAAGAAAGTCCCATGGTCGTAAAGCAAGACGCCGGTCAGACCCAGGGCCTGGTTTCTGGCTTGCGAAGATCTGACGAGGCTCTGTAACTCAGACTCTGCCGGCGGGGAGACAGCCACGCTCCGATAGGCGAGCACATTGAGGCTCTCCGTAAGCTGGTTACGAAATGGGCGCATCTGCGGAACGATCCCCGAGTCCTGCTGCAGCATGGTTTTAGCCCCGGCGGTTCTTATGAATCCCGATCCACACCCCTCAACGTTGCCGATAGTCACGCCGGTGAAGTCGCCAGTCAAGACCCAGCGGCATCCTGATGGAAGAATTTATCGAAAGTGCGCACACTGGGCGCCCCTCAGATATATGTGCGCTTGGCCACGCCCCAATGACAACCCGGGACTGCCGGGCCGCCGATGTACACTCTTGGAGGCGAAAACTGCGCCGAGGGTGCGATCCGAATGGCTGAAGATCTTTCCAATCAAGTGACCAAGACGGGGCAACTGGCGGACCGAAGCTTCCAATACATCGAAACCTCCGCCTATGTGGTGCTCGGTCTGTTGCTGGCGATTGCAGCACTGATAGGTATTGCCGATGCAGGCGTCGCGCTGTTCAAGGCCGCACAGTCTTTTGGCAATGCGGAAGCCTTGGTGATCGCGATCGACGGGTTGTTGTTTGTCCTCATGGTGGTCGAAATCTTGCACACCGTTCGGGCTTCATTTCGTTCAGGCACGCTGATTTGTGAACCGTTCTTGATTGTTGGGCTCATCGCATCCATCAGGCGAGTGCTCGTCATCACACTGGAATCCTCCCAGGTGAATCAGCCGGGCAAGTGGTCGGCAGATTCCGAGGCGATCCTTCATTCGACGATGCTCGAGCTCGCGGTGCTGGGGGCGCTAATTTTTGTCATGGTCGTCTCCATCTATTTGCTGCGAAAGAGCGATCGCCAGGACAAGGCCCTTTGAGAAAACGCGCATTTCAACATGCCGGTGGTATCCTCACGGCCAGCACCAGACTCGCTTGCCACCTTGCGCCGGATCGCCCATGATCTTCAGTCTCGCCTATTGCAGCCGCGCTTCCCAGAATCTGAGCGATTCGGATATTGAAGCTATTGTTGTTGCGGCGCGCTTGAACAATTCCCGGCAAGACATCACGGGCTGGCTTGCTTGCGGCAGCGGCATTTTCTTTCAATGGCTCGAGGGCCGGCGAGAAGACGTGAAGAAACTGATGGATTCGATCAAGGCAGACACGCGCCACGACACCATCGTCGTATTGAGCGAATCGGAGGATGTGGGCGAACGTTTATTCGAACACTGGGACATGGAGTTGGTGTCGGCAGAGGACATCCGCGAAGTGCTTCTCGATGCCATCGCCTCCTCGAACGACAAGAACAATATCGCGGCGCTGCGCAAGCTTTTGACAGAAATGCAAGCAGGCACGCCAAAGTCGGGATTGCTGAATAATTTGATCGATTTATGACGTCCGGCTCGGGCGGTGCCTGATGCGCCGGAGCCCAACCTGACTGTCGGGGCGATATGAAAGCTGTTCGAATCTTTGAATATGGCGGTCCGGAAACGCTCAAGTTTTCAGACGATGTGCCTGAACCGGTACTGACCGATGAGTCGGTTTTGATCGATGCAGCGGCCAGCAGCGTCAATCCCATCGACTGGAAGATCCGCTCAGGCGCAAGGCAGAAAGACTTTCCGTTGACGTTTCCCGCCATCCTCGGCAAGGATGTGAGCGGCGTCGTACGGGCTGTCGGAAGCAACGTCCGCACCTTCAAGCCTGGCGATCGTGTGCTGGCGATGGCAGATGCGACCTATGCCGAACGCGTAGTGGTCGATCAGGCGGTGCTCGCGCACTTGCCGGATGGCTGCGACCTGGTTGATTCGGCCGCCATTCCCCTGGTAGCCATGACGGGCGACCAACTCGTGAGGGTGGTGCTGGGTGTGCAACGGGGACAGACCGTCATAGTCACCGGCGCTCTGGGCAGCGTCGGTCGTGCCGCCGTTCACACGGCCAAAAAGTTGGGTGCGCAGGTCATCGCGGCGGTGCGGACTGCGCAGCTTGACGCTGCCACGGCTCTCGGCGTCGAGACATTGGCCATCGACGATGCTGCGGCCATCGAAAGATGCGCCATGGTGGACGCGATTGCGGACACGGTCGGCGGCGAGACGGCGGCGGCCTTGTTTGCGAGGGTGAAGCAGGGGGGCATTTTCGGCTATGCCTCGGTACTCGCCGAGGGGATCGCCGCCAAGTATCCTGCGATCAAGACCGCTCGTGTATTGGCACGTCCC
>CAZZWM010000013.1:14104-23789 GCA_964657945.1 uncultured Steroidobacteraceae bacterium
AAGATTCGGGAATTCGCCGATGATGTGCGCGATGGCAAGTTTGTGCTGCCGGTCACGCGGCGCCTGGCTCTTCGGGATGCGGCTGAGGCGCATGCGCTGGCGCAGCGTGGCGGTGCCGGTAAGATAGTGTTGGCAACAAATCGCTGACCGGCGTCGACCGGTGGCCCAATGGGCTCTTGCGGCGCGGCCTACTCGGAGTGCTGGTGAATCATGGAAACGATAGGCGCCGATCTGCGCGAGATGCGTCGCGTCCCACTGGCCGCGGGTCACGTCGACGCCCTGCGCGCGGCGGGCAAAGTGTCGACGTACCCGAAGGGCACGTTCCTCGCGCGGCCCGGCGAGCCAATAAACCGTTTCGTGTATGTGGAAGACGGCGAGATCGAGGTGGTGAACCCCTACACCGACGAGCGTCACTTACCCTCCACGCTGGGCCCCACCCAATTCATGGGGGAGATCTCCTTTCTCAACGGCGGCGCCTGGTCGATGGCGATGCGCGCCGCCGTGGAGACGCGGGTGATCGAAGTTCCGCGCGAGACCATGCTCGCGCTCATGTCCCACATTCCGGAAATGTCGGACATCGTCATCACGGTGTTCGCTGCACGCCGTCGTCGACAACTCGACGCCCGCGACAGCAGTTTGCGGCTGATCGGTGAAGATGAGGACCGCAACGTGCGCCGCATTGCGGAGTTCGCCAGCCGCAATCTCATTCCCTATTCCTCCCTGTCGCTGAATAGCCCGGAAGCCGCCGACACCGCCCGCCGCTGCTCCATTGCGGAGGCGGTGCCAGCCGTCATTTTCGGACGCGACACGGTCGTCACCGAACCGACTCCCGCGAAGGTTGCGCGGCTGCTCGGCCTGGATTTGGACTTTCGCGACGACGAATCGTTCGACGTGCTGATCGTGGGTGGCGGCCCGGCCGGCGTTGCCGCGGGAGTGTATGCCGGCGCCGAGGGTCTGCGCGCGCTGGTGGTCGAGGATGTGGCGATCGGCGGCCAGGCAGGCACTTCCAGTCGGATCGAGAATTACATGGGCTTCCCCACCGGCATTTCGGGCGCCGATCTCATCTGGCGCGGCGAGATCCAGGCGATGAAGTTCGGGGCCCGATTCGCGATGCCGCGCCGGGTCGAACGCCTGGCGAAGCTTGAGGACGGGAGTTTCTGTGCCACCTTCGACAGTGGCCAGCGCATCCGTGCCAAGGCCGTGGTGGTCGCCACGGGCGTGCAATACCGCCGGCTGCCGCTGGAGCGCCTCGCCGACTTCGAAGGCGCCGGCATCTACTACGCAGCGACCGAGATGGAGTCGCGCTACTGTAAAGGTACCGAGGCCGTGGTCATCGGCGGCGGCAATTCAGCCGGGCAGGCGGCCATGTTCTTGAGCCGCTCAGCGAGTTGCGTGCGGGTCTTGGTACGTGGATCATCGCTCGCCTCCTCCATGTCGAGTTATCTATCGAACCGTCTTATGGCCGATCCAAGGATCACCATAGAATACGGCGCAGAGATCAGCGCGCTGCAAGGTTCGGATCACCTCGAGGCCGTCACCATCCGGCAGGTCTCGAGCGGCGAGACCCGTGTCTTGAACACCCGCGCTGTATTCGTCATGGTCGGCGCGGCGCCGAACACGGCGTGGCTCGGCGATCTGGTGCAGCTGGACGACAAGGGCTTCGTGCTGACCGGCGTTCATACCGGATCGGCAACTTCGCCTTTCGCCACCTCGATGCCCGGCATCTTTGCCGTGGGCGATGTACGCGCAGGATCGGTGAAGCGCGTCGCCTCTTCGGTCGGCGAGGGATCGGTGGTCATCTCCACTGTGTGGGCCTTCGTGAACCGCTGATCGTCGCGACAGCCTCAATGCGCCGACTCGTCACGTGGTTGCAACAAAATTGTCATCGGGTCCGTGCAACCTTCCGGGTTTTTGAAGGAACCCTTTGGTGTTGCGACTCCCTCCATCGACCGCTCTGGTCTTGGTCTTCTCGTTCAACCTCGCAGGCTATGCAGCGCTCGCCGACGACGCGTCTGAATCCAATGCCGTCGACGCCCTGAGCGAGATCGTCGTAACCACGGCAAAGACCACTCAATCTTCGGTTGCGCTGGGCGGGGTTCAGGTGCAAAAGATCCTGGCCGGGGTCAGTCCGCTGAAGGCGATCGAGACATTGCCGGGGGTCGTTTTCGAAACCGCGGACCCCTGGGGCAACAACGAGCAGAACGAATCGCTCGTGATCCACGGATTTACCCTTCAGCAGCTCGGCTACACCATGGACGGTGTTCCTCTCGGCGATCAGCAATACGGCAATTACAACGGCTTGAGCGTCTCTCGTGCGCTCAGCAGTGAAAACACCGATCGAGTGGAACTGCAATCAGGGGCCGGATCGCTGGGTGTCGCGTCAACCAGCAATTTGGGCGGCGCCATCCAAACATTTTCCAGCGACCCGTCGAAGAACTTCGGTTTCGACATTCGCGAAACGGGCGGCAGCTATCAGACGACTCGCACCTTTGCGCGGCTGGACAGTGGCGTGTTTGGCGATGGCAACAGTGCGTATCTGTCCTATCTGCATCAGGACGCGCGCGCCTGGGACTTCGACGGCCATCAACGCGATGATCAGGTCAATTTCAAGCTCGTACACGATGACCCCATCGGCAAACTGACTGTCTACGCGAACTGGCAATACAAAGTCGAGCCGAACGAAGATGCCATTGCGTTCGGCAATCAACAGACGGCCGCGGCCGCGGCGTTCATTCCTTATACCCGGCCCTTCCTCTATCCGGACTACGCCGCGGGCATCGCCTACTTGAACGCCGCAGGCGCGCCGCCGGCCGCGTTCGGCAACAATTTTTCGAATTATTTCAGCGCCGCGCAGCGCGAAGACGGACTCGCGTATGTCAACTACGATTGGCACCCCGGCGATTCGATCACATGGTCGAACCAGGTCTACTACCACAACGACAGCAGCCGGGGAATCGTCGCGGGCCCTGTCAATCAAGCCGGTCTGCCGGGTCTATTCGCAATCTACTTCCCGGGGGAGAATCTGGTGGACACCTTCGGTGGCACGGGCTACGAGGTGCGCACCACGGAGTACGAGATCCATCGAGTCGGCGAGCGTTCAACCCTAAATTGGCATCTCGGGGAGCATCAAATCGAGGCGGGCCTCTGGTACGAGCACAACGACGAGGGCCAGGCGCGACGTTGGTACCCATTCTCGGGTGCGAATAACGATCTGACCCCGTACGATCAACCGGAAAACCCTGCATTCACGCAATACCACTTCGACTTTGTCGTGCGTGACACGCAACTGCATCTGCAAGACCAGTGGCAGATTCTCCCCGCCTTGGCACTCCAGGCGGGTTGGAAAGCCAGCCTGCAGACCGCCGGCGATTATCTACCGGTGCAGCAATTGAACTTGCCGACCACCAACCCGCAAGTCGATTACCCGGTCGGCTCGATCACGTCCAACAATTGGTTCTTGCCGCAATTGGGCGCGTTGTGGGACTTAAGCAGCAACGAGCAAGTTTTCTTCAATTTTCAAAAGAACCTGCGGCAATTCATCCCGTATGGCGCCGGCAGCAATTTCTATGGCTCATCGCCGTGGAGTCTCGGCAGTCAGGCCGCATTCGAACAATTCAAGGCGACTGCCCATCCTGAAACCTCGCTGACCTATGAGTTGGGTTTGCGGTCCAAGCATGAGCTGGATTGGGCTGTGCTGACCGGCATTGATGGTCAGGTGAATTACTATCACGTCAATTTCTCGAATCGATTGCTGAACGTGGCCACTTACAGTTTCATCAATCCCAATCCGGCCATTCTGGTCAACGTCGGAAGCGTGAAGACCGACGGGGCGGATGTCGCGGCGACCCTGCACTTCGGCGATCACTTGCAGTTCTACAACGGCATTTCCTACAACAAATCGAACTACGAATCCGACTACTCGACCGTGACGGCGGGCGTGTCGACGGTTGTGCCGATCGCCGGAAAGCAGGTGCCGCTCACCCCGAATTGGCTGTACAAATTTATCTTGAGCACCAACTTCGGGCCCTTCGAGGCTCAGATCAACGGCGATTACGTCGGCCGGCGTTACGTGACCTACCTCAACGACATTTCAGTGGGTGGTACGCTGCTGACCGGCCTCGAAGCGAGCTATGTTTTCGATCGCCCCTTTGGCGGAGACCTGCTCAAAGATATCAAGGTTAGCGCCAACATCACCAACCTCGCCGGTATCCGTGGCGTATCGACAGCCGTCGTCACCAGCAACACCGGCGGCTATCAGGCGTATCCGATCGCGCCGCGCATGGCTTTTTTGACCGTAAGTGCGAAGTTCTAAAGCGCGTTTTTTCCGCCTCGGCTTATCGTCGGCGGTGGAACTGCGCGCCGTCAACTGCAGCGCTGGGATGTGCGCGGGCAATCACCGGACCGCCCACGCGCCCAAGCGTTTGCACACGCGGTCCGCCGATCGGGGAGCTTTGCGTCACCAGTGTCGATTTAGGCATCGATCGAGCACCACGCGTCGATAAGTTTGCCGCTGCAGTCGAGCCGTTGGGAAAACGACCGGCCTTGCCGGAGGCTACTTGTGGCATTTTGCGCGGCGTGACGCGCGCCGGAGGACGCACTTTGGAAGCCACCATTGGGTGTACTTGCGCCCCGGGCGCCATCCGATTCAAACGCGGCGGCTGGGTCTGGGTCCGCCTGTCAGGCACCCGCGCGGCCCCGGCTGAGTCGGCGTGAACGGGCGGCGCTGAAGAGGAACGCGGATCATCGGCTACCGGGGTTGCACCAGCCGCAGCGATGAACATGCACAACAACGCTGCCCACCCGATGGAGGAAAGCCCCATGCTCCGCTTGTCAGTCTCGTCCAGGGACGAATGCATCGTAGAAATCCTCGGCGGTTCTAGGGCGTTTCATGTGCCAAGCCTTCACCTGGCCGATCGGGCCCCGGTTTGATGGGTCCCTGTTCGCGCAAAAACACCAGTTGCAGCGCCGGCACGACCACGAGCAGCATGATCGGTCCCAGCAGCATCCCGCCAACGACGACGGTGGCCAGGGGTCGCTGGACCTGGCTGCCGATGCCCGTCGAGAAAGCGGCGGGTACCAGACCGATACACGCGGACAAAGCCGTCATCAGCATCGGCCGCATGCGCTTTTCCGCGGCGTGGCCCATGGCCTGGACCGGCGACATGCCCTGTTGCCGCAGCTGATTGAAATAAGTGATGACCAGAATGCCATTCATGACCGAAACGCCGAACAGCGAGATGAAGCCGATGGCTGCCGAGACACTGAAGGGCAGGCCTGCGACGAACAATGCAAACAGGCCGCCGCCGATGGCGAAGGGTATGCCTGCCAACGCCAACAAGCTGTCGCGCACCGAATTGAAAAGGCTGTAGAGCAAAATCAGGATCAGGCCCAAGCTCATGGGTACGAACACGGCCAGGCGTTGCTTTGCAAGTTGCAGATCCTGAAATTCTCCGGCCCACTCGAGGCGATAACCGCGGGGGAATTTGATGTTGCGGGAAATGCGCTCCTGCACTTCTGCAACTGTGCTGCCGAGGTCTCGTCCGCGAACACTGAACTTGACCGGGATATCGCGATCCATGGCCTCGTGGTAAATGTAGGCGGGTCCGGTGTCCAGCGATATCGCGGCCAACTCACGCAGCGGTATATATGAGTTTGCGCCGGAACTCGTCTGATATCCCACCTTGATATTCCCAATGGCCTCGATGCTGGAACGGTACTGCGGCGCAACCCTTACGGTGAGATTGAAGAAGCGATCTCCCTCGAGCACCTGCGATGCGACCGCACCGCCCATGGCCGCCTGAATGACGGTGTTGACATCACCCGTGTTCAACCCATAGCGCGCCGTCTTGGTACGGTCGATTTTGATGTTGAGGTTCGGTTGGCCCAGTACGTGGAAAACGCCCAGATCCTCCACCCCTTTGACCTGTGACATCTGCCCCATGACTTGTTTGGCAAGATCCTCGAGGACCGTCAGATCGGGGCCGATGATCTTCACCGAGTTCGCGCCCTTGACGCCGGAGATCGCCTCTTCGATGTTGTCCTGAATGTACTGCGAGAAATTGAAAGTCACGCCGGGCAACGCAGTTTGCATTTCATGCTCGAGTTGCGTGGTCAACTTTGCCTTGGTGAGTCCGTGCGGCCAATCATCGAAGGATTTCAGCGGCACGAACAGCTCAACATTCGAGAAGGGCGACGGATCGCTGCCGTTATCGGGCCGCCCGTGCTGCGAAACGACGGTGACCACCTCGGGATGACTGAGCAGAATGTCGCGCATCTTGCGCGTCGCCTCCGTTCCGGCATCCAAGGTCATGCTCGGAGGCAGCGAGGCGCGGATCCAAAAATTACCTTCCTCCAAGGCAGGCAGAAACTCGCTGCCGAGGAACGGAATCAGTATTCCGGTGAGCGCGAGGAACGCCACGCCGAGTGCCACCACCAACGCCCGCCGCTCTAGCGCGAACTTCAGCGCCGGCTTGTACAGCGCGTGCAATGCACGCACCACGAAAGTCTCGACCTCCTTGATATTCTCGGGCAACAAAAACGACGCCAACACAGGCGTCACCGTGAAAGTCGCGATCAACGCCCCCGCCAGCGCGTAGCCATAGGTCCTGGCCATGGGACCGAAAATCTGTCCTTCGACCCCCTGCATCGTGAACAGCGGCCCGAACGCAGCGATGGTGATGGCGGTGGAAAACAGGATGGCCTTGTCAACCTGCAAGGCCGAAATGTAAATCAGGCGCAATCGCTTGGTCCAACTGGGTCCTTCGCGGGTCGGATCCGCGCCGTAGGTTCCTTCGTGCAGGTCCTCGATCATCTGATCCTGGTCGCGCGCCGGGGCCTGGAGGTTGCGAAAGATGTTCTCCACCAGAATGACCGCGGCATCGATGATGATGCCGAAGTCGACCGCGCCTACCGACAACAGATTCGCATCCTCACCCTGCAATACCAGCAAGATGATCGAGAAGAACAGCGCGAACGGAATATTGACGCCGACGATGACGGCGCTGCGCAGATCGCCGAGGAAGATCCATTGAATCAAAAACACCAGAAGGCATCCGAACACCAAATTGTGCAAGACCGTGTGCGTCGTGATGCCGACCAGGGCCATGCGGTCGTAGAACGATTCGACCTTGACCCCGGGGGGGAGCGAGCCGTCGTGGTTCATTGCATCGACCGCGTGGGCGATACGCGGCACGACTTCATTGGTGTGAGAAGTACGGCTGGTGACGACTATCGCCATGGCCACATCGTCGTCGCGATCCTTGCCGACGATGCCGGTTCGCGGGACATAGCCCACATAGACCCGGGCGACATCCTTGACCAAGACCGGCGTGCCGTTGCTCTGACCGAGCACGACATTTTCGATGTCTGAGACATCCTGTCCCTTGACTATGTCATACGTGCCACCGTCGTCGATGAGACCAACGCCGCGTATGTTCGCCGACTGCTGGCCGAATGCGACCTCGCGACCGCCGACGTTGACATTGGCGTTCCCCAAAGCCGCGATGATCTGCGGGATCGTCACGTTGTAAGCCTGAAGTTTATTCGGATCCGCCTCGACCTCCAACTCCTTGGTCGGACCCCCAAAGCTGTTGACCTGCACCACGCCCGGCACCGTGTACAGTCTGCGCAGCACCACCCAGTCCTCCACGGTGCGCAGGTTGGTGATCCCGAAATCCTTCGGTCCCGTGACAACGTAGCGATACACCTCGCCGACCAGGCTCGACTGCTGGATCTGCGGTACCTGATTTCCCGGCAGCGACACGTTCTGCGCGATGCTGTTCAACGCCTGTGTGTAGGCGAAGTAGTAGTCCACACCGTATTTGAAAGTGACGCTGAGGAAGGACAGTCCGTAGAACGAGGTGGATCGGATGTTGACGATGCCTGGGGTGGGATAGATGCCAACCTCCATGGGCTTGGTGTAATAGCGTTCCATCTCTTCGGCGGAAAGGCCGGGCGCCTGGGCGGTGATCTCGAGGATCACCGGCGCGGGGTTGGGATAAGCCTCGATGTTGAGCTTGTAAAAGGCGATCAGACCGCCGGCGATGAACACCAACAGCCCCAAGATGACGATGGCGCGGCGAGTGAGTCCGAACCCCAGAATGCCTTTGAACACTTAAGTCAAGTCTCGCCGCTGGCCAAGACGTCGAGATACACCGCGCCCTTGGTGACGATGCGCGCACCTTGCGACACTCCATCGACTATCTGGTCGAAGCCCGCATCCTGCAGTCCAACCTTGACGTTTTTCTTGGTGAAGTGATGGCCGTCGGTGGCAAGCCACACGGTCATGGTGCCGTCACCTTCCCGCACCACGCCCTCCGCGGGAACCGCCAGCCCGCTGACCGGTTCGGCGGTGACGATGACGAATGAAGCAAACATTCCCGGCAACAGTTCGTGCTTTGGATCCTCGATCTCAGCGCGCACCAGGCCCCGATGCAGCTGCGGATCGACGGACGCACCCACCATGGAAATTTCGCCGTCGAAGACCCGCTCGGGGAACGCCATCAGGGAGACGTGGATCGGCTGCCCCTTGCGCACCAGCGGCATATCGCTCTCCGAAACGCTGGCATTCATCCAAATCCGGGAGATGTCCGCCACCGAATACGGAGCCGGCACGTTACCCGGTTGGACGAAATCACCGGGAGCCGCCGTACGCGCGGTGACTCGTCCGGTGATCGGACTGGGAACGACCAGGTACGGGTCGATGATGCGGGTCTTGACCATGCGGTCGATGTCGGACTGCGATTTGCCGAACACCGCCACCGCATTGCGCGCCGCGTTCAGGGCCGCTTCAGCGGTTTGTTGATCCGATACCGCTTGCTGCAAGTCTTTCTCCGCGATGCCCTGCACCGCCGACAACTGCTTGGCGCGCTCCAGGACATGGCTCGTAAGCTCCAGCACACCGGCGGCGGCAATCAAATTGGAATCCGCTTGGATGAGATCCGGACTCTCGATGGTGAGCAGCGGCTGCCCGCGTTTCACGTTGTCGCCCAGCATCGCGAACAGCTTCACGATGCGGCCTTGGTAAGGCGGAAACACCTGGGCGGACATGTCCTCGTTGAAATCGATGTTGCCCACGGCCTCGGTATGAATCGGAAACGCTCGTTCGGATACCGTCCCCAGACTGATCTCGCCAAGCTGAGCGTCCGACAGCTCGACCGTATCCGTGTTGGATTTGCGCACCGGTCCGCCGGCGGCCGATCCTGCGTCCTTCTCCGACGAGGCAGCCTTCGCTGTGAAATGAATGACCCCGAATAGGGCGGCGATCAGCACCACCGCCGTTGCGGCGACCGCGCGCCGCCGTGCGTCGCGGTTGAGCCAAAGCCATATTGAATAGGACCGAACGCGCATTGCCGTTGCTCCAAAAGAGGTGACCTGCGCGCCGCAGCGCGCCTTGGATAGCTACCGAGCACACAATGGCGGCAAATGCCACCGGCGGCCACTCGGGATTCCCACAGTACCGGCCGTCAGTCCCGGCGCGCAGAATCAACCGGGCATGCGTCGCAGGCACCAATGGTAAGGCGGGTGATGTCGATGATCCGGCCTCTGTTTCGAATCTCCCTGCTCGCCGTATCGGTCGCGCTCGCCTCGAGCTGTGCCGTAGGCCCTCGCTATCACCGGCCATCAGCCCCCGCCGACGCAGGCTACGCCCCGACGCCCTTGCCCGAATCAAGCGTTGCGGCGCCCG
>CAZZWM010000013.1:23889-42467 GCA_964657945.1 uncultured Steroidobacteraceae bacterium
GCCGACGCAGGCTACGCCCCGACGCCCTTGCCCGAATCAAGCGTTGCGGCGCCCGTTCAAGGCGGCGCAGCGCAGCGCCTGATCGATGATCGCGATATCCCGTTTGAATGGTGGCAGCTGTTGCAATCACCACCACTCAACGCGCTTATCGCGCAGGCGTTCAGTGCCAATCCGACCATCCCGGCAGCACAGGCGGCCTTGGCCCAAGCGCAAGAACTGGTCAAGGCACAGCGCGGCTTCTACTATCCAACGGTTGCGGCCGGCTTTCAGGGCCAGCGTGTCAAGGTGGCCGGCAACAACACCCAAAGTTCGTCGCTTGGCATTCAAGCCAACGGCAACAACCTCGGGCAACCCGCGCAGGCGGCTGTGCCTCTTTACTACACGTTTTACACGGCGGGGCTCACCGTCGGATTCGTCCCCGATGTGTTTGGAGCGAACCGACGCCAGGTAGAGTCGCTCGCGGCGCAGCAGGACGCGCAGCGCTTCGCGCTGGAGGCAACTTACATCACGTTGGCCACCGATGTGGTCGCTGCCGCCATCCAAGAAGCCTCGCTGCGCGCGCAGATCGAAGCGACCCGGCAGATCATTGCGGCCGAGGAGAAATCCTTGGGGATTCTGCGCGATCAATGGCGGCTGGGTTTTGCCATGCGCATCGACGTCGCTGCCCAGGAAGCCGCCCTGGCGCAAGCCGAGACCTTGCTGCCGCCATTGCTGACGCAGTTCGAGCAGACGCGCGATCTGATGCGTGCCTTGGTGGGGCAGCTGCCGAACCACGACGTGCCCGAAACCTTCGAGCTCGATGCGCTGCAGTTGCCGCCGGAGCTGCCCGTGAGTCTGCCCGCCAAGCTCATCGAGCAGCGACCCGATGTGCGCGCCGCCGAGGCTCAATTGCATTCCGCCAACGCGCAGGTCGGCGTCGCGGTGGCCGCGATGCTGCCGCAATTCTCGATTACCGCAACGCTCGGCGGCAACGCGGACCAAATCCCGTGGCTGTTCCGTACGGGCGGCTCATTCTGGACCCTGATCGGCGGTGTCACCCAGCCCATATTCGAGGGCGGCACGCTGCTGCACACCAAGCGGGCCGCCGACGCGGCATTGAAACAGGCTGCAGCCGTCTATGAGAGCACGGTGATCGCCGCCTACCAGAACGTCGCCGATACGCTGCACGCGTCGATCTCCGATGCCGAGACGCTCGCCGGCGCCGTGGAGACCGAGAATGCCGCCAAAGTGGCTTTCGATCTCACGCGTCGGCAAACGGAGGCTGGCTACGCGAACTACCTCGCACTGCTGAGTGCCGAGACCGCGTACAACCAAGCGCTGCTGACGCGAGTGCAAGCCCAGGCCACCCGCTATGGCGACACCATCGCACTGTTCCAGGCCTTGGGCGGCGGCTGGTGGAATCGCAAAGAGGTTGCCGCCCGATGAACGGCCTGCGTGCTGCGCTGCTCGTCAGCTCGAGTGCATTCGCCGCAAGCTGCGCCGTCGGTCCGAACTTCCACAGGCCCGCAGCCCCGGCCGATGCCGGGTACGCGCCGGCGCCGTTGCCTCAGGCGACGTCGTCTGCGCCGATTCACGGCGGCGATGCTCAACGTTTCATCAGCGGCCAAGATATCCCCTTCGAGTGGTGGCAGCTGTTCCAATCACCCGCACTGAACTCGCTGGTAGAGCGGGCGTTCAGGGCAAATCCGACGATTGCATCCGCACAGGCGGCACTGGTGCAGGCGCAAGAGCTGGTGTATGCGCAGCAGGGCTATTTCTTTCCGACCATTGGCGCCGGCTACAATTTCGAGCGCCAAAAAATCTCCGGCAACCTCACCGTCGACAATGCGCCCGGCGTGCAGGGAAACGGCGACAATCTTCTCCCACCCGTGCAGGACCTGGGCAGCTACCCTCACACCCATCCGCTGTTTTATAACTTACACACCGCCGAGCTGACGGTGGGTTTCGTGCCCGACGTGTTTGGCGCCAATTGGCGCCAGGTGGAATCGTTGGCCGCGCAGCGCGACTCGCAGCGCTTCGCGCTGGAGGCAACTTACATCACATTGGCCTCCAACGTGGTCGCGGCCGCCATCCAGGAAGCGTCGGTACGGGCGCAGCTCCGGGCCACCTTGCAGATCATTGCGGCGGATGAGAAATCGTTGGCCATTTTGCGTGATCAATTTCGGCTGGGGTTGGTCATGCGCATCGACGTCGCGGCGCAGGAAGTGGTCTTGGGTCAGGCCAAGATGTTGCTGCCCCCGCTGCAGAAGCAACTGGAACAGACGCGCGATTTGATTCGGGCCTTGGCCGGCAACCTGCCTAATCAAGACGTAGCGCAAACCTTCGAACTCGATGCGCTGCAGTTGCCGCCGGAGCTGCCTTTGAGCCTGCCCGCCAAGATCATCGAGCAGCGGCCCGATGTGCGCGCCGCCGAAGCGCAATTGCATGCGGCCAACGCGCAGGTCGGCGTCGCGTTGGCGGCCATGCTGCCGCAATTCTCGATCAGCGGAAACCTCGGTGGCAATGCCGACCAGTTCGCCTGGATGTTTCGCTCCGGCGGTCCGTTCTGGACGCTGGTCGGCGGCGTCACGCAGCCTCTTTTCGAGGGCGGCACGCTGCTGCACAACGAGCGCGCAGCGAAAGCCGCGCTGCGGCAGGCGGCGGCTCAATATCAAAGCACGCTGATTGCGGCCTACCAGAACGTCGCCGATACGCTGCACGCCTCGCTGTCCGATGCCGAAGCGCTCGCTGCAGACGTCGCGGCCGAGAATTCTTCGAAGGTCACTTATGACCTAACGCGTCAACAGATGGACGCAGGCTATGTGAACTATCTTGCGCTGTTGAGCGCCGAGACGGCCTACGAGCAGGCGCTGCTTACGCGCATCCAGGCTCAAGCGAGCCGCTACGGCGATACCATCGCGCTGTTCCAGGCCTTGGGCGGTGGCTGGTGGAACCGCAAAGAGGTCGCCGCTCGATGAACCGCATCAGTATAGCCGTGCTCGTGAGCTTCGCTGCGCTCGGCGCAGGCTGCGCCGTCGGGCCGCGCTATCACACACCGAAAGCCCCAGCCGATGCCGGCTATGCACCGACGCCTCTACCGGAGTCGAGCGCAGCGGCGCCCGGCGCAGCGGGGCCGGTGCATGGCGGCGAGTCGCAGCGCCTGATCAGCGGCCAAGATATCCCCTTCCAGTGGTGGCAGCAGTTCAAATCGCCGCAACTGAACGCACTGGTGGAGCGTGCCTTCAAGGCCAACCCGACGATTACCGCGGCACAGGCGGCGCTCGTTCAAGCGCAAGAGCTGGTCTACGCGCAGCAGGGCTTTTTCTTTCCGACGATTGGCGCGAACTACAACTTCCAGCGCACGAAAATTGCCGGCAACTTCACCGTCGACGATTCGCCCGGAACTCAGGGCAATGGCGACAATCTGAACCCACCCTTGCAGGACCTGAAGAACTTCCCCCATACCGCACCGCTTTATTACGACTATCACACCGCCGAGCTCACGGTGGGATTCGTGCCCGATGTATTTGGCGCCAACCGTCGCCAGGTGGAATCGCTGGCGGCGCAGCGGGACGCGCAGCGCTTCGCGCTCGAGGCGACTTATATCACGTTGGCCTCCAATGTCGTCGCGGCCGCCATCCAGGAAGCCTCGCTGCGTGCGCAAATCGAGGCGACCCGGCAGATCATTACGGCCGAAGAGAAATCCTTAGGGATACTGCGCGATCAATTTCGGCTGGGCTTCGCGATGGGCATCGATGTCGCGGCACAAGAGACTGCGCTGGCCCAGGCCAAGGCGATGCTGCCACCGCTGCAGACCCAGTTCGAGCAGACGCGCGATCTGATTCGCGCCTTGGTCGGCCGGCTGCCGAATCAAGACGTGCCCGAAACCTTCGAACTCGATGCGTTGCAGCTGCCGCCGGAGCTACCCTTGAGCCTGCCAGCCAAGCTCATTGAGCAGCGGCCCGATGTGCGGGCCGCCGAGGCGCAATTGCACGCCGCAAACGCCCAGGTCGGCGTGGCGTTAGCCGCCATGCTGCCGCAAACTTCAATCACCGGCACGGACGGCGGCAATGCCGACCAGTTCGCGTGGATGTTTCGCAGGGGCGGCCCGTTCTGGAGTCTGGTGGGCAGCGTTTCGCAGCCCGTATTCGAAGGCGGCACGTTGCTGCATCGAAAGCGCGCCGCCGACGATGCGTTGAAGCAGGCGGCGGCACAGTACCAGAGCAGCGTCCTCACGGCTTATCAAAACGTTGCCGATACCTTGCATGCAACCTTGTCCGATGCCGTTGCGTTCGCCGCCAACGTGCGCGCCGAGGATGCGGCAAGAGTGACTTATGTCTTGACGCAACAGCAGATGGATTTGGGCTACGTCAACTATCTGACCTTGCTGAACGCCGAGACAACCTACTGCCAGGCCTTGATCCAGCGCGTGCAGGCTCAGGCGACGCGCTACGGTGACACCGTCGCGATGTTCCAAGCCTTAGGCGGAGGCTGGTGGAACCGCGCTCAATTAGCGGCCGGCGACGCCGCATCAACGACGAGCCGGTAACCTACGCCGAGTTCGGTGAGGATGTGCTGCGGCCGGCTGGGGTCGATTTCAAGCTTGCGGCGCAAACTGGCGATGTACACCCGCAGCGCTCGCGAATTGTCGCGCACCGGCCCCCAAACCTCCGTCATCAGCGCCGCATGAGTCACGATACCGTCACGCTGCCGCGCGAGTGCCTGGAGTATCCGATGCTCGAGTGGAGTCAGGCGCAGCTCGCGTCCATCGCGCCGATGCGCGACGCGCCGCCCCAGATCGATCGAGGCGTCTCCCAACTCGAGGATTCCCATCGGCAGCGCACCCCGCACGTGCCTGCGCATGACGGCACGAACACGTGCCAGAAGTTCCGGAGCGCTGAAAGGCTTCATGACATAGTCATCCGCCCCCATTTCGAAAGCCGCAAGACGCTGCGCTTCGGCGGTCCGTGCCGACAGCACGACGATTGGCACAGGCGACCAGGTGCGAATCGCGCCGATGACATTCAAACCATCACGATCCGGGAGACCGAGATCGACGATCACGACATCCGGTCTGTGAAGGCGCGCATCCTGTTCACCGCGAGCGCCGGTCTGCGCGATCACCACCCTGAAGCCGTTCGCATCGAACAACATGCATAGGATTTCCTGGATTCCGGGATCATCCTCCAAAACCAAGACAACATGCATGGCGTCGGTCATGATACGGTGCACATCCGCAGGCTTTCAGCAGACCTCCCGCGAGATTTCCATGCCGTTTCTGGCATTCAGCGGCAGCGAGATTTCGAAACGCGCACCGCCCCCCGGGTTGTTGAGCGCGCGAATATTGCCGCCATGAAGATTGGCCGCGGCACGGCATATGGCGAGCCCCAATCCCACGCCGACGATATTGCTCTCTGACTGGCCGCGATGAAATTTGTCGAACAGCCGCTCGGGGTCGCCCGGCGGAAAACCCGGACCGTTGTCGGCCACGGAGATCATCATGCTGGTGCCGTATGCGGCGGCGCATATCGTGATGGTCGTGCCGGGAGGCGTGTATTTGGCGGCGTTTTCCAGCAGGTTGCTCAAGATCTGGACGATCAACATCGGCTCCACCGCTATCAACGGCAGATCGGGCGCAAGATTGATGACCACTCTCAGTTGAGCCAGGCGGGATTCACTGCCCCGCAAGGCGAGCGCGATCAAATCATCCACGGTGTGCCAGTCGGAACGCAGCACCCGGGCGCCAAACTCTATCTGCACCAAATCAAGTACATTCGTCAACAACCGCGTCATGTCGCGGGCCTTGCTTTCGATCAACTTGCCCAATGTCGTGCGGCGGTCTGTGTTGAGCGCGTACTCGGGTTGCGCGATCAGACTGCCCGCGCCGGCGATGGTCGTCAGCGGCGTGCGCAGATCATGGGAAATAGATGCAAGCAGGGTGTTGCGCAACAAGGCTTGCTTCTCGGACAGCCGCGCCGCCTCCGCAGCCTCGGCCAACCGGGCCCGTTGCAGCGACAATGCCAGCTGTGCCGCAAATGTATCCAACAGGATGAGCTGCTCAGCCGGCAGCGCGCGGTCCGGCGGCTGCGGACAAACGACGATGAGCCCTTTGATGCGCCTGCTGCCCCGCAAAGGCAGGTAGATCGCGTCTTTGATGCATCTTTCACCGCGCTTGATCACTTCCTGCGCCAACGGCAGATCGAAACGATGCGAAGCTGACTGCTGATCTGACGAATCCTCGTCGGATGACAGAAGCGTCAGCGATCCTTGGGCGTCCGCCATCAGGACGAATGCTGTGCTGTGGAAAACCGCGCAGATGTGCCGAACCGCGACTGCTGCCATGGATTTCGCGTCAGTCGCAATCGTGAGTTCGCGGCTCATTGCATAGAGCACGGCCGTGCGCCGCTCGCGGGCATCAGCGACTTCCCGGTGCCGCCGGATGCTCACCATGAGGTTCGCAATCACCAAGGCAACGATCAACATTGCGCCCAGCGTGAACAGATAGCGAATATCCTCTACATCGAAGCTGAACACCGGCGGCACGAAGAAATAATCGAACGCAAGCATGTTGCCGATGGCCAATGCCACGCTGGCGCCGCGCCCCAATTGCAGCGCGCCGAGGGTCGTCCCCAACAAATAGATCATTACGATGTTCACGAGCCCGAAATCAGCGGTAAGCGGCCAGGCGATCGCCGTACAGAGCACGGTGATGGCAAATGCGCGCGGGAGATCGGCCCACCAGCGCTCGAGGTCACCGGTCTCGAGCATACTGCCCTTCTCACGAATCTTGTTGCGCCAGATTCGAAGCCGGGATGCGGGGGGCAGGGCTCCGGTCCACCACTGGCTTCTTTGCAACACCTGCGAGTTCGAAGGGCCGACGCCGGGCTTGCGCGCGGGGATGGGCGACAGGGAGAATTTCATTGGTTCGATCCCACCCTACCGCTGGATTGTTGAGAGCCTCATATTATCGAAGCAGACGTAAAAATTTCATAAAAATACTAGGATGATGTGCAGGGTGATTGCGCTTGCGCGGCGCGGATGCTCTCCAAGGTGCTCGGGGTGAACAAGATCTGTAGGTTGGGCGAATCGGCGGAGACGTCGATGCCGTTTCCTCGGATGCCTTGATGCATTCCGATGACGAGGTGCTGACGGCCTGAAAAGTCGCCGTAGAGCGGGCCTCCCGAGTTTCCGCGGGTCGCCTGGAGCGTGGATTCGATGACGGCGCCGGCGGTGCTCGCCCAAACCACCCGCACCACCTCGCCTTCCGATCCCCACAAGTCTTTCAATTCCAACCGGTCGCCATGCAAGGTCCTGCGGTCGACTGGAAACCCCGCCAGCGACAGCGGCTGATGGGGCGCCAATTGCTCGCCATCCACCGTCCCGATGGTCATCGGCCTGATGGCCTCGTCCACATTGGCCGCAAGACGGATCACTGTCCAGTCATTTTCGGGATTGTGTACGAAGTGATCGACGATCGTTGCGTCTCCGTGCGCAACGGTGTGGCCGCTGAGCAAATATTTCAGTCCCTGTATTGCGCCACTATTTCCGTTGCCATCGGTCTGACCGACCGCGAAGAAGACTTTCTTGCCCGGCATGGGATCCCAGACGAGATCATCGATGTAAACAGCGTGCAGGTTGGTGAGAACGTGGCAGCGATCGATGAGAAAGCCGGTCGATGCCATATAGCCCGCAGCAGACTTGTCGACGTCCGCAGGCCAGATTGCGCCGACCGCGTTCAGGAACGCGAAATTCTCGTGATTGCCGTTATTGCGCGCAATCAGCCGGTCTCGGACGACGCGGAAATCCTTGTGCAGAGGTCGTGGTGTACTGCGGGCACGAGGTGACTCTCCCGCCGCAGAGGGCATGCACGCCATGAGGGCGACGGCGAGAACAGCAAAGCATCGGCCCCTGCATGCCACCCTTCATCCTCTTCCCTCGCGATCCGACACAGGCGACCCGATGCGTCGGACCGGAGGGAAAATGTTGTACTTCTAGAATTTGACCATCAAGCCTGCGCCCCAGATCACTTCGCGAACGCGAAGATCCGGAAACCAGTCGCCCACGGAGCAGTTACCCGTGTTCGCGTCGGCACCGCCGCCCACGCAGCTGGCCGGCGCACCGTTGTTGCCGCCGGGAGGCGTGATACCTCCCGGTCCCGACCAGTAGGGGACGCTCGAATGCCGGTAGGTCGCCTCGGTCCACCATGTGATCCAATCTCTGGGCATGTACTGGAAGTTGATCTGCGAATCCCATTGAAAGAGTTTCTGGCCCGGCTGTTGCGTAAAGTACGGCGATCCACTCGCCGCAGTCGCACCGTTGATCGGCGGCGTAAGCGCAAGATATCGGCCCGGATTGTTCATGAACCCGCCGCCGATCGTCACGGCATACAGATCGTTGTGGAACCAAGTGCGGTCATACAGCATGGCGCCAAAGAAGCTCTCCTTGTTGGGCCCATGCGTGCAATGAACGCCCCCGCCATACTCGCAACCCTCATCCACCGTCAGGCTGAACGCCATCTTGGATACGCCCGCGCCGTTTTGGCCGTGCGCATCGTAATATTTCACCAACACGCTGTCGTCCTCGTGCACACGCGTGACGTTGGCGTAGTTGACGGGAGGGCCCGCACCTACGTAAGACCCGGCCGCATCGTGTGCACCACCGCCGTTCTGGGGTTGGCACAGAGTGTCCATGGTGCCCTGTCCGTTGTTGGCGTTCGCCTGGCAATTCAAATTGTCCTGCCCGGCCGTATAGGTGTTGAACACCAATTTGAGAGCATCGTTAGGGATCCACAGAATCTGCCCACCGAGCCCCGGGTGCCGGTTGAATTTGTTATAGGACTGCCAACCGTTGATGAGCCAGGGTTCGATCTTCAGATCCTGCGTCGGCCACCATTGGACGCGCAATCCGTTGAAGAACCAGGGAGTGTTGGAGGATACGAAAGAGGGCTGGTAAGTCCAGTTGTCGAAGTTGTAGTAGCTGAATAGCCCGATGTAGGAGACGAATACTCCGGCATCCACGTTCAGGCCATGGTTCACATCGAAGTGGTACCCGGCATTCGCTTCCGAGAAGTATCGGTATGCGTCTTGGACGTCCCATTGGCCGACAACGCCGCTGGCGTCATTACGCGGCGTGGTGGTTGCAAACATGCCGAACATCGACAGAAACCGCGCCCGCACATTCTCCCAGTGGAAATCGCCGCCGAAACTCACCTGTTCGATTTGGAATTCGCTGGAACGGAATACCTCGGTGGAACCGACGACGGTATGGTCGATCGGGTGGTTGCCGCTTTGCAGATAGTTGACGTCCAAGCGGATCTCAGGCGTGAAGAACTTGGTGTCGAATACCGGCCCCTTGCCCCGGGTGTTGCCGTTCATCCAGCCGATATCGCCCACATTGGCGAGCGGCGTCATCGTGTCATTCTCCGGAGCCGGATCGGGCGCCTGCAGCGCCTCGGGGACCGTCGGCAGCATCGGCGCCGCGGCGTTTACTCGAGCCGCGGAACTCACAGGCACCGCGGGAATGACCGCGTCGCTGAGCTTATGTGCCGCTTCCCTGGCGATCCCGGCCAACGTAGGCGACTCCCTTGCCGGCTTCGCATCGGGCGCGATCATGGCGATGTCATACCTTGAAGCCTTGTTGGGGCCGACCTCTATCACGGCCTCAGGGGACTCCGGAAACCCATCCATCTGAGAACTGATCGACCAGCGCCCGGACGGCAAGTCGCTGAACGAATACACGCCATCGCTGCCCGATATCGTCGCCCTGATGCCGCCGCCGCCAACCTGCCTGGCCGTCACCATGGCATGCGCGATTGGAAGCTTCGCGGAATTCGCTACGATCCCAACGATCGCGCCGGCCGCATCTTCGGCCCATGCGCCCGGCACATCGAGGCTCGACACGACACTCACCGCCGCGATAAGTACCCAATATCGATGCAGATGCTTGCGAATGTTCATTTATCCCCTTCCTCCAGTTGCAAGAACTCAGCGTACAAACCCGCCGGGCAAACTTTTTTTGCCAACGCAAGTCGTCACGACGACATGCTGGCCTCCCTTGATCACGATTTCTTAGTGTGTATGCCCGACACCGAATTCGGGTAGACAGTAACGCGTTAAAAAACCCCGTTCACGGGCGGATCAGGTGTTCAGTAGCAGCCTTGACGAGCGCTTGCGTGCGCGTGGCGACGCCGAGCTTGCGGCGTGCATTTTCCAGATGAAATTCCACAGTACGCCTGCTGAGGCTGAGGATGGTGCCGATTTCCTCAAAAGTCTTGCCGCGTGCCGCCCAGGTCAGCGTCTCGACTTCACGCTCGCGCAACTGCACTTGCTTGGGCCACACGGGGCTTCGCGCGACCCGTGCCAGCCGCGCGCTCAAGCGCGCTGCGAGCACCTCGTAATCGACCGGTTTCGTGAGATAGTCGTCCGCGCCCAGCTGCAAGCCCCGCAATTCGCTGCGCTGATCGCCCAGCGCCGTGAGGAATACGAAAGGGATGCCCGCGAAGCGCGGCTTCATCGAAGTGAGCCGCTCCAACAGCTCGAATCCCGACATTCCGGGCATTCCCACGTCGCACAAGACGATTTCCGGGGGATCGTCGAGCAAACACGCGAGACCCTCGTGACCGTTGTAAGCGACGCTGACATCGAACCCGCGATCGGTCAGCTCCTCGCATATCAAGGATGCAGTATCCCGGTCGTCCTCGATGCATAGAATTTTCCTGCGCTGCTCGCCCATCGTCACACACTCCGTGCCTCGACAAAATCAGGCTAACATCGCCGGTGTTAAGAAAGAGTAAAAATTTCCGGCGCGCGCATATTGAAGTCATACAACTTGCGCGATGCTGGTAGGCTTGCGACCATCGCGCTGCCGGCAAACGCAACAGACGGACGGGAAGTATCAATGCGACGAGCACGCTCCATCCGGGTACGGCTGTCCCTGGTGTTCCTCTTTCTACTGCTTCTGGTGATCGTCCTTGGCGTCGAGGCGCTCGGCAGTCTGAGCTATGTCAACGATACTGCCGCTCAGATACGCGTGCGCTGGTTGCCGAGCACGCGTGCGCTGGGCGACATCAACAACCTGACGACGGATTTTCCGGCTGCCGAAGCGGCGCTGCAGCGTTCGAGCAGTACAGGAGAGCGCGCGCAGGCATTGCAGCAGATGGCGGATTTGGACCATGGCATCGCCATCGCGCAGCAGGCGTATCGACAGATTCATCACGATGCGGCCGAGGATGAAATGTATCGGCAATTCGAGCAGAAGTGGCTCGACTACCGCAACATTGTCGCGCACGTTGCAGCCTCGAGCCTGAATGCCCCTGACGACGCTGCGCAGTTGCTTCGCCAACAGGGATCGAAGGCGGCTTATGGCACCGCCAGCGATCTGCTCGGCAAGCTCACGGAGCACAATGTTGCAGGTGCCCGCGAGGCCAGCGAAGGCTCGGATCGGGCTTACAGCCGCGCGCGCAGCCGGATCGCGGCGACCATGATGCTGGCCGGACTCCTGGTCGCGGGCGCCATGCTGCACGTCACGCGCTCCATTTCCGCGCCGCTGGTAGATCTTGCCGCGAGCATGCACAGGCTCGCGGAGAGCGAGACGGGCATCGAGGTTCAGGGCACGCAGCGCCATGACGAAATCGGGGAGATGGCGCGCGCCGTCGTCGTGTTCCGCAACAACGCCATCGATCTTGCGAGAAACCGCCAGATGCTGGCGACACAAGCGACCATGTTGGAAGACAAGCTCGCGGAGGAGCAGCGCTTGACATTGCTGCAGCGGAATTTCATTTCAATGGCTTCCCACGAATTTCGCACGCCGCTTGCGATCATCGATGGACATACGCAACGCCTCATGTCGAGGGGCGATCGCGTCACGAGCGAGGAACTCTCGCATCGGGCGCGCAAGATCAAGAGCATGGTGCGCAGGATGACCCAGCTCATTGACAATCTGATCGGCTCGGCGCGACTGATCGACGGCCCGCTCGAACAGTATTGTCATCCGAGCCAGGTCGAGCTTGGGGCGGTGTTGAGCGACAGCTGCCAGCTGCAGCGGGAATTGACACCCGATGCGCAGATTCTCGAGCCGGTCGAGCTGGCGCAGCCGCTGCTGGTATACGGCGATGCCGGCCTGCTCAGCCAGCTGCTCTGCAACCTGCTTTCGAATGCCGTGAAATATTCTCCGGACGAAGCCCGTATCGAAGTGTGCGCCGCCCAAGAGGGCTCGCAGGTCGTGGTATCGATCACAGATCACGGGATCGGCATCCCCATGCAGGAGCGCGAGCGCATATTCGAACGATACTACCGGGGCAGCAACACATCGGGAATCGGCGGCAGCGGCGTCGGATTGTCGCTGGTCAAGTCGATCGTGGATTTGCACAAGGGCAGTATCTCGTTGGAGAGTCGCGAGGGTGAGGGTTCATGTTTCACGCTGCGCCTCCCGGCGAGTTCGTTCGAGCTTCGCGCCGCGCGAATGGGGGCGGAGGACGACACGGAGTTCACGCAGCGCTCCAATGCCTTGGCGAAGACCGGCTGACGTTCCGAAGACGAAGATAGAAGTCGCTGTGGAGGACTCTTTGGTCGACCATGTGGTCTCGCCCAGGTGGTGCGCATTCGCACCGGCGAACGGGATTCCGACGCAATCTGAAAAGGGGTTCATCTTGAAGAGCACGCCGCGCATGGTTTGTTTTTGCCAGCTTATGCTTACCGCATCGGTCGCCTGGGCCGACCCTGCGCCGGCGCCGACAGCACCCGTTCTGGTCGGCTTCGACAAGATAAATTCAGGCGACACGGCCTGGATGCTGATCTCGGTGGCCTTGGTGCTGCTCATGACAATTCCGGGATTGGCTCTCTTCTACGGCGGCATGGTGCGCAAAAAAAACGTGCTGGCAACTCTCATGCAGAGCTTTGCGATCGCCTGCATCGTCACCATCCTGTGGTGGTTGATCGGCTATTCCTGGGCATTCACACCGGGCAGCAGCCCATACCTGGTCGGAGGCGCGACGCGGTTCCTGCTTGGCGGCATGCTCTATCAGCATGACGCCACGATGCTGACGGTCTCGCATTTGGGGTTGACGATCCCCGAGAGCGTCTACTGCATGTTTCAGCTGACCTTTGCAATCATCACGCCGGCACTCATCGCGGGCTCGTTCGCCGATCGCATGAGATTTTCGTCCATGCTCATATTCATCACCGTCTGGTTCCTGTTGGTGTATTGCCCCATCGCCCATTGGGTATGGGAACCGTCGGGATGGTTGGCGATCAAGGGTGTGCTGGATTTTGCGGGCGGTACCGTGGTGCACATCAATGCGGGTATCGCGGGTCTTGCGAGTTGCTTGGTGCTCGGGAAGCGGGTGGGATATCCGAAGGAATCCATGCCGCCGCACAATTTGACATTGACCCTGATCGGCGCATCGCTCCTATGGGTCGGCTGGTTCGGCTTCAACGCCGGCTCGGCCGTCGCAGCCGATGGCCGAGCCGGAATGGCCATGGCCGTGACGCAGATAGCAGCCGCTGCCGCCGCGCTCGCCTGGATGTTCGTGGAATGGATCTTCAAGGGCAAACCCAGCGTCTTGGGCATCGCATCGGGAGCGGTCGCCGGTTTGGTCGCAATCACCCCGGCATCCGGGTTTGTCGGCCCGACGCCTGCGGTCGCGATCGGCGCCGTGGCCGGCGTCGTTTGCTTCCTCGCGGCCACGTCTTTGAAGACGGCGCTGGGCTATGACGATTCCCTCGATGCCTTCGGAGTGCATTGTATCGGGGGGATCGTCGGCGCTTTGCTGACCGGCGTGTTTGCCAGCAAGGAAATCAGCGGTTCCGAAGGATCCGTGCTGACTCAGCTATGGGGCGTGGCCGCGACCCTTGTGTATGGGTTCTGCATCAGCTTCATCATTCTGAAGGTCATCGATTCGACCATGGGACTTCGCGTCACCGAGGAACAAGAGCGGGAAGGACTCGATATCTCGCAGCACGGCGAGCGCGTCGAATAAGCCCTCGTTGCTGCAGGGGCAACTCGTCGCATGGGTCAAAAAAGATTGAATGTCCCCGCCTTCCACAAAATGGCGATTCCAAAGCAAATCAGCAGGAATGGCAGGGTGCGATGCGCATAGCGGCGAATGGGGATGCCCAATGCCGGATGGTGGACCAACCAGTGACCCAGCAGGCACCAAACAGCGGTCATGATGGCAAACACCAACCCAGCGGCGGCGACTTCGATGGTTGATCGAGTCGCAAATAGAGGCGTATAGACACTGATGTTGTCGCCGCCGTTCGCAACGGTTGCCACGGTGACGGTAAGAACGTTGCGGCCGGACCGCGCGGCAATGAACGCATATCGGTCCCGCCGCTCCACGTCGGTTGCGCCCTGCCGCAGCGATCGCAGTTTCGCGATTCCGATGAGAATAGGAGCCAGACCGAGCAGGCCGATATAGGCCGGGGGCATCACGATGGCCATCATCGATGCCAGAACGCTCACGCCATACAGCACTCCAATGCCCAGATATTGACCCAAGATGATCTCGCGGGCGGGAAGCTTGGCGTCCGCAAAGAAGCCCAGCAGCACGAATAGATCGTCGACGTTCGTCCAGGCAAAAAGAACCGCGGCAATCCCCAACAGGCCGGGAAGGTTATGCAAATCAGCCATTGGCGGGCAGCGCCACCTCGCATCCCATGCGCAGCATCGTCTTTCGCATCGAAGTCTCGTTGACGCTACCTATGGTTACTCGCCGTCTTCAGGCGTTTTCATCTGATGATAACGGTTTGTGTCGTTTCGCGTTGGAGTTGTCTCGAAGTGCCTGCACTTTCGCAAAACACCAGCGTGGCTTGAGGTTTCATGCGCATCGCTGCCCGACTGCGTCGCGCGTTGCGATCCCGCTTCATCTGTCTGCGGCGGGTGGGCATAATGGCCGCTATAATAATGGGGCCAAGATGAAAATTGAGATAACGCTCTGGATAGTGGTTTTCATCCTTGTGGCGCTGGCGTTCCTCTTTCCCAAAACCCGGCCATTCAGCCTATCGTTGATTGGCGTCGTGCTTTTTGCGATTGTTGCGATCATCATCGTTTTCAAGCGCGGAGAACCAGTGACACCCGCGGCCACGGCTCCGCCCACTGTTCAAAAGCCTGTTGATTTTGAGCAATTTCAAGTCGAGAAACTCGATAAAGCAGATCCGGCCGCAAAAAACCGCATACGCGTGGGGGAAATCCGGTTCGATCAAATACGTGCTGAGCCTGGAGCCGTGCGCGGCAGCGTGGGCACAATCTTGGCGCGACTGTACAACGACTCCGCGACCTACACATTGACCGACTACGGCTACTATCTCGTGGTGCAGGACTGCATTAGAACTGTCTGTACGACGGTCTTCGACCAGCGCGGACTATCTTCGATGTCCGTGCCGCCCAAGCAAGCGCGCGACGTGAAGATTGCAATTCGGAGTGGGGACGCGCGTGATGTTTCATCGTTCAAAATACTCGGCACTCTCAATATTCTGCTGACGCCTACCGAAACGCGAGCCGAAGCGGCGAGTAGTGGACGGTCCGCTGAGTAATGCAATGCGTTAACCCGCCTTGCGAAACGTAAGATTGATTCGGAGCGCTCCGAATAATGGATGAGGGAATCCTTTCAAGGGGGCGATTCCGTGGAATCGCAAGCGGTCTTCTCCGCCCCAAACAGCGACATCGCCGTGTTCGAGCGGAACGCGGCGGGGCGTCATGTTTCGCTTCAGGCCGCCGAACAAAAACACTGCGGACATCCCCAAGGATACGGACACAATCGGCGCTGCGAAATCCGTTTCGTCCTTATCCTGGTGAAGTGACAGTCGCGCACCCACCTCGTAGCGATTCACCAGACACGCATCCGGATGAAAGTCCATGAAGCCCGATTCGGCGGCAGCGTCGCGAGCGAGTTTTGCAAACGAGCCAGGCATCGCAGGCCACTTCTGACCCGTCACAGGGTCGATTGGCGTATACCGATAGCCTCGTCGGTCGGTAACCCAACCCAGCTCACCGCAATTGGTCATAGCCACGGACATTGTGTCCCCGCCCGGCGTGACCATATGCCTGAATGCCGATTGACTCAGGAGGTTCCGAAGTTCCGGTATCACCGTGTCGAGCCCAGGCGAGGCGAAGCCGCGGAGAATGTAGGCCTGTTTGCCCAATTCTACGCGCGAGCCATCGGGACGCTTGAAGACCTCGTCAAAGGTGGCGGACATGGTGGTTCACATCGATCGCTGCGGGCATGGCTTAATTATTCAAATGCGCTTCGAACAACCGGTAGATCCGCTTGTACTCATCCAACCAGGAGTCTGCATTGGTGAATCCGTGCCGGTCCATCGGATACGGTGAAATTTCGAAGTTGTCCTTGTGCAGCTCGATCAACCGCTGATACAGGCGCATGGAGTCCTCGAACAACACATTGTCATCGATGACGCCGTGGCAAATGAGCAGCGGGTCGCGCAACGCGGCGGCGTATTCGATCGGCGATGATCGCTGATAGGCGATCGGATCGATTTGCGGGTCGTTGAGAATGCCTGAGGTATAGTCATGATCGTACTGCATCCAATCGGTGACAGGACGAAGGGCCGCGCCGGCGGCGAACTCGCCGGGCGCGCGGAACAGCGCCATCAAGGTCATGAATCCGCCGTACGAACCGCCGTAAACACCGACGCGTTTCGGATCCACGCCCGCCTGCTCGACCAGCCATTTCTTGGTATCGAGCATGTCCTCGAGTTCGGGGAAACCCATTTGCCGGTAGATCGCCGTACGCCAATCGCGTCCATAGCCGAGCGATGCGCGGTAATCCAACGCGATGACCGTATAGCCATGTTGCGCCAGCAGGTTGTTGAACATCTGCTCGCGGAAATAGTAGGAGTAACGCAGACTCACGTCCTGCAGATAGCCGGCGCCGTGCACGAAAATAACCGCCGGGTGATGGGCCGATGCTCCGATCACCGGGCGATAGACCTTGGCATGGATGGCGCCGTTGAAATGCGTCGACGGCACTTGGACGATCTGCGGATCGATCCAGCGCATGGACTTGTATTCGTCGCTGCGGGTATCGGTGAGCTCGTGGGCGTTGCCCGAGCCATCGGAATTCTGCACCGCGATCTGCGAGGGCACATAAGGCGATGAGTGTTGAACCAGCAGTCGTTTGCCGTCCGGCGACAGCGCAAATCGCTCCACGCCTTGGAACCGGCTCACGCGCTGCAGCTCGCCACCGCCTATGCGCATTCGATAGACGTCGTAGGAATATGGCGCAACGGCATTGCTCTGCATATAGAACCATCGCCCATCGGGCGAGAGCACGGGATCGGAAACCTCGAACGCGCCGCTGGTGAGCGCGCGCGCGGCATCGGTCACGGGCTTGCTGTATAGATGCGCAAAGCCCGACTCCTCGGACATGTACCAGAGTGTACGGTTGTCATTCAGCCAGCCGAATTCGTTGGCCCTACCGTTGATCCAAGCCGGATCGGTGAGGCGATGCTGCGTCACCAGCGAAAATTTCAAAAAATCCACCGTCACCAGCCAGCGATCTTTGTTGTCGACCGACAGCAGCTGAATCGCCAATGAATGTCCATCGGAACTCCATTGAATTCCGCCGCGGCCTTCGCTGTCGGGCTCATCGGACGTGATCCATAGGCCGCGCGGCTTCGAGGCGGCGCCGGCAGCCGCAATCTCAACCTCGGGGTGCAGCCTGGCATTTTCCTCGCGCACCGACTTCAGCGGATCATCATCGATGCCGGGCAGGTGCTCGAAGGGGAGCGGATGCTGGCTGTGATCGGCCAGGTTGAGCAGCAGCAACGATTGCGGCGGCGGCGGGTTCCGCCCCACCCGCAAGCGTTCGGTTTCGAATTCCTCGTAACCCGATTCGGTCACATAGCGGGTGAGTTTGCCTTCCCTGCCGCGGACGCCGGATTTCGGCGAGGTGACGACCAGCAGCCAGCGCGCGTCCGGCGAGAGCGAAGTGGTCAGAATGACCACATCGTCACCCAGATAGAACGGTGCGCCGGCGCGGGTCGAGTCGGCGGCGCGCAACTCCTCGGCATGAATTCTGGCCGCCTCGGTTTCATCATGCAGCCGCTTCAGGGTGGAAAAGGTGCGCAGCTGCATGTCGCGCAGGTCGTCCGGCTTCGGCGCGGCATTGGGATCCGCTTCGGCTTTGATGGCGGCGATCGGCGTGGTGAGGGAGCTCGCAAAATCATGCACGAACCAATCGTTGCCGACGCGAAAGCTCAATAGGCGTCCATCCGCCGAGAACTGCGGGTCCATTTCGGTTGCCGCGGTGCGCGTGATCTGCTGCAGTCGGCCGCTGGAAATGTCGCGCACGAACACATCGCCGTTGCGCACGAAGGCGGCGCGTTTTCCGACGCGGTCGTGCACCGCGGGCGCGTCGGCGTCGGCCATTTCGCGCGGCGACACCGCGTGGTCCCGCGTATTCGCGAGCGTTATCTGATGTTGATCGGAGATGCTCGAGCCGGCTCGCTTCAGCGAGTAGTACACCGACTTGCCGTCCGCGGACCAGAACGGCTCGTGTACCGGAGGACCGATCCAATCGGGATCGGCCATGATCTTGTCGAGGGTGAGATCCGCGGCGGCGGCGCTGAAACTGATCGCAATGG
>CAZZWM010000014.1:0-23810 GCA_964657945.1 uncultured Steroidobacteraceae bacterium
GGACAGTGTCCGCGGACAGTGGACGGACACCCCTCTGATACGGCACGCCGGAAGCCATATCCGACTGGCGGGATTCAGGCGGCATTCTGGTTTATGGTGAGGTACCAAGACCCGGAGCTGACATGAAAACAAAGATGATGCGATCGCTTGGCTTGAGTGTATTGGGAGGCGTTCTTGGCTTGGCTGCCGCGGCCGCCCAGGCCGACATCACCATCGAGCGTGCCACATCCGTCGATGGCGCCGGCGCGATGGCATTCGCCAATATGTCGGGTACCTCCAAGACCCTCATCTCCGGCGACCGGTCCCGCACCGACAGTGATATGAAAATGCAGTCGGCGATCGTCGGATTTCTGGCGCGCAACAGTGTTGGGGCGACTTCTGAAATCGTTCTGCTCGATCAGGACAAGCTGCTGCATCTGAACATGAACAAGAAAGAGTATACGGAAACCACTTTCGAGCAGCTGCGCGCGCAGATGCAGAAAATGTCGGATCAGATGAATTCCACCGATACCAAACGCCAGCAACCCTCGGCCATCGATCAGTCAAAATGCGAGTGGCTGCCGGCCAAGGTCGATGTCAACAAGAGCGGGGAGAAGGCACAATACGCCGGCTACGATGCCCAACGCGTGACTGTCACGGCCACGCAACCCTGCAAGGACAAGGAAACGGGCGCGATCTGCGAAATCGCATTGGTGCTGGATCAATGGATGTCGGCCGATTTTGCGGAGAGCAACGAGGCGCGCAAATTCTACAGCGCCTATGCGCAGAAGATGGGCATGACGCTGCCAAGTTCGCAGGATGTATCGGAACGCGCCAAGCTCCTCTTCAGCCAGTACAAAGGCGTATGGACCGAAGTCGCGGCCAAGATGCAAACCGTGAAAGGCTATCCGGTCAAGAGCAGCTTCACCCTCGGCATAGGCGGCCCCCAGTGCAAGGATCCGAATGCGCAATCATCGCAGACGGCGCAGTCGAACCAACCCAGCGATACTCCCGCCACCCCGAGCGGCCTCGCAGGAGCAATGGCCGGAAGGTTGGGCGGCTTGTTCAAGAGGAAGGACGGCTCGGATACGCCCGCCGCGCAGCCAATCCCCACTGCCGTTCCGGTTGCGATGCCGGCGGGAGATATAGCCTTGATGACGGTGTCATCGCAATTGGTATCTGTATCGACGAGCGGTATCAGCGCCGATGCATTTGCGGTGCCCGCCGGTTTCAAGAAGATAGAGATGAGTCGATGAGGAGGGAGTCGGCTGGGCGACTCTCCCAATCGCCGCAGGGCAGTAGTAGAGTGCGGCGCCAATGGTCACGACCACCCGCCTCAAGCTGATTCCGGCGTCGCTCGAGCACCTGCGGGCGGAAATAAATGACCGCGGGCACTTCGCGCGGATGCTCAGCGCAGAGGTGCCCGCGAACTGGCCTCCGCAGAGCGCGGCGGACGCGTTGCCGCTATTTCTGAGCTGGTTGGAAGCTGCGCCCGACAAGGCGGGGTGGTTTGGATGGTATGCACTGTTGCTGGACGCTGAAGCACCGCTCCCAACCCTGGTTGGCGGCGGCGGATTTCTCGGACCACCGGCGCACGGTGAAGTACAGATCGGGTATTCCATGCTGCCGCAGTTTCAGCAACGCGGCATCGCAACGGAGATGGTCGCGGGTCTGGTCGGATGGGCGCTGAGTCATTCCGATGTGATCTGTATCGTCGGTGAGACCGAATCAGAAAACCCGGCATCCGTGCAGGTATTGAGGAAAATCGGCTTCGCTGCGCTCGGCACGACCAATGCGTCGGGAGGCATGCGCTTCGAGCTGCGCCGCGCGGCGGATCAATCCGCGCGTCGATAGACTTTCGCGCCCGTGGGGTAGCTGTTCCTTTTAGCCGCTCACCCGCACGAAACGCTGAGCCGAACGAAGCTTGGCCTTGGCCGCTTCTTCCTCTCGGCTTTTGGCGGGAGCGTTGGTGGAAAGCGAATCGAGCATTCTGCGCGATGCGGCCTCGATTTCATCGACGGCCTGCAGGAAAGCAGGCTCATTGGATTTGGACGGGTGGGTGAAGCCGCTGACTTTGCGCACGAACTGCAGTGCTGCGGCGCGCACCTCGTCATCCGTCACCGGCGGTTCGAAGTTGAATAGCGTCTTGATGTTTCGGCACATGGCGACCTCCGAATTGAACCCAAATCATCGATGCTCGACGGCGGCCCTGTCAAACCGCGAGTGCGCCAGCGTGACAGCAGGGCGCATCAACTCGAAGGGTGTTTGAGCAGACTGCCGGAAATGCGGGCAATCGTCACAGAGGCTCTCGGCGGCGGACGTCTATGAAAGGCGTAAGGACGTCGAGCCACCGAATGCAGCAGCGATCCCACCGGGGGTGGCGCGAACTCGCACCATTCGATGCCGACGCCTTCCCGATAACGCCGCGCTACATAGGCGTGTACGACCACCGCCTCGTGTCGCGCCCAACAGTTGGCAAGCAATGTCACCTCCACCCGACTTTTCAGTCGAATCACCGCCGAGGTCTTGATGGAGGCGCCACTGACGCTCAAATCGGTCAACCGGCCGTCTCGCTTGGCAAAGGGATGCGCCATGAGGCGGACGGGAAAATCGACCTTTATTCTTTCTCCCCAACGACGATCCATGGAGCATACTTTCATGGAGACGAGGCGCGCCGTGTAAGAGAATGGTCGCGATGTCGACGCGATAATTCCTACACTTGAGCATCGATTTCCCGATCGCAGCCGGGAAGTCAACCGATGATTTCTACGGCGGCGCGAATCTCTGACGAATGTGAGGTCGAAAAGCACGACGGCTCGCAGTACGATACCCAGACTTTGTATCTTCCTGCCCATTTCAACGAAACGCGAATTGAAGTCCTGCATGCGCTGATGCGCGAGCATTCGCTGGCGACGTTGGTTGCCGTGACCGACTCGGGTCTCGTGGCGAATCATCTGCCGATGCGGATCAGCGCCGAACCGTCGCCAGGGGTGTTGCGCGGCCATGTAGCGCGGGCCAATCCCCTCTGGAAGGAATATCGCGCCGATATCGAGGCATTGGCCATCTTCCAAGGACCGCAAACCTATATCTCTCCCGCGCTCTACCCATCCAAACAGACAACCGGCGAAGTGGTGCCTACCTGGAATTACGCAGTCGTGCATGCGCGCGGCAGTCTGCGCTTCATTCACGATGCGGATTGGTTGCGGGGCCTCGTCTCGAGCCTTACCGATGAGCACGAGGCCAAGCGTGCCCAGCCGTGGAAAGTTACCGACGCGCCCCCACCTTATATCGACAAAATGCTGGATCTCATCGTGGGATTCGAATTATCGATCGTCAGCATGATGGGAAAGTGGAAGTTGGGTCAGAACCGGACAAAGACCGATCGACAAGGTCTGATCCAGGGGCTGGCGCAGGCAGCGGATGCGGATTCCCGCCAACTGTCGGACTTGCTCGCCACGCGCGAGACTTGACCGGGGCCGTTGCTGATGAAATGGTCCGTTCTCGATCAGTCGCCTCACTCGGCCGGAACGCCGCAGGATTCGGCCATTCGAGCCTCGATCGCGCTGGCGCAGCTATGCGATGACCTGGGTTACGAACGCTACTGGGTGTCGGAGCACCACAACTGTTCCAGCATCGTGGGGACAGCCCCTGAAATTCTGATGGCCGCCATCGCTGCGACGACGCGGCGCATCCGTATCGGCAGCGCCGGCATCATGCTGCCGCATTATTCGGCTCTCAAAGTCGCTGAGCAGTTCAGGGTTTTGGATGCCATTGCCCCGGGCCGCATCGACCTGGGCGTCGGCCGAGCGCCGGGTTCAGATGGACTCACGGCGCACGCACTCAACCCGCATTCGAATGCCGCCGAGGAATTCCCGCGCCAAGTGCACGAGTTGCAGTTGTGGGTCTCGGGGCTGGCCCTCCCTGAGGGTCATCCCTACCGCAGCATCGCGGCCTTGCCCATGAGCGCGACCAGCCCGCAACTGTGGATCCTGGGAAGCTCAAATTACGGCGCGCAGCTGGCGGCGCATTTCGGGCTTCCCTATGCTTATGCGTACTTCTTCAGCGAGGGAGCCGGTGTCGACGAGGCGCTGGAACTGTATCGGCGCAACTACCGGCCCTCAGAGCGGTACCCGAAGCCTTTGGCGACCATTTGCGTATGGGCGGTGGCTGCCGACACGGAGAGCGAGGCGCGGCGGCTGCTGATGACACGCGAGTATTGGCGCAGCGGCTTCGACAAGGGACTGCGCCTGCCCCTGGCCTCCCCCGAAGAGGCTGCGGCTCATGCTTACACCGATGCCGAAAAAGCCATGATCGAGAAAATGCGGGCCACGGCCTTGGTCGGGACGGCCGCCCAAGTCGCGAAAAAATTGCATGCGCTCGGCGCGCGGCTGCAGCTGGAAGAACTGGTCATCAATACCTGGACATTCGATCCGCAAGCCCGGCGTCACTCCTACGCGCTGCTCGCCAGGGAGTTTGCCTTGTGAACCGCCTCACCACCGCGCGCCTGAACCTGCGCGAACTGACTGAAGAGGATGCACCCTTCATCTTCGAGCTCCTCAACGAAGACGATTTCTTGCGCTTCATCGGCGATAAGGGCGTTCGCAGCCTTTGCGATGCGCGCGAATACATTCGCAAAGGCCCGATGGACAGTTACGGCCGCCATGGCTTCGGCTTGTATGCGGTGTGTGTCGGAGTCGGCGCGCCGCTCGGGATGTGCGGATTGGTGAAGCGGGAAGGGCTGCCGGAGCCCGACTTGGGCTTCGCATTTCTCGAGCGGCATCGATCCCAAGGATATGCGCTCGAGTCCGCGCGTGCGGTGCTGGCACGAGCGCGGCAGGTACTGAGCCTGCCGCGCATCCTTGCCATCACGACGCCGGCGAATCTTCGCTCGGTCGGGCTCTTGCAGAAAGCTGGATTCGCATTCGAGCGCACGATCCGCCTGCAGGAGGGCGCCGCGGAATTGAATCTGTTTGTGAACACCGCCTCCGTAATCGGCCCATGAACGTCGATCCCATGTGGTTGGGCGTCATACGATTGATTCCCGGCACTTACTGACCTTCCAGACACTCATTCGCGGAGTCCCTCATGCATCCATTCCCGCATCGTTACGTCGTCAATGCCGCGATCAGACCGGACGGCGATGTGCCTTTGTCGACAGAAGGCGTGCGCATCATCGAATCGTCTTCGCCCAAGGAATTCGACGGCCCGGGCAATCAGTGGTCGCCCGAAGGGCTGCTGACGGCGGCGGTGGCGGATTGCTTTGCCTTGAGCTTCCGCGCCATTGCGCGCGCCTCGAAGTATTCCTGGCATAGCCTGGAGGTGCGCACCGAAGGCACGCTGGATCGTGTCGAAGGAATGCTGCGGTTCACGCACTTCACCACGCACGCGCGCCTGCAGACGACGCCCGGCGGCGATGCCGCGCGCGGCAGGGCGTTGCTGGAGAAGGCGGAAAGCAGCTGTCTGGTATCGAACTCGCTCAATGCGCAGCGCGCGCTGACCACCGATGTGCTTTAGCGCGGCAGCTGGGCGGCTTTCTTGAACTGAATCAGCTTCACCAGCTCGCTGACGCTGTCGATCCCCACGAGTTCGTGATCGTGAAAGGTCACGCCGGTATCGCCCTCGATGGCGGTAACCAGCTCGATCATGGCAATTGAGTCAAGCCCAAGGCCGCTCAGGGTCAGCTGCTCGAGTTTCGCCCCCTCGAGGGCCTGCGCCTTCTTGGGCGCGATCCGCCTGATGGCCGCCGTGATGATGTTCAGAAGTTCTTGGTCCGTCATGGGATCCTTCGTTGGTGATTCGCTCACGGCGCGTCGATTCGCTTCAACGCGAATTGCGCCAGGGACTGATAACGCTTGGTGAACGCCGTGACACAGGTTCGGAGATAGCGATCGTAGTCCACGAAGATCGCATCGCCAAAAGTGCGGCGAATGTGCGCCTCGTGCCGGCGCAATCCGTGCAGCCAGGCCTCGCAGGTTTTGCGGTAGTCATCGCGCCGCGTGTGAACTTGCATGATTTCCCAATAGGGGCTGACGCTTTGCACCACATCTTCCAACCGCAAGGACAGGCCTCCCGGAAAGATGCTGCGCGTTACCCAGACGATATCGCACAAATCGTGCGGGTCGCGCGGTACCCGGTCTCGCAGGATGGTTTGCAAGCTGAACCATGAGCCGGGCGTGGTCCAAGCGTGCGCGCGGCGGAAGTAATCGCGATACATTTCGATGTGCAGGCCGGCCCGGGCCTCTTCCGGCGTGGCAATGTGCTCCATCATGCAGATGGAGATGACGGCGTCGAAAGGCTCGGCGGGCTCGAAATCTCGGTAGTCCGTCACGATCAGGGAGACGCCCGGGATCTGCCGTGCTTCGATCTCCGCGCCTTGCGCCCGGGACAATGTGATGCCGGTCGCGCTGCGCACGTTCCTGTCGCGCGCCAGATACTCCAGATTGGCTCCCCACCCGCACCCAATGTCGAGCACGCGCTTCGCAGGGGTGACACGCGCCGTGTCGTGATGCCAGGCGAGTTTGCGCACCTGCGCCTCATCGAGATCGTCGGTTCCCTGGAACAGCGCGCAGGTGTAGTTCATGCGGCGATCGAGCCACAGACGGAAGAACTCGTTCGACACGTCGTATGAAACTTCGACTTCTGATTGCGTGGACACGGCTATCCCGGAAGTTCGGACAGGGAAATCATGCGGTTTCGTTCGGGGTCCCAGAGCGAGAGGCGCAGGCAGGCCGCGACCGCGCGCGGGGACCATGAGGTGCGAAGCGGCGTGCGCAGTTCCGCGATGGACTGCATCGCCTGAGGCAGCCGGTAAAAGGGGATGCGGTGATTGAGGTGATGAACATGGTGATAGCCCAGGTTCCCGGTGAACCAGTGCATCACGGGACTCATGTCGAACATGCTGGAGGTGTCGAGCGCCGCCGACAAATAGCTCCACTCCTCGCGCGGCTTGAACCGCGCTGCAACGAAGTTGTGCTGGGCGTAGAAAAGATAGGCGCCGATCGCATGCGCAATCGCGAGCGGCAGGATGACGGCAAAAAGCGCTGTGGCAGCGCCCGAGAAATCCCAAACCACGCCGATCAGCAGAACATGAGCAAGGAGGGCGGCTAGTGCCGTCCAATGCTTCGCCGGAGCGCGCAGAAATGGCGCAACGTTCATGCCGTAGGCGAATACCGTCAGGTAGCCGAGCAGCAAGGTCAGCGGATGGCGCGTCAATCGATAGGCGCGCCGCTGCCGGGGCGTCATCGCCCGCCACATGGTGACCGAGGCCACGGGGTATGAGCCCACCGAGGAGCCGATCAGCTTCGAATTGTGAGCGTGATGGAAATCGTGAGTTTCGCGCCACACCGATGGCACGGCCAACAGGTGTGTTCCGATCACATGCGTCAAGAGCGGGCGGGCGATCCGCGAGCGCCGCAGCACCGAGCCGTGCAAGACGTCGTGATAAAAGGCGAACAGACGTACGTAGAGCAGCGCCAGCAATACCGAGAGCGCCAGACGCAAAGCCCATGGCTGCACGATACAGAGGATCACGAAGGTGCCGCCAATCAGCGCAATGGTGATCAGCAGCAGCAGCCAAGTTCTGGCGCCATCCTCGACCGCGAACGCCTTCGACTCCTGCAGCAATTCGGCCGCCGTCCTCACCGCGCCAGCTCCACGCAGGCCTGCAGCGCGGCTCCTACTTCGGCCACATGCGGTTCTTCGGAGAGCACGTCGTGGCTGCCGGAAATTTCGTGACAGGCGATCCCTTCGCTCGCCAGACCCCGCCAACCCAGGTCCGGTTCGGCCACCAGCATGTCGGGATGGACGTCGCGAGCGCGCAGCACATGCAATCGACCGCGAAACACGGGGAGTCCGGTACGATATTTATCGGCCGCCTTGAGGAACACCCGGGTAAGCCACGGATCACGCAACTCGTGAGGCATCGGCTGCCGGCGCAGACGATGGTACGCAATGGAGATCCGGCGCGCCGCAGCCATTGCGTCGCGCCGCACACCCATGACGGCGCGCCTGGCGATGCCTCGCGGTCCTTCTGCGACGCGCCGCCAGAAGTAGCGCCATGGCGGCAGGTGGCGGACGCTGCCGGGACGATAGGTATCGATGAGCGCCAGCAGGGCGACTGTCTGTCCCTGCTCCTGCAGGATGTTGGCCATCTCGAAAGCGACCAGGCCGCCGCCGCAGTAGCCGCTCAGGAAATATGGCCCCTCGGGTTGTATGACCCGCAGCTCCGCGAGATAGGCCGCGGCCATTTCTTCGACGCTCGAGAGCGGTTCGCTGATGCCGTCAGCGCCGCGCGCCTGCATGCCGATGAATGGAAGCGTCGGACTCATATGGCGTGCAATTGCCGAGAAATTGAGCACATGGCCGCCGGCGCCGTGAATGCAGATGAGCGGCGGCCCCTCGCCGTGCGCTCGGATCGGCACGACATGAACGAATTGCTCGGCACGGCCCGTGGCCGTCAGGTGAGAGTCGCGAATTCGCGCAGCCAGCGCCTCGATCGTGGGGTCATCCAGCAGCGCGCGCAGCGGTAAATCGACCTGATGCTCGCTCGCCACGCGGGCGAGCAGCCGCACAGCGAGCAGCGAGTGGCCACCCAGGGCAAAGAAATCGTCGCGGATGCCGGGGGCCGTCACGCCGAGCACTTCGCCCCAAAGCCGTGCCAAGGCAGCCTCGAGCTGGTCGCGCGGTCCTAGATGGTCGCGATCGGGAACGCTCGATGTATTGGGTGCCGGCAACGCCTTTCGATCGACCTTGCCGTTCGGCGTCAGCGGCAGCGCATCGAGGCGCACGAATGCGGAGGGCACCATGTGCGGCGGCAACCGGGCCCGCAACTGCTCCACCAGCTCCGGCACCGGGGGAGTGGCCGTAGAGGCTACATAGTAGGCGGCCAGGCGCGCGTTGCCTGGTTGGTCCTCGCGCAACACGACCACGGACTGCTTCGTTCCCGCTTCCTCGAGCGCAGCTTCGATTTCGCCGGGCTCAATACGAAAGCCGCGCAGCTTGATTTGCTGATCCAGCCGCCCGAGGTGATACAGCGTGCCGTCGGCGCGCAGGCATCCCAGATCCCCCGTGCGGTACATTCGCGCGCCGGGCTTGGCTGCGAATGGGTCTGGGACGAAGCGTTCCGCGCTGAGCTCCGGACGCTTGAGGTACTCTTGGGCCACGCCGTCGCCGCCAATCACGATCTCGCCGGGCACGCCGAACGGCACCAGCGCGCCGTGGCCATCGAGCACCACGATGCGCGTGCGGTCGATGGGCCGGCCGATGGGAACCGGGCCGTCACCGCGCGTGACCCGTTGCAGCGACGACCAGATCGTGGTCTCGGTCGGGCCATACATATTCCACACCGAACCGGCGCGAGCCAGCAACGCGTCCGCGAGATCCCGCGGCAGGGCTTCGCCGCCGCACAACAGGCTCAAGCGGGCATCGCCCCCCCAGCCGGCTTCGATCAGCAAGCGCCAGGTCGCGGGAGTGGCTTGCATCATCGTGGGCGCGAACTTTTCAATGAGGGCACGCAGTTTCACGCCGTCGGCCACGACTTCGCCGGACGCGACGAAAACGCTGGCACCCGTGATCAGCGGCAGCCACAGTTCGAGGCCCGAGATGTCGAAGGCAATCGTGGTGACGGAGAGCAAGCGATCGCCGGCCTTGAGTCCCGGCTCACGGCCCATCGAACGCAAGAAATTTGTGAGTGCGCCCGCCGAGACCACAACGCCCTTCGGCCGTCCGGTGGAGCCGGAGGTGTACAGGACGTACGCCGGCTGATCCGGATCCGAAACGGCCGGTGCAGACTGTTCCGATGGTTCCACAAACAGGCTTGGGTCGGCGTCGAGACAAACAATCTCTGCGGCCGAATCCGGTGATCGCGGATCCGAGATCGTGCCGCGAAGGTGCGACTGGGTCAGGACCAGGCTCGCAGCGGCATCCTCGAGTACGAATGCGATTCGCTCCGGCGGGTAACGCGGGTCGATCGGCACGTAAGCGGCCCCGGTTTTGGCGACGGCCAGCAGCGCGACCACCACGTCGCTGCAACGATCCAGCATCACCACCGCCTTTTTGCCGGGACCGATCCCGCGTTGGCGCAGATGCGCGGCCAAGGCCGAGGACCGCCGATCGAGGTCGGCATACGACAACGTTCCCGCCGCATCATGGACCGCCGGCGCGTCAGGGGATTGCCGGGCCACGGCTTCGAACAGGCGCGCAGGTGATTCGCGGGCCGGCTCGATCGTAAAGTCGCCGCTGCAGCGCGCCAGGATCGCGGCTCGCTCAGCGCCATCCAACAGCGGAATTTGCGCGAGCGACTGATGCGGATTCGCGACGACAGATTGCAGCACCTGGACGTAATGCGCGAGAAGGCGGCGAATGGTCGCAGCGTCGAACAGATCGGTGGCGTACTCGATCAATGCGGTGTGCCCGAGAGAGGTGTCGAAGACCACCAAGCTCAGATCGAACTGCGCCGCGCCGCGTTCGACCAACACCGGCCTGATGCGAAGCGGGCCTGCATCCTGCGCCGGCGTCGGCGCGTTTTGGTAATCGAACATCACCTGGACGAGCGGCGACTGTCCGGCGGCGCGCGCGACGTTCAACTCCGCCACGAGCCGCTCGAAGGGGAGGTCCTGATGCGCGTAGGCATCGAGTGCCACCTGCCGCACGCGTGCCAGCAGTTCTGTGAACGAGAGGCCGGGGCCCGACGGCACGCGAACGGGAAGAGTGTTGACCAGCGTGCCGATGAGATTTTCGCTGGCAAGGTGGTTGCGGTTAGCAACCGGCACGCCGATCGCGAAATCCCATTGCTGCGCATGGCGCGCAAGCACCACCGCGAAGCCGGCCAGCAGAATCATGAATTGGGTGACGCCGTGTTCTGCGCCAAGGGCACGCACTTCGTCGCGCAAGGACACCGACAGTTGCAGCGGTTCGAGCGCGCCCAGCGACGAGCGGCGCGCCGTCCGCGGGCGATCTGAAGGAATCTCCAGCGGCGTCAGGCCGGCTAGCGCCTCTTTCCAATGCGCGAGGTCGTCCGCGAGCCGCGGCTGCGCGAAGATCTTGCGTTGCCAGGCCGCGTAGTCCAGATATCCCAGCTCCTCAGCGGCGCGCGCCGGCGGCGTTTCGCCGCGCTCAAACGCGAAGTACAGCTCGAACAGCTCGCGCATCAGCACACCCATCGCCCATGCATCGGTGATCATGTGATGCATCGACGCTGCGAGCAGGTGCTCGTTGGCGCTCAGGCGATAAAGCGCGAAGCGCGCCAGTTGCTGCGTGGCAAGGTCGAACGGCGTACGCGCGAGTTCCTCCGCCAGGGCCAGTCCCCGCGCTTCGGGATGCGCTTCGCTCGATAAGTCGACCGGGGTCGCGGACAATTCCGGTACCGGGGCGATCACTGCATGCGGTGCCCCATCGACGAGCGGATAGTTGGTGCGCAGGATTTCATGGCGGACCGCAAGCTCGGTGATGGCGCGCTCCAACGCCCCGTAGTTGAGCGGGCCGGTGATGGCCAGCGCTCCCGCAACATTGTAGGCGGAGCTCGACGGGTCGACCCGGTGCAGAAACCACATGCGTTCTTGAGAGAAAGACAGGGGCAGGGTCCCCGAGCGGTCGATGCGCTCGATGGAAGCCAAGGCCTCTGCACGGGGCAGGCGTTCAATCTGCACGGCCAGGGCGGCTGCGGTCGGCGCCTCGAACACCGAGCGCAACGGCAGCTCGACCTTCATGGTCGCACGAACCCGCGACACGAGTTGCGTCGCCATCAACGAATGTCCGCCCAGCGCAAAAAAATCCTCGTCCGGACCGATCTTGTCCGCTCCCAGCACCTCGGCCATCATCGCCGCGACTCGCGCCACCATTTCCGGCGGCGCTTGGGTTTCGGGTCTCTCCGCAGGGAGCCGCGCCAGCATGTCGAGTGTTCCGTCAAGATACGCGGTGCGGCACGCGCCGCGGCGCAGCTTGCCGCTCGACGTCCTCGGAATGGCTCCGGCCGCCGTCAGCACCACCTCATGCACCGGCAGGTCGTGGGCGCGGGCCACCGCCTCGCGAATCGTCGCGGCGATTCCTGCGGAGAATGTTTTGTCCAAGGCTTTGCCGGGATCCGCGAGTTCCTGCACGATGACCAAACGTTCTTCACCGTTGACCTCGACCGAGAACGCCGCAGCTCCTGCTGCGCGCAATTCCTCGTGGCTGCCTTCCACCGTCGCTTCGATGTCGTCCGGGTGGTGATTCGCGCCGGCGAGAATCAGCAGATCTTTGAGGCGTCCGGTCACGAAGACTTCGCCCTTGCTCAAGAAGCCGAGGTCGCCGGTACGCAGGTAGGATCCTTGACCTTGATCGCCGGCCAGGCGGCCGCCGAATGTCGCCGCGGTGAGATCCGGCCGGCCCCAATAACCCAATGCAACGCTGGTGCCGCGGACCCAGATCTCTCCGATGCTGTCCGGCGGCTGAACGCGGCGGGTTTCCGGATTTACCACCAGCACTTCAAATCCAGGCAGCGGCGCACCGCAACCGACAATCGGCGTACCGTCGGTCTCAATCAAAGCGCGCTTTGCCCGGCCCTGGCCAAGGGCGGTTGGATTCACGGACATCACCCGGGCTTTGGCACCGGTGGCATCCAGCGACACACCGAGTGTCGCCTCGGCAAGCCCGTAGGTAGGACGCAGGGCATTGCGCTGAAAACCGGAGGCCGCGAAGGTCGCGGCAAATCGGTCCAGCGTTCCAGCACGCACGCGTTCAGCTCCGGATATGGCGAGACGCCAGGAGCGCAGGTCGAGCGCTTCGCGTTGCGCCTTCGACACGCGGCGCACGCACAGCTCGTAAGCGAAATTCGGGCCGCCGGAAGCGGTGGCACGGAAGCGGGAGATCGCCTGCAGCCACGCATGCGGCCGGCGCAGGAACGTGCTCGGGGGCATGATGATTGCCTCGAGGCCAAGATACAGCGGCAGCAAAATGCCGGTGATCAGCCCCAAATCGTGATGCGGCGGCAGCCATGACACCACGCGATCGGCAGAGGTGAGGCCGGCCCTTTCGACGAATGCGGCAATGTTGCTCTCGAAGTGCGCATGGGTCAGCACGACGCCCTTCGGCGAGCTGGTGGATCCCGACGTGTATTGCAGAAGCGCGACGGACTCGGACTCGATGTCCGGAACGGTGAATCCGGCGCCCTCGCGATCCGGCACGGTATCGCTCGCGATCCAGCTCAACCCATCGGGGACTTTGGGACCCTCACCGCCGCCGTTGAGCCGCTCCAGCCATGCGGCAGTCGTCAGCGCAAAGCGAGCGCCGCAGTCTTGCGCGATCGCGCTCAAGCGCTGGTCTGCGCGATTCCACAACGGCGGGTGCGACGGAACGGCGATTGCGCCGGCGTACCAGCATGCAAATAAAGAAGCGACGTATTCGAGACCCGGCGACTGCACGATGAGGACGCGTTCGCCGAACGCTCCGGCCGATTCCAGGCGGGAGGCGATCGCGCAAACACGGGCCGCCAGTTCGGCGTTGGTGACGGGCCGGCCGTTTTCATCGTCCCCCTCCAGAAACCGATAGGCAACATCCTTCGCTAAGCTCCGGGAGTGTTGCCTGAGGCGATCTAGGAGGCGACGAGGACATCGCTCCGGAGTCACCGAGCGAGCGGAGTAAAGGGAGATTATTGTCATCTATTGATGTGTAGTTTACTTTCAAGCCGCGTTCCGGCGAAACGAAGCCAGCGGAACTAGTACACACTTTCCAGCATTGATGGTTCGCGACAGCCGACCCGTCTATCGACACCGGCGCCGACGGTACGTGAAAATATCTGCTGACAATATTTCACAGGCTAAGACTTCCATGGCTTGCACCTGATGGCAGACGCTGTTGATTCGTCGGTTAATGCGGCACTGCCGCAATTCGTGACTTTGGCCGAGTCCATCGCCAATATCGGACGCCTGTTTCCGGAGAACGGGTTCACGTTTCAGGACCAGACCGGCCGCGAAACCTCCTACACGTTCCCGCAGATCGCGGCGGAAACCGCGCGTCGCGCCGGCGCGCTCGATCGGCTGGGACTCAAACGGGGCGATACCCTCGCTTTGATCGCTCCGGATCCCGAGCAGTTCGTGCTGACGTTTCTCGCCGCTGTGCGCATCGGCGTGGTTCCCGTCCCGTTATATCCGCCGCTCTACCTATCGCGTCTCGATGCTTACCAGGCGCACACCCTGGCCATTCTGAAATCATCGCGTGCCAAGATGCTCGCTGTTCCCGCGAGCTTGCGTGAGTCGTTTGCCGCACTCGGCGCAATGGCCGGTGCGACGCTCCAGCTGGCCGATCTGGAAAGCCTGGCCAATGAAGAGGCGGGTTTTGCGCTCGCCGATGAGGCCATTTCTCCCGACGACATCGCCTTCCTGCAATACACCTCGGGGTCCACGGCCGAGCCCCGCGGCGTCGTATTGACGCATCGCTGCCTGATCAACAATGCGCGCGGATTCCTGGCCGGGCTTGGCGCGGATGCCGCACGCGACACAGCAGTTTCCTGGCTGCCCCTGTACCACGACATGGGTTTGATCGGATTCGTGCTGGCGCCGATCTTCGCGGGATTCTCAGTGGTGTTCATCCCCACCCTGCGTTTCATCCGCAATCCGAACGTATGGATGGACACCATACACGCGCATCGCGCCGCCGTGACTTTTGCGCCGAACTTTGCCTTCGACCTCGCCTGCCGCAAAGCCAGCGCTTCTGAAGATGCTCGCTGGGATTTGTCCTGCGTGAGAATCGTCGGATGCGGCGCCGAGCCGATCAGGTTCGACACCATCCAGCGGTTTTCCAGCTTGTTTTCGCAACGCTTCGGCATGCCGGAAAATTGCGTCGTGCCGGCCTATGGCCTGGCGGAATCGACGCTTGCAGTCACGCTCAAACCCGCCAACGAACCCGTGCGGGTCCGGCGTATCGATCGAACCACCTTCGAAGAGCACGGCCGGGTGGTGCCGGCGGCGGTCGACGGCCATGACGCACTCGAACATGTCTCCTGCGGCGTGGTGTTTCCGGGGCACGAGATCGCCATCATGGATTCTTCAGGCACCCCGGTTGCCGATTTCACCGAAGGCGAAATTTGCCTGCGCGGCCCGTCGATCGCAGCGGGCTACATTGGCAGCACGCGCGGCTGGGATCCGTCGATGTTGTACGACGGGTGGTTGCGGAGCGGCGATCTGGGCTATCTCGCCGGGGGCGAGCTGTATGTCACCGGCCGCATCAAAGATCTCATCATTTTGAACGGCCGCAACATTCATCCGCAAGTGATCGAGTGGGTGGCGGCCGGCGTCGAGGGCGTTCGGGGCGGCTGTGTCGCGGCCTTTTCGCGTCCGGGCGCCGAGGGCGAAGAGCTCGTGGTCGTTGCCGAGGCCAAGGGTGACAGTGCCGCTACCATGGAAGCCATCTCATTGGTGCTTCGGCAAAACCTCTTGGTCCAAGCGGCCGACATCGTCTGCGTCAAATCAGGAACCTTGCCGCGCACCTCGTCCGGAAAGTTGCGGCGGCATCTCATCCGCAAGAATTATCTGACCGGCAACACGCCGCAATAGCGCTACCCGCCCGCCAGACGTTCGCGCAGTTTGCTGAGCACTCTTCGCATCTCCGCAAGCAGCGGATGTTGCGTGAGCAGCAGACCCGACAGCCAGCCGAGGCCGCACAGGGCGATTGCAAGCGCAGCGAATGGCAGCGTGATTCTACTGCCACCGTGGAAAAACCATATCGCCGCCGGACCTGCGGCGCTCAACAGCGTCGAGACGACGCTCTTGCGCACCGCTGTGTAGACATCCATCCACCCGAAGCCTAGAAAACGCCGCGCCAGGTACAAGGCCAGAATTCCGTTGGCCGGCAGGATGATCCACGCGCTCCACACGGCGGAATACAATCCGCGCCGCGCGACCGCCACGAAGATGCTGATGGAGGCAATGCTTTGCGCGGCCAGGATCCAGGGCATGTAGCGGATGTTGCCGCTGGCGACGAAGGTGGCGTAGTGCAGCGTGATCGGGAATGACAGGAACATGGCCGAGGCAATGATCTGCAGCAGCGGAATGGCTGCGGCCCATTGCGCGCCGAGCAACACCAGCACCAGCGGCTGCGCAAGGAAAATGAGGATGCAGAGCGATGGCCATTGCGCCGCCGTGATGAGCTCGATCGCGCGCAGGTAGGCAGGCCGCAGACTCTCGCCGTCCCGGGCGCGTTGCGAAAATGCCGGCAGGGCGACGGCGCTGACGCCTGCGAGCACGACACGCTCGGGCACCAGGCAGAGTGAGAGCGCGCGCTGACCAAGACCCACCACGTCGGCGGAGAACAATCGCCCGAAAATGAAATAGGGCAGCGTGTCGGCCACCTGGGAAATGAGTCCGGTGGCGCTGTCGTAAATGCCGAATCTCAATACGCCGCCCCAGTGGCTGAAGATCGGCCGGAAAATTGAGCGATCTTTGCAGTAAAAAAGGTAGCAGAGCATGGATACGGCCGTGGATGCGGCGCTGGCCCAGGCGAAACTCATATAGCCATAGCCCTGCAATGCCAGACTGATGCTCACGGCCGAGCCCACGACGGTCGACAGCAGGCCGATGAAGGTCATCGGTCCGAACGCCAGATTGCGGCTCATCAATGACCAGATGGGATAAATGAAGGGCCCCAGCGCATAGCCCATGGCGGCGACGTGAATGTACTGTTTGAGCTGGGGCATGGCGAAGTACGCGGCCAGAGGCCCGGCCAGCGCCGCCATCGAGGTGCCGATGAGCAGATTGGCGATCAAGCTCAGGGTGAAGCAGGCACGGATGTCTTCCTGACTGACCTCCTTCTTCTGAATCAGGTAGGCGCCGCCGCTCAGGCCTCTGAGCGCATCCGCGATCGTGAATACGGCGCCACCGACCACCGTGATGCCGTATTGATCCGGCGCGAGCAGCCGGGCCAGTATCAGCGTGGTGCCGAGATTGATGGCCATGACGAGATACCGCCCGCCGGAAGCCCACAAAAATGCTCGACGTACACCCATCGAAGGATTGTAGGGAGGATTGCGCGGCAAAAATGCTATCAGCGCATAAAAACAAGGGCCCGTCAGGGCCCTCGTTTGCGTACCGTCCATGGCTGCGCCGCCGGCGGGGTTAATCGTCCATCAAGAAACTGCGCAGCTGTTCGCTGCGGCTGGGATGACGCAGCTTGCGCAGGGCTTTTGCCTCGATCTGCCGGATCCGCTCGCGGGTGACGTCGAACTGCTTGCCCACTTCTTCCAAGGTGTGATCGGTGTTCATGTCGATGCCGAAGCGCATGCGCAGCACCTTGGCTTCGCGGGGCGTCAGCTGCGCCAGCACGGAGTGGGTGGTTTCGCGCAGCGACTCGGTCGTGGCCGAATCGATGGGTGAAGAAACCGACGTGTCTTCGATGAAATCGCCCAAATGTGAATCCTCATCGTCGCCGATCGGAGTTTCCATCGAGATGGGCTCCTTGGCGATCTTGAGCACCTTGCGGACCTTGTCCTCGGGCATCTCCATGCGCACCGCCAGCTCTTCGGGAGTCGGCTCGCGGCCCATTTCCTGGAGCATTTGCCGCGAAATGCGGTTCAGCTTGTTGATCGTTTCGATCATGTGCACCGGAATGCGAATGGTGCGCGCCTGGTCGGCGATCGAGCGCGTGATGGCCTGGCGGATCCACCAGGTCGCATAGGTCGAGAACTTGTAACCGCGCCGGTATTCGAACTTGTCGACCGCCTTCATCAGGCCGATGTTGCCTTCCTGAATCAAATCCAGGAACTGCAGACCGCGATTGGTGTACTTCTTCGCGATCGAGATCACCAAACGCAGGTTGGCCTCGACCATTTCCTTCTTCGCGCGCCGCGCCTTGGCTTCGCCGATGGAAACTTCGCGGTTGATTTCCTTGATCTCGCTGATCAGGACGTGAAACAGGCCTTCCAGTTCCTTCAACTTGTTCTGACGGCGCTCGACTTCGTCTTTGAATTTTGCGAGCGGGCCGGAGTAGCGTTTCTTCGCCTTGATGTGTTTGTCCAGCCAACGCGTGCTGGTCTCATTCTTGGGGAAGGTGGAGATGAAATCCTTGCGCGGCATGCCGGCCTGCTTGATGCAAAGGAACATGATTTCCTTTTCGAGCAGGCGCACTTCGGTGACGTGCTGGCGCAGGTTGTCGATCAACTGATCGAACATCTTGGGCGAGAGCTTCAACTCCATCAGCTCGGCGCAGATCTTCTTGCGGATCTTCAAGGTCTTCGGGTCTTTCGAGCCGAGTTTGTCGAGCGCGTTCAAAAATTGATGGTGCACCTTGGCGATCGAAGCGAAGCGCTTCGCGGCTTCCTCCGGATCGGGGCCGGTGTCGATGGCCTCTTCGTCCTCGTCGCCGTCGGCGGCTTCGTCGTCGTCATTGGCCGCTTCTTCGCGCTCCAGCGCCATCATCTTCGGATTTTGCGGCTGTGCAATCTCGTCGGGTGCGTTCGGATCGACGAAGCCGACGATGACATCGACCAGGCGCATCTGGCCGGCCTTCACCGTTTCATAGTGGCGCAGCAGCAGATCGTAGGTGCCGGGGTAGCTGCCGAGCGCTATCTTGACGGCCTCGAGACCCTCTTCGATGCGCTTCGCAATGCGAATTTCGCCCTCTCGGGTCAGCAGTTCGACCGTTCCCATTTCGCGCATGTACATGCGCACCGGATCGGTGGTGCGTCCGAACTCTGCGTCCAGATTGGCCAGCGCAGCGGTGGCTTCTTCGACCGCTTCTTCATCGGGTGCCGCGGTGGCATCGGTCAACAGCAGCGATTCGGCGTCCGGCGCCTTTTCGTACACCGGAATACCCATGTCGTTGATCATGTTGACGATGTCTTCGATCTGCTCCGGATCGACGATTTCGCTCGGGAGGTGATCGTTGACTTCAGCGTAGGTGAGGTAGCCCTGCTCCTTGCCGCGCGCAATCAACAGTTTGAGCTGCGACTGACGCTCGTCCGCGATCTGAGTCGCTGTGCCCGCTGGCGCTTTTTTGATCAAGGTTCGCCTCGCTACCGATCTGGTAAGTAAAAATGCAAGCCGATAAGTATACGATTTTGGCTATTCCGTAGCCACCCAATATGGGGTCAGGGGGACCCTCGGAACCGTCCCTTGGACTTGAGGAGCAAGCTTAATTCGGCCTTTTCGTCGTAATTCAAGCCTATTTCCTCCGCTTTCTTCAATAATTCGTTCATCCGGCGTCCCGGTCCGAACTCCTCTAAAAGCTTTTCGACCGCCATCTTCAGTTCCTTAGCCGCACCCGGCCCATCGGCCACCAGGGGGTCCACCATGGCAAGTTCGGCCAGGCGCGAGAATTCGGGTCGATCCCGCCATCGCTCCAGCAGCGTTGCCGTACTGGCGCCAGCCGCCGCCCGGGATTGCTCCAGCAGTTCCTTGAGCACCGCAACACCGGGCCGGTCAACCCTGTCCAGAGCTTCTGTGTCGGCAATGACAGCGGCAGCCGACGGGTGGTGCAACACCAGGGTGATGGCCTGGGTGAGCAAATTGCCCCGTCCCACGCTGATTCGACCGCGGGGTTGGCGGCCAGGTTCCGGACGGGCAGCGGCCTGTGGCGCCGAGTTTTTGCCAGGGCCGGCGGACACCAGCAATTCCTTGAGTTTGGCGGCCGGCATGCGAATTTCCGCCGCCAGAGCGTCGGCCAGCAGTTCGCGGTAGACGCCCTCGGGCATCTTGGCGAATAGCGGTTGCGCCAGCGCCTTGAGCTTGGCGCGGCCGTCGATCTGCGCTACGTCAACTTGCTGCAGCAATTCGCGAATCAGATAGGCCGACAGCGACAGGGAGGCTTTGAGCTTCTCTTCGAACGCGTCTTTGCCGATTTCCGCCACCAGGGTGTCAGGATCATGCCCGTCCGGCAAAAACATGAACTTCAATTCGCGTCCATCCCGGGCCAGGGGCAGGGCATTTTCCAGTGCGCGCCAGGCAGCCTGGCGCCCAGCCCGGTCGCCGTCGAAGCAGAACACCAGTTCGCTGGTGATCCGGAACAGCTTGTTCAGATGCTCCTGGGTCGTGGCGGTGCCCAAGGTTGCGACCGCGTAAGTGATGTCCGCCTGGTGCAGACGCACCACGTCCATATAGCCCTCGACGATCATCAGGCGCTTGAAGTCATTGCGCGCCTGGCGCGCTTCGTACAGTCCGTACAGCTCCCGGCCTTTGTGGAACAGCGGCGTCTCGGGTGAATTCAGGTACTTCGGCTCGCCCTGATCGATGACACGGCCGCCGAACCCGAGCACCCGGCCGCGCGAATCGCGGATCGGAAACATCAGCCGGTCACGGAAGCGGTCATAAAACCCGCCGGCGCGTTCACCGCCGCGGGTGTCGCGTTCGATGATCAGGCCCAATTGCAGCAGCCTGCGCCGCTGCTCCTCATCGCCGCCGAAGCGATTCAGCAGCGCGTTCCACGAGTCGGGCGCGTAACCCAAGGAAAAGCGTTCAGCGGTGCCGGCATCGATGCCGCGGCCTTTCAGATAGTCGCGTCCGCGCGGGTTATCGGAAAGATTCTGCTCGAAAAAGCGCGAGGCTCGGGTCATGAGTTCGTACAGATCGCCGCCGCCGGGATCGCGGGGCCCCAGCGCTTCCTTCGGCAACTCCAGCCCTGCGCGCTGCGCGAGATCGGCCACAGCGTCCGGAAAGCTGAGTTTCTCGTAAGCCATGAGGAAGCCGATCGCGGTGCCGTGCACTCCGCAGCCGAAGCAGTGATAGAACTGCTTGTCCGGGCTCACCCAAAAAGAGGGCGTCTTCTCGTTGTGGAATGGGCAGCAGGCGCGAAACTCCCGTCCGGCCTTCTTCAACGGCACGCGTGCGCCGATGATGTCGACGATGTCGCTGCGCGCAACGAGTTCGTCGATGAAGGTCTGTGGAATGCGGCCGCTCACGAAACAAGTGTGAACAGGCCCTAGGATCAGCCGCCGAGCTTGGCTTTGATTTTCGCGCCGACCGCCGCCATATCGGCCCGGCCTTGAGCCTTGGACTTGATGATGGCCATGACTTTGCCCATGTCCTTGATGCTGCTGGCGCCGGCGGCAGCGACGGCTTCGCCGATCAGCGCGTCCAGTTCGGCGTCGCTCAATTGCGAGGGCATGTAGCCCTGCAGCAGGGTGATTTCCGAGTTTTCCTTGTCCACCAGGTCCTGGCGATTGCCGGCCTGAAACTGCACAACGGATTCCTTGCGCTGCTTGATCATTTTTTCGAGTACGGACAGCACTTGGGTGTCGTCGAGAACAATGCGTTCGTCGACTTCCCGCTGCTTGATGGCGGATGTGATCAGGCGGATGACGCCGAGCCGCTCCTTTTCGCCGGAGCGCATCGCCGCCTTCATATCTTCAGTGATTCGCTCTTTGAGAGACATCCTTGCGCGGCCGACCTTGCGTCCCTAGTACGAGGGACGCGAAGGAGCTGCGGCGGGAGGGCTGGACGGTTGGCCGGTGCCACGCATGTTCTCGCGCGACAGGCGCTTCAAATGGCGCTTCACGGCGGCGGCTTTTTTTCGCTTACGTTCTTGGGTCGGTTTCTCGTAGAATTCACGGCGCCGAAGCTCGGTGAGGACGCCGGCCTTTTCACAGGCACGCTTGAAGCGACGCAGGGCTGCGTCAAAATATTCATTCTCGCGAACACGAACGCTGGGCATTCAAACCTCAAAGGTGATGGCACGGCCGCCGGCATTCGGCGACAGGGGGGCGCATTCTAAAGTGCGCACCCTTAAAAGGCAAAATATGCGTGTTTTAGGGCTGGAGAGTTCGTGCGATGAGACCGCGGTCGCGGTCTATGACAGTGCGTCGGGTCTGCTCTCGCACCGGATATACAGTCAAATTGCGTTGCATCAAGCGTATGGCGGGGTGGTACCGGAATTGGCCTCACGCGACCATGTGCGCCGCCTCTTACCCCTGGTGCGGGAGGCGCTGGCCGATGCCCGGTCGGCGCGGGAATCGATCGACGCCATTGCCTATACGGCCGGGCCCGGCCTGATAGGCGCCCTGCTGGTAGGTGCGGGTTTTGCCAACGGGCTGGCCGCTGCCTGGGGCAAACCGGCACTGGGGATCCATCACTTGGAAGGCCACTTGTTGGCGCCGCTGCTGGAGCCAAAACCGCCTGCATTTCCCTTTCTGGCCCTGCTGGTCTCCGGCGGCCATACGCAGCTGGTCGACGTCGCAGGCCTGGGACGTTACAAAATCCTCGGCGAAACGCTGGATGATGCCGCTGGCGAGGCTTTCGACAAAACCGCCAAAATGCTCGGCCTGCCATATCCCGGCGGAGCCGCTTTGGCCGCGCTCGCGCGGCAGGGTCGCCGCGACGCCTTCGTCTTTCCGCGACCCATGTTGGACCGTCCGGGCCTCGATTTCAGTTTCAGTGGCCTGAAGACCGCGGCCCTAGTAGCCTTGCGCGGCCGCGACTTGACGGATGCGACTCGGGCGGATGTGGCGCGTGGATTCGAGGATGCGGTGGTGGAGACTCTGGCCGAGAAGTGCCGGCGGGCGCTCGAGACGAGCGGCCATCGGCGCCTGGTGATCGCCGGCGGCGTCGGAGCAAATCGACGCTTGCGGGAGCGCCTCGCGGAGGTCGTCGGCGAACTCGGTGCCGAGCTGTACTTCCCGCGCACCGAATTTTGCACTGACAATGGCGCGATGATTGCGTTGGCCGGCTGCCTGCGCATGCAGAATGGTTCTGCGCAAAGCCGGCAGGCGCATGAATCCTTGAGTGCTCGCGCCAATTGGGAACTCGGATCACTAGAGGCATAAATTTTTCGTGGACAAAATTTTCATTCATGCGCTCAAAACCGAAGCCATCGTCGGAATATTCGATTGGGAGCGGCAGGTCAAGCAGACTGTGGTGATCGATCTGGAGTTGAGCGCGGATATCCGCAAGGCTGCGTTGAACGATTCGATCGACGACACCCTGAACTACAAGGGGGTGGCGAAACGCGTCCTGGCATTCGTCGAAGCTTCGCAGTTTCATCTGGTGGAAACGCTGGCCGAACACGTGGCCATGCTGATACTCGAGCAATTCGGCGTGCAGTGGGTGGGGGTGACCCTGAGCAAACCCGGAGCGATCCGCAGCTCGAAGGACGTGGGCGTCAAACTCGAGCGCAACCGGCCGGATCTCGACACCTGGCGGGCACGGCCTGCGTCCGCCAGGCCCTAAATGCTGCGGCCGCCGTCCACCGCGATGATTTGACCGGTGATGTACGGCGCATCCCGGCAGAGAAACAGTGCGGTGCGGGCAATGTCTTGCGGGGTGCCATGACGCTTGAGTGCGGTCTTGTCGATGATCTCTCGCTTCAGATCGGCGTTCATCTCGCCTTCGGGCCACAGCACCGGACCCGGCGCGATGCCATTGACTCTGATTTGCGGCCCCAATTCCCGCGCCAGCGAACGGGTCAGCATGGCCAACCCGGCCTTTGCGGCGCAGTACACCGGATGCGCTTTCAAGGGCCGCAAAGCGTGGATGTCGACCATGTTGATGATGAGTCCCTGCCGCGCCCGCAAGCCCGGGGCGGCCGCCTGCGAAAGGAACAGCGGCGCTTTCAAATTGCTGCCCATCAGGTCATCCCATTGCGCCGGGGTGATCTGACCCACGGGGGTCGCATAAAAGCTCGAGGCGTTGTTGATCAAGACGTCGAGCCGCCCGAATTCCTGCAACGCGGCTGCGACCAGCTTTTCGGCGACGCCGTCCACCTGCAATTGCGCGCCGTAGGTCGCGGCGGAACGGGGTCGAAGCTGGTTGAACTCGGCGGCCAGCGCAATCGCGGCCGACGACGAAGTTCGATAGTGAATCATCACGCGGGCCCCGGCCGCGTGCAGAGTGCGCGCAATTTGTGCGCCCACGCGGCGCGAACCGCCGGTTATCAGC
>CAZZWM010000014.1:23820-42427 GCA_964657945.1 uncultured Steroidobacteraceae bacterium
TCCCCCGCCATGGTCGTGCAATCCCCCGCCATGGTCGTTGGCTGACATGCGGCGCCACGATACCGACCTGGATCCTGCAGCTCAAGAGCATCTGACTCGGGTGCGCGAACTGTTGAGGGGTCAAATTGCCGGCTCGGGCGGTTTCATGAGCTTCGAGCGTTTCATGGATTTGGCGCTGTACGCCCCGGGATTGGGCTATTACAGCGGCGGGGCGCGCAAGCTGGGACCGGCCGGAGACTTCATCACCGCCCCGGAACTGTCCGTGCTGTTCGGGCGGTGCGTGGCCAAGCAATGCGAGCAGGTCTTGCAGGCGATCAATGCTTTGCGCAGCCCCGGCAAGTCTGCGTCGAGCTGCATACTCGAGATCGGCGCCGGCAGCGGGCGGCTTGCGGTCGATGTGCTCACCAGGCTGGAGCAATCGGGCAGCCTGCCGGACCGCTATCTGATATTGGAAATCAGCGCCGATCTGGTCGAACGACAGCGGCAGTTGATCCACGCTCGCCTGCCGCATCTGGCGCCACGGGTCGAGTGGCTGGAACGTCCGCCGCGCCAGTACTTCGACGGCGTGATTCTCGCCAATGAAGTCTTGGATGCCTTGCCGGTGGCGCGCTTCATTTGGAACCGCGACGGGATCGAGGAGATGGGGGTGGTCGTCGATGAGGAAGCGAGTTCCGGTTTCGGCTGGGCAGCCCGCGAAGCAACCCAGGTGTTGACGCGCGCCTGTGAGATGTTGCATCTCGGTGGCGGTGGCTGGGATGACGGCTATGTGTCCGAGTACTGCCCGAGGGCGGCCGCTTTCAGCGTCGCCGTCACCGGCGCTCTGCGCCGTGGCGCGGTTCTGTGGTTCGATTATGGACTGCCGCGCTCCCAGTACTATCTGCCGGAACGCCATGAAGGCACGTTGACCTGCCACTTTCGGCATCGCGTTCAGGATGACGTGTTCCTGTATCCGGGATTGCAGGACATCACGGCCTGGGTGGATTTCACTGTGTTGGCCGAAGCTTCGCGTGAAGCAGGTTGCGAACTGGCCGGCTTCACGACGCAGGCGCATTTCCTGGCGGGCACCGGCATCGACGAGGAGATGCAGGATGCCTCGGGCGGCGATGCCAATGCCTTCGCGCGTTTGTCCAGTCAAGCGCGGCAATTGATGTTGCCGGGTGAAATGGGCGAACGCTTCAAGGCCATGGCGTGGCTGCGCGGCATCGACTGCGAGCTTCGCGGATTTGCATTACAGGATATGCGTCACTCGCTTTGATGGGTTTCATATGAAAGTGGCAATTTTCGATGAACGAAAAGCGCGACGATCGTCTGCGATCAGTTGCGGGCGGGCTTCGGCAGATCCTTGATGACGCGCAGGCGCGCATCGTGCAGCCGCGCTGCGATCTTGACGCCGTCCTTCAGCGCAATGTCTTCGGCCGACGGTTTGATCAACGCCGCGGCGTCGCGCACAGCCTGCAGATAATCACGCTGCGGATATGCGATGTCCTCCAGGCCCAGCCGGCCGCGAGAGTCGGCTTCGCAGGCCAGCAGCGCCTGGCTGTAGCGTTCCGGCCTTCGAAAGGCATCGCTCTTCTCCAGCATCTCCAGGATGGTTTCGGGACGCAGTTCGAATGCTCGATGTACATTGCCGTGGTAGCGCGCCACGATGACGCTCAGCTCGCGGTATTCGCTCGGCACGCGCAACCTCTCGCACAATGCCTCGATCAGCGCGACGCTGCGCTGTTCATGACCGCGGTGACTCGGCCATTGCGCAGGATCGCTCGTGCCCTTGCCGAGATCGTGGACCAATGCCGCGAAGCGGATTCTCGAATCTTTGCTGAGCCGCGCCGCCTGGTCCAGCACCATCAGCGTATGGACTCCCGTATCGATTTCCGGGTGCCACTGCGCCGGCTGCGGCACGCCGAACAGCGCATCGATTTCAGGGTAGATCACTTTCAAGGCGCCGCATGCGCGCAGCACGCGGAAGAATTCGCTCGCGTCCGTCTCGCGCAACGCCTTCTCGGTTTCCTGCCAGACCCGCTCGGCGACCAATGCCTGCACTTCTCCGCGTTCCACCATGGCGCGCATCAGAGCCATGGTTTCCGGCGCGATCTTGAAGCCGAGCGGCGCGAAGCGCGCGGCGAAGCGCGCAACGCGCAGCACCCGCACCGGATCTTCGATGAAGGCGGCCGATACATGCCGCAGCAAGCGCGCCTCGAGATCGCGACGGCCGCCGTACGGATCGAGCAGCGTGCCGTCCTCGGCTTTGGCGATTGCGTTGATGGTGAGATCGCGGCGTGCAAGGTCCTCCTCCAGCGTGACCTGCGGACCGAATTCGACTTCGAAGCCGCGATAGCCCGGGCCGGTCTTGCGCTCCAATCGCGCCAGCGCGTATTCCTCTTGGGAATCCGGGTGCAAGAACACCGGAAAGTCGCGGCCTACTTCGCGAAACTTCAGGCGCAGCAATTCTTCCCGGGTCGAACCCACCACGACCCAGTCGCGCTCCTTGACGCCCAACCCGAGCAACGCGTCACGGACGGCACCACCAACCAGATACACTTGCATGCGTGAATCTTAACAGCATAGGCGTCATTGTCCGTGGGGCCGTCGTGATTGCGCTCATCGGTTGCGTGAGCGGCGGCTGCTACCTGCTGCAGAGCGCGCAGGGACACATGTCGCTGATGGCAAAACGCGAGCCCATCGGCAAGGTGATCGGGAATTCGGACACCTCGCCAGCGCTGCGTGCGCAGCTTGTTTCGGTGACATCGATTCGCGATTTCGCCAGCCGCGAACTGAAACTGCCGGATAACGGCAGCTACCGCACGTACGCGGACGTGGGGCGCCCCTATGTCGTGTGGAATGTGGTGGCCGCGCCCGAGTTCTCGGTGGATCCGAAGCAATCCTGTTATCCGGTGGTGGGATGTGTGGCGTATCGCGGCTACTTCGTCGAGAAGCGCGCACAGCGTTACGCGGCGCAGTTGCGGGCGCGGGGATTCGACGTCGTGGTGGGCGGCGTGGCTGCCTATTCCACTCTGGGTCATTTCGATGATCCGATATTGAACACCATGACGGGGTGGAACGACGTGGAGCTGGCCTCGATCGTGTTTCATGAATTGACGCACCAGCTGCTGTATGTCGCAAACGACGCGTCCTTCAATGAGGCACTGGCCACCACGGTCGAGGAAGAAGGCGTGCGGCGCTGGCTGAAGCAACAGGGACGGGACCAGGATCTCGCGCAGCACCTGTTGGAGCAGCAGCGCTACGTGCAGGTGATCGAGTTGCTGAACGCCACCCGCGAGAAGCTGCGCGAGGTGTATTCCTCAGCGCTGCCCCCGGAGCAGATGCGGGCGCAGAAAGCGGCGACGCTGGGCCGGATGAAGGAGGATTACGCGCATCTGAAAGGGCAATGGGGCGGTCGAGCTCCTTTCGATGCGTGGTTTGGCGCGCAGATCAACAACGCGCATCTGGCCTCCATCGCCACTTATTATACGTGCGTGCCCGGGTTTCAACGCGAACTCGCGACGGTGGGCGGGAACCTGCCTGCATTTTACGCCCGGGTCCGACAGCTGGCGAAGATGGACCGCAAGCAGCGCGATGAATTGGTGTGCGGCGAAACGATCGATTAGTCGCGCACGACCTTGGCGCGTCCCGCCGCAGCCCGATTCTCGCTCAGACGGTGATTGTCTTCTTGTGCGCCCAGGAACTGCCGTGCTGCGGCCACCATGGAGTGCGGTTGGATGCCCAATTTTGCAAACCCGTCCGAATCACACACGCTATCGACGGTGAGCGAGCGGTAGTTGTCGCTGGAAAAAGGCCGGCCTGGAACGAAGTTGAAGACAAAGCCCTGCAAGCTTCCCAGAATGTTCGGCAGCCCCACGATCCAGCGCCGTCGTCCGGTGGTCTTCGCCACCAGTTCCACGATCTCGCGCAAGGTGTACACCTTGGGGCCGCCGAGCTGATAGGTTTGGCGGCTGCAAGCACTTCCGCTCAGGCAGTGGCACAAGGCGGAAACCACATCGTCCACCGAAACCGGCTGGAAGCGCGCGCCGGGTCGCGCCAGCGGAAACACGCCGGGCACCGATGCCAACAAGCCGGCGAATCGATTCAGAAAACTGTCGCCGGGTCCGAACATGACCGACGGCTGAAAGATGGTCCAATCGAGAACGCCGCCCTGATCGCGAATCAGCTTTTCAGCCTCACCCTTGCTGCGTAGGTAGTAGCTGGGCGCATCGGTCGCCGCCTTCAGCGACGACACCTGCAGCAGGCGCGGCACGCCGGCGGAGCGCGCCGCCAGCAACAGAGCTTGGGTCAATTCGACATGCGCGCGGCGGAATCCGCCACCGCCGAAACCGCGTTCGTTGAGGATGCCGACCAGATTGATGACCACATCCTTGCCGCGGAACTGCTCGCTGAGCTGCGCTTCCTGGTAGATGTCGCAATTCTCCAGCGTGAGCCCCGGCAACACCAGCAGGTGCTTGTGCTGTTCGCGGTCGCGCGATAGCACCGTGACGCGATGGCCGTCCTTGATGAGCCGCGCCACCAGCCGGGTGCCCAGGAATCCCGTGCCGCCGAGCACCGCAATGGAGAGCAGTTTCATCGGGTCACCGGATTGGAATCAAAATGACATCGAGGCCGCGGCGAACCTTCAGCACCAGCAGCGATGCGCCCTTGGCCGCCTCGCGGAAGGACTTCAAATCGGTGACCGAGCTGCGTCCGACGCCGATGATGACATCGTTGGGGCGCAGACCGCCTTGGGCCGCCGGACTGCCCTCCACGACCAATTTCACCAGCACACCGCTGCCATCGGGAGCATCGCCAAGCTCCGCGCCCTCCAGCCCCTGGCTGATTTCATCGGCGCCGGCGGATTCCTGATCCGCCCGCTCGGCGATCAACGCCGTCACTTTCCGCGGCTTGCCGTCGCGCACCAGGCCCAATTCCACCTTGTCACCGACGTGCAGCTGTCCGATGCCGGCGCGCAGCGCCGCCGAGTCTTTCATGTTCACGCCGTTCAGGGACAGTATGATGTCGCCCGTCTTGATGCCGGCGCGTTCCGCCGCCGAGCCCTTCTCCACCTTGGCCACCAGCGAACCGCTTGCCTCCGACAATCCGTATTCCTTGGCGACCTCTGGATTCACCGGCAATAACTGCACCCCGAGTATGCCGCGCTTCACCTGGCCGAACTTGATGAGTTGGTCCTCGACGCCTTTCACCATGTTCACCGGTATGGCGAAGCCGATGCCGATGTTGCCGCCATTGCCGGACAGGATGGCTGAATTGATGCCCACCAGTTCGCCGCGCAGGTTGACCAGGGCCCCGCCCGAATTACCCGGGTTTATGGAGGCGTCGGTTTGGATGAAATCCTCGTAGCCGGTATTGTCCGGGTTGATACCGGTCCGGCCGAGCGCGCTGACGATGCCGGCGGTCACGGTGTGCGACAGTCCGAAAGGATTGCCGATGGCGACTACGTAGTCGCCGACCTCGAGCTTGGAGGAATCGCCCATGGCCATGGCGACAAGATTCGGTTGCTTGGCCTGCAGCACGGCAATGTCCGCGCCTTCGTCGCTGCCCACCACCTTCGCCGAGAAGGTGCGGTTGTCCAGCAGGGTAATGGTGATTTCGCTGGCATTCTCTACCACATGATGATTGGTGATGATGTAGCCATTCTTGGCATCGACGATGACGCCGGAGCCTGCACTTTGAAATTGCCTTTCTCGCGGCCGGGGGGAATCCGGGGGCGTATCGAAGAAGCGGCGGAAGAACGGGTCATCCATGAGTGGATTGCGGCCGCGCTGCTCTTTGATGGTGCCCTTGGTGGCTATGTTCACGACCGATGGAGATACGCGCTTGACCATGGGCGCCAGCGAAGGCATGGGCGCCGCCTCGGTGCCGGCCGGCGGGGTTGCCGAGACCGTGGTAGCCGGCGCGGCATGAGCGGAAACTCCAAAGAGTACGGCTGACAGAGCAGCCGCGGCAATTTTGCTACGCAAGGTCATGCGCGGTCCTTCAAACAGCATTAGTGGCCGGCGGACAAAGCGAGGCCGGACGAGTGTCCGGCCCCTGCGCCGTTGTCGAGGCGATATTACACGGAAGAACGCGCCTTTCGGATACTTAGGCAGCCTCGACCGTGATCCTCTGCGGCTGCACCTGCGCAACCTTCGGAATTGTGACTTCCAACACCCCGTTCACCGCCTTGGCCTTGATGTTTTGTGCATCTGCGGTTTCGGGCAGGCTGAAGCGGCGTTGGAATTCTCCGGTGTGACGTTCCACGCGGCGATAGCCTTCGCGCGCATCCTTGCGAAGCGCTTCGCGGTTGCCGCGAATGGTGAGCACCCCCTGGTCGGTGGTGATCTCGACGGTCTTCGGATCGACGCCCGGCAGGTCGACATGCAGGAGGAACTGATTTGCTTCCTCGTGAATATCAACCGGCGGCAACCAAGCGCCCGAATCGGCGGCGGTCGTCAACGGCGCACCGAACAAACGATCGACCTCTTTTTGCAGCCGGCTGACGAGTGCCCAAGGCTCATAACGTACGACGGTCATTGCAAACTCCTGAATAAAAAATGGTTTGAGAAAAATGCTTCGAGAAAATCTCCCGACAAGTCGAGGATCGCGCGCTTAGAACGAAGTTGGGTCGCGCCCGAGCATTTCAACCGCCCGAAAAGTGAGACCTGGTTCAAAGTCAATGGGACATAATGTGGATAAGGTGTGGAACACTAGATCTTGTGATCGCTATTTTTCCGCTTGACCTAACAGCGCGAAAGGGTAATGAGGCAATTTGTCGGGATATTTCTGTAAATGCATGAATTAAATAGGTTTTTTTGACATAGATTTTGATGAAAAATTGCTTGACGGTGATTGCCATCGCTCGTACCCTCTCAAGACGAACACAAGATATTGTGTTCAATCGTTCTCCCAGTTCCCGTCGGTTTTACGTGAAGTCTCCAACGCCCATTTCTGCGCGAACACCGCATTTTGTGTTCAGGATTTTGTTTTGAAAATAATAACGGACCGGTGGTAATACCCATGAATACGGTGGTCAAAATTCAACCCAAGGACGTCGGCAGCATCGCTTACCAGGAAGCGTCTTTCGATATTTGGGACAAGAAGTATCGACTGACGTCGAAGGATGGCTCGCCCGTCGACAACTCGATGGACGATACGTACAAGCGCGTGGCGCGCGCGCTCGCCGATGTTGAAGCGGAAACGAATCGCGAGCAGTGGTACGAATCTTTTTTGTGGGCGCTGCGCCACGGAGCCATTCCGGCTGGACGTGTGACCTCAAATGCAGGCGCCTTGGAGCACAAACCGGCCACCTCCACCATCAACTGCACCGTCTCGGGAACCATTCGCGATTCCATGGACGATATTTTGAACAAGGTGCACGAAGCCGGCCTCACCTTGAAGGCCGGCTGCGGTATCGGCTATGAGTTTTCGACGCTGCGGCCGCGCGGCGCCTACGTGTCGGGAGCCGGCGCGTATACCTCGGGGCCTTTGTCGTTCATGGATATCTACGACAAGATGTGCTTCACGGTGTCCTCCGCCGGCGGTCGCCGCGGCGCGCAGATGGGCACGTTTGATGTCGGCCACCCCGATGCGCTGGAATTCATCCGCGCCAAGCGCGAGAACGGACGGCTGCGCCAATTCAATCTCTCCTTGTTGGTCACCGATGAGTTCATGAAGGCCGTCAAGAGCGACGGCGAATGGACGTTGGCGTTTCCGATCGGCAAACAGGAATACGAAGCAGGTGAGGGCGCCGACAAGCCGGATTTGAAGGACCCTGCCAAGTTCGTGTGGCGCGAGTGGCCTTATACCGAGGGTTATGTTGCCAACGACGAAGGCTTGGTGGCCTGCAAGATTTATAAGACCCTGCCGGCGCGCCGGGTTTGGGATGTCATCATGACATCGACCTACGATTTTGCGGAGCCTGGCTTCATTCTCATCGACAAGGTCAATGAGATGAACAACAACTGGTGGACGGAGAACGTCCGCGCCACCAATCCTTGCGGAGAACAGCCGCTGCCGCCGTACGGTTCTTGCCTGCTGGGCTCCGTCAATCTGACCAAATTCGTGGTGGATCCATTTACCGAAGATGCGCGCTTCGACTGGGAGTCTTATCGCAAGGTGGTGAAGGTCTTTACCCGCATGTTGGACAATGTGGTTGAGATCAACGGCCTGCCGCTGGGGCAGCAGCGCGAAGAGATCCGCCGCAAGCGCCGTCATGGCATGGGTTTCCTGGGTCTCGGTTCCTCCATCACCATGCTGTGCATGAAGTATGGATCGAAGAAATCCGTGGCATTCACACAGAATGTCTCCCGCGAAATGGCGGTGGCCGGCTGGGAAGCCGCGCTGGATCTGGCCCGCGAGAAAGGACCGGCACCGATCATGAACGAAGAATTCACGGTCACCAAGGAAATGCTGCGCAAGCGACCGGAGATGATCAAGGACGGCTGGCGTGTGGGCGCCAAGGTCGCGGGCCGCATTTTGCATGCGCGCTACAGCCGCTACATGCAGCGCATTGCCGAGGCCTCGCCGGAACTGGTGGATGAACTGGCGGAAGTCGGCGCGCGTTTCACGCATCACACGTCCATCGCGCCGACCGGCACCATTTCCCTGTCCCTGGCCAACAATGCGTCGAACGGGATCGAGCCCTCCTTTGCCCACCACTACTTCCGCAATGTGTTGCGCGAGGGCAAGAAGTCCAAGGAGAAGATCGATGTGTTCTCGTTCGAGCTGCTGGCTTACCGGGAATTGGTGAATCCGCGCGCCATGCCGAATTCTCAAGCTGCGGGCGAGAAGCTGCCGGATTACTTCCTGTCGGCCGATGACATCGGACCGAAGGAGCACGTGGACATCCAAGCCGCTGCGCAGATCTGGGTGGATTCCTCGATATCGAAAACGGCGAATGTGCCCACAGATTACAAGTATGAAGACTTCAAGAACATCTACATGTATGCCTACGAACAGGGGCTGAAGGGTTGCACCACCTTTCGCTTCAATCCGGAGGCCTTCCAGGGGGTCTTGGTCAAGGAAGATGACCTCAAGAACACCACCTATGTGTTCACGCTGGAAGATGGAACCGAAGTCGAGGCGCGCGGCGATCAAGAGATCGAATACGACGGCGAGATGCATACCGCCGCGAACTTGTACGACGCACTGAAAGAAGGCTATTACGGGAAGTTCTGATCATGGCAAGCATCAAAATCGATAAAAAAATCGCCAAGTACCGCGTGCAGAAGCCCGAGGCGAAAGAGCCTGTGGCGGCGGCCAAAGAGCCGCTGAAGAGCCAGGACAATGTCATCTGGATGCACGAGAAGCTCGAGCGCCCCGAGGTCCTGATCGGATCGACCTACAAGATCAAGACGCCGGTCTCGGATCACGCCATGTATGTCACCATCAACGACATCGTTTTGAACGAGGGTACGCAGCACGAGCAGCGTCGGCCCTTTGAAGTGTTCATCAATTCCAAGAATCTCGATCATTTCCAGTGGATCGTGGCGCTGACGCGGGTTATCTCCGCGGTGTTCCGCAAGGGCGGCGATACCACCTTCCTGGTCGAAGAGTTGAAGGCGGTATTCGACCCGAAGGGGGGTTATTGGCAACCGGGCGGCAAATTCATGCCCTCCACCATCGCCGAATTGGGGTATGTGATCGAGCGGCACTTGCAGTCCATCGGGCTGCTGAAGAAGCCGGAGTTGAATGAGCATCAACGCAAGCTGGTGGATCAGAAGCGCGCCGAATTCGAAGCGCGCACCAAACAGACCGATGCATTCTCGAAGTCGCATTTTCCGGAAGGCGCGCAGCTATGCGCCAAGTGCAGCACCGCCGCCGTGGTGATGATGGACGGCTGCCATACCTGCCTGAATTGCGGCGACTCCAAGTGCGGTTGAGTGAGTGAGCTGAACGCCACGCAGACGGGCCTGGCGGGTTGAAGGCGGCTCCCCGGCTGCTGCTGCCCGGCTGCTGAGCGCGGCCGTCTGGACCGCGATCAGTAAACTGAACCGGAGGCTGGATCATGCAGAAACGAATCTTGGGGAACAGCGGTCTCGAAGTGTCTGCCATCGGGCTGGGTTGCATGGGCCTGAGTTTTGCCTATGGTCCGGCGCTGGAAAAAGAGGCCGGCATCAAACTGCTGCGTGAGGCGTACGAAAATGGAGTGACCTTTTTCGATACGGCCGAAGCGTACGGGCCGTTCCTCAACGAGGAACTGCTCGGTGAAGCGCTGCAGCCGATTCGGAATCACGTCGTCATCGCCACCAAGTTCGGCTTCGTCGACGGCGTTGCCGCCAAGGGTATGGACAGCCGGCCCGAGCGCATCCGCGCGTACGTGGAAGATGCGTTGAAGCGCCTGAAGACCGATCGAATCGACCTGCTGTATCAGCATCGTGTCGATCCGAATGTGCCGATCGAGGATGTCGCCGGCGCCGTCAAGGAGTTGATCGGCAAAGGCAAGGTCAAGCATTTCGGCCTGTCGGAGGCGGGAGCGACCGCAATCCGCCGAGCGCATGCGGTGCAGCCGGTGGCGGCGCTGCAAAGCGAGTACTCCCTGTGGTGGCGCGAGCCCGAATCGAAGGTATTACCGACGCTCGAGGAACTTGGCATTGGTTTCGTGCCCTTCAGCCCATTAGGGCGCGGCTTTTTGACGGGCGCCATCGATGAAAAAACCACCTTCAGCGAGAACGACTTCCGCAAGGGCGTGCCGCGCTTCTCAGAGGAGAACCGCAGGGCCAATGCAGGTCTCATTCAGGCGCTCGGCAAGATCGCCGCGGACCGGGGCGTCACCGCGGCGCAGATTGCGCTCAGTTGGCTGCTGGCGCAAAAGCCGTGGATCGCGCCGATCCCTGGGACCACCAAGCTGCACCGGCTGAAGGAAAATGTGCAAGCCGCGTCGGTCATTCTCGCCGCGCAAGACCTGGACGCCATCGAAGCTGCGCTGAATCGGATAAAGGTTGCAGGCGAGCGTTATCCCGCGCATCTGCAGAAGGCAGTCAACGACTAAAGATCGTTTACAATCGCGCGTGCCTTTCGTCACTGCCGCAACCATCGCCCAAGCCTAACGTCATCGGCGGAGGCTTGGGCGCCGCGCCAGGAGCACATTGATTTGCGCCGATTAGGCATTTTTCTGTTTCTGATCTGCGGCGGCACCGCTTTTCAAGCCCCGGCCCAAGAAAGCAGTCCGGCCGCGCCGCCGAGCCAATCGGAAGCAAGTCAGCCCGACGCTCTTCAGCCCGAGGCCCTTCAGCCCGAACCCATCCAGCCGATTACCAAATCCAGCGCCGCGCTTTTCACGCAGCCGCCGGAACTCGAGCGGGACGTGCGCTTCTGGATTCGCGTGTATACGGAAGTGACCACCGACCAGGGCTTGCTGCACGACGATTGGGATCTCGGCATCGTCTATGAAGTGCTGCGCTTCGATGCCAGCGAGTCGCCGAAGCAGCGCGAGCACGCCGTGACGGCAGCCAAAGCCCGCTATGCGGCGCTCTTGAACAGATTCGCGGCCGGCGACCGTGAGAATTTGACCGCGCATGAACGGCGTATTCTGCATGCCTTCGGCGCGAACGCCTCGCCGGCGGTGTTTCGCGATTCCATCGACCGCATCCGCTTTCAATTGGGCCAAGCCGATCGCTTTCATGAAGGTTTGATCAGAGCGCAATCTTTCGAGCGCAATATTTCCAAAGTGCTGGCGCAACGCGGCGTGCCCCCAGAGATCGGTGCGTTGCCGCACGTCGAGTCCTCTTTCAATCCAGCGGCATATTCGCGGGTGGGCGCCGCCGGCTTATGGCAGTTCATGCCCTCGACCGCCCGCCGCTACATGCGCGTCGACTCGTTGGTCGATGAGCGCTTGGATCCGTACACGGCCACGGAGGCCGCGGCAAATCTGATGCTGTACAACTATCGTCTGGTCGGAACCTGGCCGCTGACGGTAACGGCCTACAACCACGGACCCGGCGGCTTGCGCCGCGCGCAGGAGGAATTGGGAACCAGCAACATCGAGGTGATCGTCAAGCGTTACCAGGGTTCGACCTTCGGTTTCGCCTCGCGCAACTTCTATGTTGCCTTCCTGGCTGCCCTGGAGGTCGATCGCAACGCCGAGAAATTCTTCGGTCCGCTGACCCACTTCCCGGATACCGAGAGCACCACGGTTGAATTGCCGGACTATATTGCCGTTGATTCTCTGGCCAAGGCCTTCAAAGTGGATATGGGCGCATTGCGCGTGCTCAACCCGGCTTTGCGGCCGCTGATTTGGAGCGGCGCCCGACTGGTACCCCGCGGCTACCGGCTGCGCCTGCCGGGAACGCCGCCCGCGGCGGAGCTTGCTGCGGCGCTCGCTCGTCTGCCGGCCTCGCAGCGTTACCTGGCGCAACGCAACGACGGCATTCACAAGATGCGCAGGGGCGAAACGCTGGCCGGCGTTGCCGCGGCAAGCGGCGTGTCCCTGAGCCGATTGCTGGCAGCCAACGGCTGGAGCGCGGGACACGAGGCTGCGCGCGGCGAGTCGGTGAAAATTCCGGGCCCCATCTCGCGCGCCGAAGCGGCCGGCGCCGGCGGGTCCCTCACGGCTCAAGCTCCGCCGCCTGCGGCGAAGCCGCCGTCCGTGCCGGTGGTTGCGGCAAACGCCCCCGCCGCGCCGCCGTTGCCGGCGACGCCGATCGAGGCACCCAACGATTCGACCCTGGCGGGATTGCCGCCGCCGCCGCGCGAGCCGGTGTCCGAGCGGCAGGCGGAAAGCACCGCGCTCCTGCCTGCGGTTTCACCCAACAATGGCGGTGATGCCACCGATTACAGCGTCGGCACGGACGGCAAGGTGATCGTGCAGGCCACGGAGACCTTGGGGCACTTTGCGGACTGGACCAAGATCGATTCGACGCGGCTGCGCGTGCTCAACAAGCTGCATAAAAACGCCATGGTCACGCTCGGGCATAAGCTGAAACTGGATTTTTCCAAGGTCAGCGTGGCGGATTTCGAGACGGCACGCCGCAATTATCACCAGCAATTGCAGGAAGCGTTCTTTGCCACTCACCGCATTGCCGGTACCGGAAACTACGTGGTCAAGCGCGGCGAATCGCTGTGGATCATCGCCCAGCAACATGCGGATCTTCCCGTCTGGTTGGTGGCGCAGTACAACCCGGACGTGGATTTCGGTGAGGTTCGCCCCGGTACCACCATCGTGCTGCCGCAGGTCGAAACCATCAATCGGCAGTGATGCCGCGATTCTTCATGAATTCGCGGAGTGCGACCCGGGTATCGGTGCTCGGAATGAAGATGATGCTGCCGCCTTCGGTGTCCGGTACGCGCAATTCGAGCTTCTTACTGGCCGCCATGCGCTTGAGCATATCGACGTTCAATTCGAAGTAAGCCGTTTGACCCCAGGAAGCAATAGGTTCATAGGCGCTCTTGCCCATTTGCGGCGCATCCATCGGCACCAGCGTCAGCGTGACGTCGTCCAGCGTGAGGGTCATCGATCCCGGCGCGTGGATGTCTCCGATCGGGTGATCGTCGCCGGGCGCAATATGCGCCCACAGGCCATAGGCGAACGTTCCGCTGCGATCCCATTCGATGGGTCCGAGATAGGCGAAGCTCAAATGCTTGCCGAGCTTGCCGAACACATGCATCCCTTCCTGCTGCAGGGCGGGCACGAACTCGAGCGGCTGTTTCAGCACGCCGACGGTCATGGCCGTACGGTCGTCCAGATACTCCACCGGTTTGGAGGACTCGGCGGCGCAGGCGCCGAGCAGCGCCAGCATGAAAAACACGGGAACCCTTTGCATTTGCATGCATCGCAGTATACCGGGACGTGAGCTAGAGCCGATTAATCAGTTATTCCCACGCGGTATAATTTTCCATATGACAAAGGGCTACCGGCACCGTTTGGGCAACTTTCTGCGGATTTGGACGCTGCTGGCGGCATTTTGGAGCTTCCCGCAGGCCGCCATCGCCGATGATATTGCGGTCGCCGATCACGTGGTGGTCCACAAGGCGCAGCGTAAACTTTACCTGTATCACGGCAATCAGCTGCTGGGTGAATACCGCGTGGCGTTGGGTTTGAGCCCGGTGGGGCAGAAGGAGCGCGAGCGCGACTTCAGGACGCCGGAAGGCCGCTACTATCTGTCACGCCGCAATACGCGCAGCGATTTCTTCCTGGCCATACAAGTGTCCTATCCGAACAAGGAAGATGAGTTGCGCGCGCGCAAGAAGGGTTGGGCGCCGGGCGGGTCCATCATGATTCACGGCTTCCCCAACGCGCCACACCATCCGGCAGCGTATTATGCGTCCAGCGATTGGACCGATGGCTGCATTGCATTGTCGAACTCCGACATGGTCGAAGTGTGGATGCGCACCCAGGACAATATTCCGATCGACATCTATCCCTGATCAAGAAGGTACTTGAGTGGAAACCTCGATTCTATCGTCGGACATGGTCGACGCGCGGGTGGCTCCCAAAGGCAGTTTGGAGCACCTTTCACAGCAGGAAATCGCCAAGCTCCTGAGTTCCGGTCAAGGTGGCCTGTATCCCCTGTTTCGCAAGTGCGCGCTGGCGGTGCTCAATTCCGGCAGCGACATCGACGATTCCCGGCTGATCTTCCAAAAATACAAGGACTTCGACCTGCGTATCGTGCGCCAGGCCTGGGGCATCAAGTTGGAAATCAAGAATGCACCGGCGGCCGCCTTCGTCGATGGCGTGATGATCCGCGGACTCAAGGATCATCTGTTCGCAGTGCTGCGCGACGTGGTGTTCATTTCCGACGAAATCATGGAAAGCGGGCGCTACGACCTGAACTGCTCAGCCAGCATCACCAATGCGGTATTCCACATCTTGAGAAACGCCCGGGTGCTCGAGCTGCAGGTCAAGCCCAATCTGGTGGTGTGCTGGGGCGGCCATGCGATTCGGCGCATCGAATACGACTACACCAAGAAGGTGGGCTATGAGTTGGGCCTGCGCGGCCTGGATGTGTGCACGGGTTGCGGTCCGGGCGCTATGAAGGGCCCCATGAAGGGCGCGACCATAGGACACTCGAAGCAACGCATCACCGACGGCCGGTATCTCGGGATCACGGAGCCCGGCATCATTGCCGCGGAACCGCCCAATCCCATCGTCAGCCAGTTGGTCATCATGCCGGATATCGAAAAGCGCCTGGAGGCCTTCGTGCGCCTGGGCCACGGTATCGTGATCTTCCCGGGCGGCGCCGGAACCGCCGAGGAGATTCTTTATCTGCTCGGCATTTTGCTTGACCCGGCCAACCGGTTGCTGCCGTTTCCGGTGATCTTCACCGGCCCTGCCGACAGCGCCGAATACTTCGAGCAAATCCATCAGTTCATCGGCGCCACCCTGGGGGCGGCGGCACAATCGCGCTACAAGGTGATCATCGACGATCCGGCAGGCGTGGCGCGCGCCATGGTGCAGGGCATGACGGAGATTCGCGACTACCGGCGCCAAGCCCAAGACTCCTACGGCTTCAATTGGCTGCTGAAGATACCGCTGGATTTTCAAAAGCCATTCGAGGTGACTCACGCCTCGATGCGCGCGTTGAGCCTGTCCGGCGACCTGCCGTTGCATGAGCGCGCAGCCAATCTGCGGCGCGCCTTTTCCGGCATAGTTGCCGGCAATATCAAGGAATACGGGGTCAATGCCATCGAACGCTTCGGGCCCTTCGAACTGACCGGCGAAGCATCCATCATGGAACCGCTGGACCGGCTGTTGCGTTCCTTCGTGGGCCAGGGCCGGATGAAGTTCGCCGGAGCCGAATACAAACCCTGCTACCGACTCGTGGCATGACGGAGCCGTTGCACATCGAATATCGATTCGATTTGCCGAATGGTTCGCGGAAGCACTTGAAGCTGGCATTCAGCCCGATCGACTTCCGACTGCTCAACGAAGCAACCCTCGATCCGCCCTACTGGACCGAGCTGAAATTCAACCAATGCGGCAATTGTCCGCTGAATTCGAAGAAATCGCCGCAATGTCCGGCCGCGCTGCAAATGGTGCCGGCGGTGGACGCTCTGAAGGACCTGGTATCGTTCGATGCGGTGGGCGTCACCGTGATCCAGGCAGAGCGCACCATCCACGCAGAGACCACGGCGCAGCAGGCGATGAGTTCGGTGCTCGGCTTGATCATGGCCACTGCCGGTTGTCCCTGGACGGACCGACTGCGGCCCATGGCGCGCTTCCATCTGCCGTTCGCCAGCGAGACCGAAACCGTTTACCGCAGCGTTTCCATGTTCCTGCTGGCGCGTCAGCAGACCGGCGCATCCGGCACCGTGGATTTCGCCGGTCTGCACAAGCTGTATGAGAATTTGCACGTGGTAAACCGCGATATGTCACGTCGCCTGGGTGCCGCGACGAGAACCGATCCGGCGCGCAACGCGATGGCGCTGCTCGACTCCTACACGACGCTGTTGCCGGCGGCAATCGACAGTTCGCTCGAGGAATTGAAGCCGTTGTTCGAGGCCTGGCGCAACGCGGAAATCTAGCGATTTAACTTACCGTGACTGCTGGTGAGATGCGTATCCCAATGCTCGTCGCTAGTCCGCGACACCTCCGGACCGTCGTGACACAGTTCCTCTCGACAACAAGGCGCACCACGTATCGTCGTCCCATCGACAGAGGCACACCGAAGATGAGCGATGCAAAGAATCCTACGCGATATACCGGAGTGGACCGCAGGGCTCCGCGAGGCGAAGCTGCGGTTGCCAAGACCGGCGGCCGCCATGCTGCGATCACCAACAGTTTGTACAACTGGCACAGTTACAAGAACTGGGCCGAGAAAGCCCGCGGCAATTTCGACGAGAAAAAGTAAAACGATCGCTCGCCGGGAACCTAGCTAGGCGGTTTCCGGCAGCGGGTTGATGCCGACGGGGACCGCTTCCTTCGTCTTCAGCCAATGCAGCATCGGCTGCCAGTCTTCCAAATCCTGCTCCACCGTGTAAGGCTTCATTTCGTGGATGCCGAGGCCTTGTTCCGCCGCGCGCACGTAGTTCTGCGAATCGCGCAGGGTGGCCACCACCGGGATGCGTAGAGTGTCCAAGAAGCGCATCAGCGATCGGTAAATCAGCGTATTTCGCTTCACCCGATTCGCCACCACACCGATCCTATACTCGTCGCGCCGCACCTTGGCGATCAGCAGCAGGTCGGCGATGCACTTCGAACAGGCATGGATATCGATGTCGGACGGCAGCACCGGAACGATGATGGCGTCTGCATTGCGCGTGAAATCCGGCATATCCTGCGCGGCGACGGCCGCGGGCGTATCGATGACGATGTGCGCCGCATCCGGCGGAACTCGCATCTGAAAGGCACGCGTCATGCGTGAGTTGCGTTCGAATGCCGCGTTGCCGTGAATGAAAGGCTGCTGTTGCGTGCGTTTCTTCAACCACCGCGTGCTGGAACCTTGCGGGTCGTTGTCGGAAAGCAACGGTCGATCGCCCTGGCTCGCGAAGTAACTTGCGAGATTCGTGGCTATCGTCGTTTTGCCAGAACCCCCTTTGGGGTTCAGCACAAGGATGCGCTGCATCAGGAGAGCGTACGCAGCCCCAGGCGGCATGGCAACAGGGAGCCCAGCGCGAAGTTGTGATTTCACTCACGCTCAACGCAACGGTCGCTGCCCTAGACTGGCCGCGTGGAATGGATGTTACAAGTGGTCGACGAAATCGACGATGCGGTCGGCGCATTGCGCCACTACGCGCTGGGCTTGCAGGCCGAGGTCGGCCTGGTTGTGGCAGGCGGCGTCAGCGCCGGCGCCTTCTGCGCAGCCATGCTCTCAGGCGCGGGTTGAGAGCAACCGCCGAAGAAAATGCATTAAGATGCCGCCCATGGCATCTCACGGAATCACCAAGTTCATTCTCGTCGTTTGCGTCGCCGCGCTCAGCGCGTGCGGCGGCCAGCAGACCGTCGTTGCGCCGCCCAGTCCTGTGACGACGCTGCAGTCCACCGTGTTGACGCCGGGCACCGGCGCGGCCGTATCAGCCGGGCAGATCGCCGTCGTGCAATACACCGGTTGGCTGTACGATGCGGCCGCAAAGGACAACAAAGGCAAACAGTTCGACAGCTCCCGAGTCAGCGGCGGCCGAGCCTTCAAATTTCCGGTCGGTACCGGCTCGGTCATCAAGGGATGGGATCAGGGCGTCGTGGGAATGACCATCGGTGAAAGCCGGCGTTTGGTCATCCCGCCCGATCTGGCCTACGGAGACCGGGGTGCCGGCGGGGTGATACCGCCCGGCGCGACTTTGGTTTTCGACGTCGAACTCGTCGGCATCGAGTGAGCCGCTTTTGACGCCGTCATGGATTCGATTCGAAGCGGCTGAGTGGCACCCAGCCGCTTCCAATACCAACTCTTAAATCAGTTCACGAATTCCTTCAGCGTCTTCAGCGCGGCGATGCGCACCTTCTTGCTGGCAGGCTTCGCCTTGAACATCATCTTTTCGCCGTTGAAAGGATTGACGCCCTCTCGCGCCTTGGTGGCGGGCTTCTTGACAACCTTCATCTTCAACAGGCCAGGCAACGTGAACAGTCCGTGGCTGCGAAGACTCTTCTTGATCGCGCCGCCCAGCGAGTCAAACACGGCTCCGACCTGCTTCTTTGAGAGCTCTGTTTCCTTCGAAATGGTAGCGAGAATTTCAGACTTGGTCGGTGCTG
>CAZZWM010000015.1:0-41154 GCA_964657945.1 uncultured Steroidobacteraceae bacterium
AGCTGATCCCGTGCGCTGCTGATCTTGTGCGCCGCTACGCGAATCCGACCGGCGCGCTGGACTACAATGGGCCATGGTGAAATCCCGGCAAGCGCGGATCAAGAACTTTTTTGCCGAGAACCGTCTGTTCACGGTGCGCAGCATCGTGGCGGGTGTGATCGCCGCCCTGCTGCTGCTGACCGTGGCCGGCCGTCTGTTCTATCTGCAGGTGTTGAGGTATGACTACTACTCCACCCTATCGCTGGGCAACAGCATCCGCACCGAACCGATTCCGCCCAGCCGCGGGCTCATATTGGACCGCCATGGGGTCGTGCTGGCCGACAATCTACCGGCGTTCAACGTCGAATTGATCCGCGAACAGGTGGGGGACATCAAGGCTCTCGATGCCACGCTGGCTCAACTGGTCGGCATCGGGCTGCTGCGGGCCGAGGAAGTGGGCAGCATCCGCCGCACCATCCTGCTGCACAAGGTGTACGAGAGCGTCCCCATCAAGATCCAGCTCAATGAGGAAGAGATGGCGCGGTTCGCGGTGCATCGCTACCAGTTCACGGGTGTCGACATTCATGCCCGTCTGGCGCGCCACTACCCGCTGAAAGAGATGGCGGTGCACGCCATCGGCTACGTCAGCGCCATCAACGAGCAGGATCTGAAACAAATCGACAGCGCCGACTATGCCGGCACCAGCTTGATCGGCAAGCTGGGTGTCGAAGGCGCCTACGAAACGCAACTGCACGGCAAGCCGGGCTACCGTGAGATTCTGGTCAATGCGGCCGGCAGGCCTGTGGAGCGCCAGGGTGACTACGCTCCTGAACTCAACACCCGGGCGCCCATCGCCGGTGAAGACCTGATCTTAGGGTTGGATATGCGGGTGCAGCGCGTGGCCGAAGAGGCATTGGCGGGCAAGCGCGGTTCGGTCGTGGCCCTCGATCCGAAGACCGGCGACATCATCGCGCTCGCGAGCACACCGGGCTTCGATCCCAACGATTTCGTGCGCGGAATTTCGGTGGCGCAGTATTCAGCCTTGTCCAATAGCATCGACGTGCCGTTGCTCAACCGTGCCCTGCGCGGCGCGTATCCGCCCGGTTCCACCGTCAAGCCGCTGTACGCGCTGGCTGCGCAGAAGTACGGCGTATTCACTCCGCAGCAGATCCAGTACTGCCCCGGCTTCTTCCAACTGCCGGGCAGCAGCAACAAGTATCGCGACGACGAAGTGCACCACGATGTGGATATGCGCTCGGCCATCTCGAGATCTTGCGACGTTTATTTCTATCGGCTTGCCGAAAGAATGGGCATCGATCACATGCACGAGTTCATGAGCGCCTTCGGCTACGGCGAGCTGACCGGCATCGACATTCCGGGGGAAAAGCCCGGCTTGTATGCGTCGCCCGAATGGAAAAGGCGGGTCTTCAAGCGCAAGGCGGATCAGGTGTGGTTTCCGGGGGAAACCGTCAGCATGGGTATCGGCCAGGGTCCCATCACCGTGACGCCGCTGCAGCAGGCGCATTTCGCCGCGGAAATCGCCGAGCGGGGCCGGATCATCGCCGCGCCCCGCCTGGTCGCCGCCACGCGCGCGCCGGGTTCGACGACAGTGGTGCCGCGCGATCCGACGCTGATGAAGCCGGTGGATATGGCCACCAATGAGCAATGGCAGGTGGTTTTCGACGGCATGGAAGGCACGGTGACGACGGGCACCGCGCATGTCGCGGGCGCCGGCGCCAAGTACAAATGGGCCGGCAAGACCGGCACGGCTCAAGTCGTGACCGTGAAACAGACCGAAAGCACCAAGCACAAGGATGCGGACGAGCGCAAACGTGAACACGCCTGGTTCATTGCATTCGCTCCCGCGGAAGAGGCGAGGATCGCCGTGTCGGTGCTGGTGGAGAATGCCGGCTTCGGCGCAACCAATGCGGCGCCCATCGCCCGCAAGGTGATCGATTCCTACTTACTGTCGGATGAACCATCCACTGCGCCGCCGCCTGCGGCGCCGACCAAGCCGACGACCACCACAGCGATGGTCAACGATCCGCGTTAGTCATAGTTAGACCTCGCTCAAAACCGTGCGGTGAGGTGCACGCCCCAATTGCGCGGCTCTCCCAGCTACACATACAGCTTGTTGGGGAAATCCGGCGGCTCGTCGCCGAAGAAGAAGCCGCGCACCGTGTAATTCTTGTTCAGCAAGTTGCGGCCCCACAAGTATATTTCGAGATGCTTGTTCTCCCAGCCCAGCTTGCCGTTGACCAGGCCGTAGGCGCTGGAGCGCGTTTCGTTCGGCGGCAGATCGTAGAAGAACGAACCCATGCCGGTGACATCGACGCGCGCATAGGGGCCGCGCGGATCGCGCCAGGTTGCATTGAGGGCGCCCTGCCAGGGTGGCGCGTGCGGCAACTCGCGATCGGGAAGTTCGACGCCGTTTTGCACGAAGCCGTGATACCGGGATTGCAGCAGTCCCAGCGATCCGCCGAGCTCCAGGCTGTGGGTGGCTGCCCATGCCAGCGTGCTTTCCAAGCCGTAGTTGAATCCCGATTGAGCGTTGCCGGTGAAGTAGGTGAAGGTGTCGGGATTGTTGGGGTCGGTTTGCTCGCTGGTCAGCAATTGCTCGTTGTGGCGCACCATGTAGAACAGCGATGTATCCCATTGCAGCTGCCCGTCGCGCCACTGCGCCTTGTGGCCGACTTCGAAATTCAGATCGGATTCGGGGCCGAACTGCAGCTGACCCGGCAGCAGACCCGGACTCAAGTTGAAGCCGCCGGCCTTGTAGCCGCGCGCGATCAAGGCGTACACATGTTGCGCATCATCGAGCGCGTAGTCCAACGACAGGTGGCCGCCCCAGAGATCGTCGGCCGGGGAGAAGTGATTGTAGAGCACGGGCGCTGCGACGCCGGCGATCAGGTCCAGATTGGTGGTGGCATCGTTGTAGCGGCTGGTGTGGCGCTCGCCGCGCAAGCCCATCGACCAGCGAAGCCGCGGCGTGAAATTACCATCCAGCTGCGCGTACAGCGCGGCATTGCGCGACCGATAGTCGCTGGAAATGACGCTCAAGGTATCGGAGTTTTGGGTATCGTCGAAGGGATCGAGATACTCGTCGAAGCTGGCGTCGGTCAAGGACTCGCGCAGTTCGAAGGCGTAGATGCCTGCGACCCAGGAGAAGCCTGCGGAGCTCCGATCGCTGAGGCGAAATTCCAAGCTGCGCGTCGAGCGGCGGCGCCGCTGATCTTCGGTGGCTTCATAGGTGTACGGAGCCCACAGCACCGGATTGCCCCAATCGCCGTCGAAGCCGTAGTCGATGGTGGAATCCGCGTAGGTTGCGATGGCTGTGAGGGTGAAGGGTTTGAAGCCGGTGTAGGTGCCTCGCGCGGACAGGCCGGTGGAGTATTGGCGGTCGACGCCCGGGTTGTCCGATTCGGTAATGCGGCTGTTGTCGATGGCGAAGGCGTCATAGCCATTGTTCATCTGCGCGCGCAGCGCCGTGAAGTCGACCCGCAAGTCGTCGCTGGGTTGATAGCGCCAACGGGCGCGCACCGTGAGTTCGTCGCGGCTGTCGGTATCGCTGCGTCCCAGATAGGCATTGTGGTAGAAGCCATCGCTGGTGTAGCGCTGCACCGCGAGCCGAAAGCCCGAGTCCAGGTCGCTCACCGGCCCTGAAATCACCACGCCGTAAGAGCGCTCGCCGTAGTCGCCCGCATCGAGCTCGGCGCGTCCGGTGAGGGTGTCGGTGGGCTCGGCGCTTTTTAAGTAGATCAGACCCGCCAGAGCGTTGGCGCCGTACAAGGTGCCTTGCGGTCCATGCAGCACTTCGATGTGGTCGACGTCGAACAAGGTGGCCGCCGAGCCCAAGCCGCTGAAGTCGATGTCGTCGATCAGGAAGGCCACGGACGGATTGGGCGCCCCTTGATATTGCTGCAGTTCACCGATGCCCCGGATCTGAAAATAGCGGGGACGCGAGGTGTCGCCGGCCCAGTTCAAATTCGGTACCAGCGCGATGACATCCTCGAAGTGCTGCTGCCCGGCATCGCGCAGCGCCTGCTGGTTCAGCACCGAGACGCTGCCGGCGGTCTCGGCCAGGGGAATGGGCGTCAAGTTGGCTGTGACGATGATTTCATCGACGGGTTGGCCGGTGCTGTCGGCCGCCACGACGGGCGCGGACAGAATCAACGCGACGCAAAATGAAAGAAACGCGGAATATTTACCCATGCTCCCTCCGCCGGTACTAACCGGATCAGGTTCAATGGGTTCACTGGTGTTGCGCTGCCAGCATCTCAGGCCCTACAGGCCACCCCAGCTTGTGATCTCATTGCTACTGTAGGCGAATCGCCAACCTTAAAACAATCACTTTGTGTAGAACAAGGCGCGGGATGCGCCGATCAATGCGCCGCCGACCAAGATGACCACTGGCAGGAAGGTCATGCCGTAGCCCACATCGCGCTTGGTAGGATCCTTGACATACGTGTAGGCGTACACTTCTCTGCCCGCCAGATAGACGACACCCAGGGCGGCAGCAACCAGGGGACTCCAATACTTGGCAAAGATGTATATTGCCGGGATGAAGGCGATCAAGGTTTCGAGAGTATTTTGCTGGACGCGAAAATAGCGCTCAAAGGTCTCGTTGCCGGTGATCGCGGGAGCCTTCACTCCATACCTGCCGCGTGCGGAACCCACTCTGAAACCGAACACGATGAATTGCAGAACTGCGAGCGCAGTCACGATATCGACATATGCCATGGCGTCATCTCCCTTGTTGTTGAATTCTAGCACTCCGTTGCCGGCAGAAATTTGCCAAGCTATCCGTCTCCCAACGCCATCAGGGGGCCTGCGTTCGACATGAGTTCACCTCGAAAATCCAGCCGCAACGGCACGCGTGGCTACGCGCACTTGGTTGAGATCGACGTGCCCGTTGCCCGGGTGTGGCGCGCTTTGACGGATCCGGGGTTGATCCGCATTTGGTCGGGCTTGGAAGCGGAGATCGACCCGCGCCAGGGTGGCGCTTACCGCATCGGCAAGCGCACAGCCGGGGCGCGCGAAGCTCATATCGATATCTTCGACGTCAACCGCCGTTTGCGCCTGATCTATCTCGACAATCCGGACTGGCCGCCGGCCGACAGCGCCTGTGTGGACGATTTCATCATCGATGCCCGCAAGGGCGAGGGCAAGGCTTCGCTGCGCCTGCTGGGTTCGGGTTACCCGGAAACCTCGGATTGGGATCAGAGCTATAAGCGTATTCGCATGGGCTGGGAGCGGTTCATGGCGCGCATCAAGGTCACTCTCGAGAGTCCGCCGGTGCCGAAGAAGCCCAAGACAGTCATTCCGAAAGACCCGCCATTGCCGGGCCTCGATTACTAAGGAGTCGGCCATGCTCGGTTTTCTGATACGCGCCGTCATCGTGGCGCTCGGCCTATGGCTGGCGACCGCCTGGGTATCGGGCGTTTCCATCGATACGCCGGCAACCTTGTTGATGGCGGGCATCTTGCTCGGCGTGGTCAACTCAGTGATCCGCCCCATCGCCATCGTACTGACGCTGCCCATGACGGTGCTCACGCTCGGTCTGTTCCTGTTGGTCATCAATGCCGGAATGGTGGCGCTGGTGGCGTGGATTCTGCCGGGCATGCATGTGAATGGGTTCGGAGCGGCATTTTGGACCGCGATCTTGGTCAGCGTGGTCAGCATGATCGGTTCCTGGTTCGTCGGCGGAAAAGGAAAAGTCGAAGTCTTCGTCAAGAAGCGTTGACGACTTCAAGCTCGGTCTCGCGGCCGGGTGACCGGTCCGCTGAGGCGATTGACCCATGCGTACAATGCGACCATGGATGCGATGAAGGCGATGCCGCCGATCCAAACCGCGGCATCGGCAAAGCCCGCGCCGACGACGGCGAGCGGCGCATCCTTGCCCGAGAAAACCACGACGGCCGCCAGGATGACACCGAGCAGGCTTTCGCCGACGATCATCCCCGAGGCCAGCAATACCCCCAGTTGCTTGGTGCGACCGGGATTGGCGGTGCGATCGGCGCGGCGATCGTAAAACCAGCCCACGACTGCGCCCACCACGATGATCAGGGTCGTGGACATCGGCAGGTAGATGCCCATGCCCACGCCCAGCGGCGGCATGCTGGCCTTGCTCGAGCGCTTCAATACTTCGTCGATCACGATGCAGACCGCGCCGACGATGGCGCCGATGCCCATGAGCCGCCAGTCCAGGTCGCCTTGAATCACGCCCTTGGCGAGCGCCGAAAACAAAGCCGCTTGCGGCGCCGGCAGAGCATGCGCCGGATCCGCGCCAGGCGCGCCGGCGAACCCATAGGCCTTTTGCAGCAGATCCAAAATCGGCGGAATCACCGCCGCGCCGGCAACGACGCCCACCAACAAGGCAACTTGCTGGCGCCACGGAGTGGCATCGACCAGCTGACCGGTTTTCAAATCCTGCAAATTGTCATTGGAGATGGTGGCCGCCGCAAAGATGACGGCCGTGATGAACAAGGCGAACGCCACCAAGGCGGGTCCGGCCGACGGCGGCAGCAGCGGTTTGACCACCAAGGCCAGCAACAGCGCGGCACCGACGACGACCACGATACCCACGCCCGACAGAGGGCTGTTGGACGCGCCGATGAGCCCCGCCATATAGCCGCAGACTGCGGCGACGAAGAAGCTCATCAATGCGATATAGGCAACACTGCCGATGACGAGCAGCGCCAGCTGGCCGGAGAGACCGCTTTCAACGGCGATGCTGCCCAGCAGCCAGGCGATGGGCAGCATGCAGGCGGCGGTGATCAGCGCGACGATGCCGATGGGGATGTCCTGCTCAGTGAGCGGCAAGCTGGCGGCCTGCCCCGCACGGCGCACCCGCGAGGCTGCCATGGCAGCGGCCAGTCCGGAGGTGACCGGCTTGACCAGCTTGATCAAGCTCCAAAAGGCTGCGACGGCAATGGCGCCGGCCCCGAGGAAGCGGACTTGATGACTCCAGACACCGGTGGCAAAGGCTTCGATGGTTCCGGTGATGGGCTGCAGACTCGACAGATAGGGAACCGCACCGGCCCATGCGATCAGCAAGCCGACCAACATGGCCATCCCCGTCCATAGGCCGACCAGATGGCCGACGGCAAACAACGCGAAAGACAGGCTGAAGTCGTAGCCGGACACGGTACTCTTGCCGCTGACGCGAAAATATCCGGCGACATCGCTGGCAAAAAGCTGTGTGGCAATCACCAGCGCGAACAGGGCCGACGAGACGCTGCCGACCATGATGGACATGAGTCCGGCGCTGCTCGCGGCCGCATCGTCAGGATCATGCACCCCCCCGCCCTTGGCCCCAACCTTCAAGACCTCGGCGCAGGCGACGCCTTCGGGATAGGGCAGATCAGAATGCGTCACCAACGCGCGGCGCAACGGAATCGAGTACATGACGCCGAGGATTCCGCCCAGCGCGCAGATGATGAACGAGGTCCAATAGGGGAAGCCGTTCCACCAACCTATCATCACCAAGCCGGGCAGAACGAAAATGATGGAACCGAGCGTTCCGGCCGCCGATGCCACGGTTTGCACGATATTGTTTTCTTGGATTGTCGATCCCTTGGCGCCCCGTAGGATGGCCATGGAGATCACCGCTGCGGGAATCGAGGTCGCAAAGGTAAGACCCGCTTTGAGACCGAAGAAAATATTGGCCGCTGTAAACACCGCGGTGATCAGTACACCCAAGATGAGGCCGCGCAGCGTCAGTTCTTTCATTCGATGTTTCCCATGAGCTTCTTGACCGGCCGGCTGATCAGCAGCAGCACGATTCCCAAACCCACCATGCAATACACCAGTTCCATGTATTGGCCCGGCATGGCGGCCAAATCCTGGGCGTCGAATTGGCCGGCGATCAATCCCGCCAAGAGATTGCCCAGCGACAGCGACAGGAAAAACATGCCCATGATCTGGCCGGCCAGTCGCTTGGGCGCGAGTTTGGCGCTGTAACTCAAACCGACCGGACTGAGGCAGATTTCGCCGAACGTATGCAGCAGATACGTGACAATCAGCCACGTGGGCAGCACCTTCGAGCCGCCGGCGACCAATTTGGCGGCCGCCGCCATGGCCAAGAATCCCGCGCCCACCAACATAATGCCGATGGCGAACTTCGCCGGCGCCGATGGATTCAAATTGCGCCGCGCCAGCGCAACCCAGGTCCAGGCGAGAACCGGCGCGAAAATGATGATGAAGGCGGGATTCAGCGATTGAAACCACTCCGTCGGAATCACGAAGTGGATGACATCGATGGCACGATCGGTGTAACGCTCCGCGAACAAGTTCAATGACGAGCCGGCCTGCTCGTATCCGGACCAAAACAAAACGCTGCCGAGGAACAGCACGATGAGCACCACCACCCGCTTGCGCTCGGCGAGCGACAATCCGGCACCAAACAACAGGTAGCCGAAATACAGTACCGCCATGCCGACCATCAACAAGCTCGCCGCGTGAGCCAGCGTGAGCGCTTGCAGCGGAATCCAGCCGAGCGTGCAGGCCAGGACCACGAGCGCAAGCGCGGCGCAGGCAATCAGCAGAGCCGGCCAGGGTTTGCGCGCCGCCGCCGAAGTTGCAGACTGCGGAACGAACTTGCCGGCTTCGCCGAGAAAGCGCTGCGTCAGATGGAACTGCAGCACGCCCAGCGCCATGAAAACAGCTGCCGTGACAAATCCGGCGCGCGGGCCGAAGTAGACCTGCGCCGCGCCGGTGACGATGGGGCCGACCGTCGCGCCGACATTGATGCCCATGTAGTACACGGTGAACCCTGCGTCCAGCCGCGCCCCGCCTTCGGGATACAGCGTTGCGACCAGGGCGCTCACATTGGGTTTGAGCAAGCCGACGCCGAGCACGATCACCAATAAACCGATGTAGAAGCCGCTCGGGCCGCCGGCGATTCCGAGCAACAAGTTGCCGGCTGTGATCAGCGCGCCGCCCGTCATGACGGCATTGCGGGGTCCGATCAGCCGGTCCGCGATCCAGCCTCCGGGCAGCGCTGTGAGATAGGTGCCGGCGGTGTACAGACCATAGATAGCCGCCGCAGTCTTGTCATCGATGCCGAAACCGCCGCTGCTGACCGCCGAGACGAGGAACAGCACCAGCACCGCACGAATGCCGTAGTAGGTGAAGCGTTCCCACATTTCCGTGAAGAACAGCGTGGCCAGGCCACGCGGATGCCCGAAAAACGTCGCGGCCAACTTCAGGCGCCGTCTTGCTGCTGCGCCGCCAGTGCCGCCGCTTCCTTCTCCCGCTCCGCGATTTTATCTTTCAGCAGCAGTCCGGCCATGATGATCCCTATTTCGTACAGCAAGTACATCGGCACCGCCATTGCACTCTGCGACACCGCGTCCGGCGGCGTCACGAAGGCGGCAAATATGAATATTCCCAACAGCACGAACCCGCGGTTCTTTTTCAGCGTCTTGATGTTGACGAACCCGGTCCACACCAATAGTACCGTAGCCACCGGCACCTCGAATGCCAAACCAAACGCCAGCAGCAGGATCATGACGAAGTCCAGATAGGCGCTCATGTCCGTCATCATCTGCACGCCGTGCGGCGTGGTGGCGACGAAGAAGCTCAGCATCACGGGGAACACCGCATAGTAGGCAAACGCGGCGCCCGTATAGAACAGCACGATGCTGGAGATCAGCAACGGCACAGCGAGCTTCTTCTCGTGTTTGTACAGTCCGGGCGCAACGAAAGCCCAAGCTTGGTACAGCACGAAGGGAATGGCGAGGCCGATGGCCAGCACCAGCGCCAACTTGAACGGCACGGTGAACGGCGCCACCACGCTGGTGGCGATGATGGTCGCGCCGGAGGGCAGCTTGTGAATCAGCGGGTCCGCCACGAAGGTGAACAGCTGGTTCATGTAAAACGCGCAGGGCACGAAGCAGATACCCACCGCCAGCATGGCCTTGAGCAGCCGGTCCCGCAGCTCCAACAGATGCGAGATCAGTGTGCCTTCGGCGAGTCCGCCCGGTTCGCCGGGCTCAGCCATTGCCTGATTTTGATTCTGGCGGCGCGGGGTGCCAATCGGCACCAGACGGCGCCGCAGCGGGCGCGGATGAATAGGCCGTGGGCGCCGATGGCGGAACGGCGGGTGGCGGCGGCTCTACCGCGGTGTGGGAAGAAGGAAAGCGGGACGTGTCATAGGGCGTCGGATCGCTGGTGACGGGAGGGTTCGGCCGCTCCGACTTCTTGTTGGTCTTCATCAGCTCATCGGCGCTCACTTCGCGTTCGAGCTGCTCCGACAACTGGCGTGCCATGGCGCGTGCCCTTCCCATCCAGTTGCCCACCTGTCGTGCAACCTTCGGGAGTTTCTCGGGCCCCAGCACGATGAGTGCTATGGCCGAGGTGAGCAGTATCTCCGAGAAACCAACATCAAGCATGGCATCAGGCGTTGGGTTTCGGCGGCACCTTGGACTCAGCATCGCGAGACGCAACGTTCGAGTCGAAATCCGCGTCTTTGTCTTGCTTCAGCTGCTTGGCTTTTTCCTCGTTCTCGCCATCGTTCATGGCGGACTTGAAGCCCTTCACCGCGGCGCCCAGATCCGAACCAATGGTTCGCAAGCGCTTGGTTCCGAAAATGACCAGGGCAATGGCCAGGATGACCAAGAGCATTTTTGAATCGAACATTGCGCTTCTCCGAGTACGGGTGCAGTCGACCGGGTCGACAATGATACGCCAAACTGATCATGACATCTGACCATGACAGTCCAATGCGCGTTCGGTCGCACTTGGCGGAAAATCAACTCTCCAGCCAGATAGTTACCGGACCGTCATTGGTGAGAGAAACCTCCATGTGCGCGCCGAATATTCCCGTTTCAACCTTCAGTGCACCCTGTCGCGCCAGCAAGACCAGGTGATCGAACAAACGGCGGCCCTGTTCCGGGGGGGCGGCGGTGGAAAACCCCGGTCTGAGGCCCTTGGCGGTGTCCGCGGCCAAGGTGAACTGCGGCACCAGCAACACCTCGCCGCCTACTTGGCCGACATTGAGGTTCATCTTGCCGGTATCGTCGGCGAAAATCCGATATCGAGTCATTCGGACCAGCAAACGGGCCGCCGCGCTCTCATCGTCGGCGGGTTTGACACCGATCAGCGCCAGCAGGCCAGCGCCAATTCGACCCACCGTTTGGGCGTTTACTCGGACCTCGGCTGTCGAAACGCGTTGTATGAGGGCGATCATGGGTTGCCTGACCCACTTTTGCTAATTTTCATACATAGATCGCGTTCAGATGTAAGAAATTGAATATTTTTCGTCAATGTGGATAACGGCATGCTAAAAAGTGCGACTGAACTGCCTCAGCCGCGGCCGAAGACCAACGAAGCTCGCTATTTGCGCCACAAAGTGGGAGTGAACAGCACCAGGATGGTGAAAATCTCCAAGCGACCCAGCAGCATGGCGGCCGAGCACACCCAGGTCTGAAAGTCGCTCAACACTCCGTAGTTGCTGCCCGGGCCCACCAAGCCCAACCCGGGCCCGGCGTTGTTGATGCAGGCGATGATGGCGGACAACGACGTCATGAAATCCAGGCCGCTGGCGAGCTGCACGAAGATCAGCGTCACGATGCTCATGAAATACAGGAACACGAAGGCCAGGACGGCAAACACCACGCGATTGGCAATCACCGTGCCCCCGACTTTCAGCGGCCGCACCATGTTCGGATGTACCAGCTGATTGAGTTCACGATGGGCCTGCTTGGCCAGCACCAAAGTGCGGATCATCTTGATGCCGCCGCCGGTGGATCCGGAACTCGCCACGATGCAGCTCAAGAACATCATCCACATGGGGACGAAGATCGGCCAGCGCGCATAGTCCTGGGTGTGCAGGCCGCTGTCCACGGCGATCGACACCAGGTTGAAAGTGGCATGGCGCAGCGCCGTCGGAAAATCGCTGTAAGTACCCTTGAAGAACAAGAACAGCGCGACGCCGACGCAACTGCAGCCCAGCACGGTGAAGATGGCCTTTGCTTCGGCATCGCGGAAATAGGCCATCACCCCGCGCTGGCTCCACGCCAGGAAATGCGTGGCGAAATTCAGCGCTGCCAACAGCTGGAACACGGTGAGCACCAACTCGATGGGCAGCGAATTGAAATGGCCGATGCTGGCGTCATAGGTCGAAAATCCGCCAAGCGCCAAGGCCGAGAAGCCATGGCACACCGCATCGAACCAGTTCATCCCGGCAAACTTCAGGCAGACGATGCACAGCGCCGTCAGACCCGCATACACCGCCCACAAAAGTTTCGCCGTCTGGCCGATGCGCGGCGTCAGCTTGCTGTCCTTCATCGGACCCGGCATTTCGGCGCGATAGATCTGCATGCCTCCCACGCCCAGCATGGGCAGGATGGCCACCGCCAGCACGATGATACCCATGCCGCCCAGCCAGCTCAAAAGGTGGCGCCATAGATTGATGGAGCGCGGTAGGAATTCCAGTCCCGACAGCACCGTGCCGCCGGTGGTGGTCAGCCCCGATGCTGCTTCGAAGTAGGCGTCCGTGAAATTGATCGGCAGATAATTCCACAAGGGAAATCCCGCGACGGCAGGCAGCGCCACCCAGGTCAACGCCACCAGCATCAGCCCGTCGCGCGTCTTCAATTCGCGCTTGAAGCGGCGCGTGGCCAGCCAGAGCAGGCCGCCCAAGACGAATGTGGCAAAGGCGGAGATCACGAAGGACCAAAGCGCGGGATCGAGTTCCCATACCGCCATGACCAGCGGCGCCAGCATGGTCGCCGAAAACACCATCATGACGAGGGCGAATACGTGGGCGACCGGCAGTAAAATGTCTTTCACAGAAAGGAGGCGGAGCCTTGAAACAGCTTTTCGACGGCTTCGATGTGGCGGCGATCGGTCAAGAACAGGATCAAGTGGTCATCGGGCTGAACGGTGGTGTCATGGTGCGCAATGATGACATCGTCGCCACGCACCACCGCGCCGAGGGTGGTGCCTTCGGGCAGGGCGATGTCCTCGATGCGCCGGCCGATGACCTTGGAGCTGTCGGCATCGCCATGCACCACGACTTCGAGCGCTTCGGCCGCGCCGCGCCGCAGCGAGTGCACCCGCACCACGTCGCCGCGGCGCACATGCGCCAGCAGCGATCCGATGGTGACGGTCTGCGGCGAAATGGCGACATCGATGGAGCCGCTTTCGATCAACTCGGCATAGGACGGCTTGTTGATCAAGGCCATCACCTTGTGCGCTCCGAGGCGCTTGGCGAGCATGGCTGAGAGGATATTCGCCTCCTCCGAATTGGTCAGTGCCGCAAACACATCGGCGCTGTCGATGTTCTCTTCCAGCAGCAATTCTTCATCGGCGGCATCGCCGTGCAGCACCGTGGTGCTGCGCAGCTGTTCGGACACGCGGCGCGCGCGCTTGCCGTCGCGCTCGATGAGCTTGACCTGATTCTTGCCTTCCAAATCACGCGCCAATCGCAGGCCGATATTGCCGCCGCCGGCAATGACCACGCGGCGTGCCGGCGCCTCCTCCTTGCGCATCTCCTTCATGACCACGCGGATGTTTTCGCGCGCCGCCAAGAAGAACACCTCGTCGCCATCCTCGATGACGGTGGTGCCTTCGGGCTTGACGCTCTTGCCGGAGCGGTAGATGGCCGCGACCCGTGCATCGGCTGTCGGGATGTGCTCGCGCAGCGTGCGCAATGCCTGGCCCACCAGCGGACCACCCTGCAACGCGCGAATGCCGACCAGACGCACGCGGCCGTCGGCGAAGTCCAAGACCTGCAATGCGCCGGGATAACGGATCAGGCGCGCGACGTATTCAGTCACCAATTGTTCGGGGCTGATCCAGACATCCACAGCCACGCCGTTCTCGCCGAACAGCCGATCTCTTTCGGTGTAGTCGGCGCTGCGCACGCGCGCGATTTTCTTCGGCGTTCGATACAGGGTCCACGCCACCTGACAAGCCAGCATGTTGACTTCATCGCTGTTGGTGAGCGCCACCAAAATATCGGTGGCGGCGATGCCTGCAGCCTCCAGGATGCGCGGGCTCGCGGCATTGCCGTTGACGGTGCGGATGTCGAGGCGATCCTGCAGGTCGCGGAGAATATCTTCATCCTGATCGATGACGGTCACATCGTTCGCTTCCTCGCGCGAGAGGTGATACGCCGCAGTGCGGCCCACTTGCCCGGCACCTAAGATGATGATCTTCACAACGGTACTCTACACGACCTCGAGATTGGCGTAAGACAGCATCAGCCACTTGGTGCCCTGCCGCTCGAAATTCACCTGGATGCGCGCATGCGGTCCATTGCCCTCGAAATTCAACACCACGCCGTCGCCGAATTTCGAGTGGCGGACGCGGCTGCCCATGCGCATCGAAGGCGTCGGCGATTCGTCCAAACTGCTGCTGCCGGAATTGCGCTTGACGAAAGCCGGCCGCGATACCTGCAGCCGCGGCCGGATTTCCTCGACCAGATCCGCGGGCAACTCGCTGATGAAGCGCGAGGGTTGGCCATAGGTATCCACCCCGTACAGGCGGCGCTGTTCCGCGTAGGTGATGTACAACTGCTTCATCGCGCGTGTGGCGCCGACGTAGCAAAGCCGCCTTTCTTCCTCGAGCCCCGCCAGGTCGGCCACGGAACGCTGATGCGGGAACAGTCCGTCTTCCATGCCGGCCAGGAACACCACCGGAAATTCCAAACCTTTGGCGGAGTGCAGGGTCATCATCTGCACGCAGTCGTCATAGGGGTCCGCTTGGCCTTCTCCGGATTCGAGTACCGCATGGGCCAGGAAGGACTCGAGCGGATTGAGCTCCGATTCCGCCTCGCTCTCCGGCGAGAAGCCGCGCGCGGCACTCACCAATTCCAGCAGGTTCTCGATCCGACCTTCGCCGCGCTCGCCCTTTTCCTTCTTGAAGTGCTCGATCAGTCCGCTCATCTGGATGACATGGTCGACCTGCTCGTGCAGTTCCATGCCTTGCACTTCCCGGCCGAGCTTTTCGATCAACTCGATGAAGTTCTGCAACGCCTGCGCGGCGCGTTGCGGCAGACCGCCTTGAACCGCGGCGATCGACGCATTCCACAATGAACCGGCATTGGCACGCGCGCTGTCGCGCACCGTGTCCATGGTCTTGGCGCCGATCCCGCGCACCGGCAGATTGACCACTCGCTCGAATGAGCTGTCATCGGCGCGGCTGGCCACCAGGCGCAGATAGGCGAGGGCATCCTTGATTTCGGCGCGCTCGAAAAAACGCAGACCGCCGTACACCCGGTATGGCATGCGCGCATTCAAGAATGCCTCTTCGAACACGCGCGACTGCGCATTGGAACGATACAGCACGGCCACTTCGCGCCGCGCGCCGCCGCGCGCCACCCACTCGCGGATGCGATTCACGACGAAATCGGCTTCGTCACGCTCGTTGAAAGCCGCGTACAGTTTGACCCGCTCGCCATCGGCGCCGCTGGTCCACAGCGTTTTGCCCAAGCGGCCGGCGTTGTTCGAAATCAATGCGTTGGCGGCTTTGAGGATGGTGCCCGTGGAGCGATAGTTCTGCTCCAGCTTGTAGAGCACGGCCTTGGGGAAATCGCGGCGGTATTGATTGAGGTTTTCCACGCGCGCGCCGCGCCATCGGTAGATGGAATTGTGCGTCACGACTCCGCCGGCAATGAAATTATGCGTCCCTTCGACGTTGATGTCGTAGACCTCGGCGTCATAGGTCTCATGATCGATGCGCTCGATGACGTCGAATCGCCCCGAATCGATGGCCATGACCATACCGGGTCGAATACTGGCCGCCGTAACGAAGGGCAGCGACCTGTCCAGCATGTGTCCCTGCAACACGTAGCGCCCGTCGAGCCGCTCCCTGATGGCGCGCGCGATCGACATCAATTCGCCGAAGTCCGCGCGCACGGTTTCATAGCGCCAACTGCCGCCATGGGACTTGGCGGCGCGGGCATTCAAGCCCAGAGCCTCCAGCTCGCCGCGGTCCTTCAAACTCACGCCCGCAATGGAAATACGATGCATCGGCGTGCTGCCGCGCTTGTCACCGCACAGCGTAATGACCATGTTGCGGCGATTGGAATTGCGCCCCTCGGGTACGTGGTGGGGACGTTCGATGTCCAACCCGCCTTCCTCGAGAAGCCGTTCGGCGGCAACCAAGGTATCCAACGAGCTGAATATGCGGGTCAAGTGGGTCGCGTCGTGAACGAAGCCATTCACGCCGTTGCCCTTGCGTGCGACAAATGGGCAGGTCGGCAAACCGAAGCGCAGTGAGGTGAGCACCTCGTCGATGCGCGCCTCATTCTCGGTGGCATGTGTGCGAATGATCCAGAGCGCATCGGCATGTTCCTGAAGCACGCGTTGTTTGAACCCCACCATGGGCCTTGCCTGGCTCTTCGTATAGACCTGCGATGTGCCCAGGCGGTAGCCCACACCTGCTTTGTGCATGAGATACAAGAAGTAGGTCTGAGGCGTCTCGCCCAAGACATAGCCCGCAAAATGCACGTGCTCCGGGGTGCTCTTGATGATTGCGCCGGAGCGCAGGTGAAGGCGGACCAACCGACCTTTGCGCCATTTCGCGAACCGCTCGGTCACCCTGGCTGGGCGCAGGTCGCCGCCACCGTAGTTGGAGAGCACCAGATCTCCCGCCACGATCGACTCGATCGAACGCTTTGCGCCATCGGCCATGGTTACCGGGGTACCGGCCGCAAGACATTGATCGTCATCGCCCACCACGAAAGGCATGCCTTCCGGACCCGCCAACAGCATCAGCCATTTGTACTGGATGGCGTTGGTGTCCTGGAACTCGTCCACCAGGACATGACGGAAGCGCGTGCGGTAGTGCTGCAACAGCGCCGGATTGTCGCGCCATATTTCATAGGCGCGCAGCAGCAGCTCGGCGAAGTCGACCACGCCGGCGCGCTGGCAGGCTTCTTCATAAGATTGGTAGATCTTGATCAGCTGACGCCGCGTCGGATCGCCGTCGTCCTTGATGTGTTTCGGGCGGTGGCCTTCGTCCTTCTGGGCGTTGATGAACCAGAGAATTTCGCGCGGCACCCAGCGGGTCTCGTCCAAATCGAGCGCCTTCAGCACTTTGCGCAGCAGCCGGGCCTGATCCTCGGAATCGAGGATCTGAAAACTTTGCGGCAGCCCCGCCTCGCGCCAATGGATGCGCAGCAAGCGATGGGCCAAGCCGTGAAAAGTCCCCAGCCACATGGCGCCGCTGGGAATACCCAGCAGCGTTTCGATGCGGCTGCGCATCTCGGCCGCGGCCTTGTTGGTGAAGGTGACGGCCAGGATGCCGTTCGGTGAAGCGCCTTCCACCTGGATCAGCCACGCGACCCGGTGCACCAGGACGCGCGTCTTGCCGCTGCCTGCGCCGGCGAGCACCAAGGCAGCGCCCAACGGCGAGGCGACTGCCTGGCGCTGATCGTCGTTCAGCCCGTCAAGTAAGTGAGAAACGTCCATCAGGGCGCGGATTGTACTGTAGGTTCAGCCTTCCGCAGCCTCTTGCTTTTTCGAGATTTTCGGACTGCCTTCCTCGGCGAATTCGATCAATGCCAGCACCAAAGACAGCAGCACGGGGCCGGCGATGACGCCGATCGCGCCGAAAGCCGGAATGCCGCCCAAAACGCCCACGAATACCGCAAACGCGGAAATCCTGGCGCGTCCCGAGATCAAGATCGGCCGCAATACATTGTCGAGCACCCCCAGCAGCGCGCCCCACACCAACATGAAAATCGCGTAGCCCCAATGCTTATCGAGGAACAGCCAAAGCACCGCCGGTATCCAGACCAAGGCCGCGCCGCCGACGGGCAGCAGCGACAGCAGCGCAGCCAGCACCCCGAACACGACCGGTGACGGCAGCCCCGCGATGCTGAAGCCGATACCGAGCAGCAGACCTTGCAGCAACGCGGTGACCGTCGTGCCGAAGACGATGGCGCGGGTCACGGCGCTCAGTTGCTTGAAAAGCCGCTCCTTGCGCTCCTCGTCCAGGGGGATCAGGCTGCGAGCCCGAGCCATCATGGTGTCGCCGTCTTCCAAGAAGAAGAACAGCAGACAGAGCATGATGACGAAGGTCAACAGCGAACCCAGGGCACCCAAGAAAAACCAGCCGCCCGCACTGGCCGCCTTCTGCAATACCTCGCGGGTTCCCGACACCAGCCAGGTCTGCACTTGCTCTGCAGAGATTCCCGCGTGCGCCTGCAACCACCCGTTGATCCGGGCGATCCAGGGAAATTGTTGCAAATCGGAAAACGTCTTGATGTCGAGATCGGCGGCCGATTTTTGAACCTGCCGCAACAGCGCAGAAATCTGCGAGACGAACTCCACCGACAGCGCAGCCAGCGGCAACAGAATGGTGATGGGCGCCAGCGCCGTGAGCAGCCCGGCGGCGAGGCTGCGGCCCTTCAAACGGCGCCGCAATCGCAGATTCAGCGGATACAGCAAGAAAGCCAGGAATGCCGCCCAGGTAACGGACAAAGCGACCGGCACGAAAATCAGCACCAAGGCATAGCCTAAGGCGGCGGCAACCACGAGTGCGAAAACCCGCGGATAAAAATTCGATTTAGGGGTCATCGCCGCATCTTACTCGAAGCAGCAGTCAGCCCGGAATGAACAGGTAGTGATCGACGATGAGCGCCGCGAACAGCAGCATCAGATAGGTGATCGAAAAACGGAAGGTGCGCATCGGCAGGTCGGCACGACGTCCTTGGTTGAGCGCCAGCACGAAGTACAGGAAGCGCGCATTCAAAATCAGCGCCGCGGCCAGATAAATCACGCCGCTCATGCGGGTCAGGAATGGCAACAACGTGGTGAGTATCAAAAGAATGGTGTAGAGAACGATTTGCACCCGCGTATAAGGCACGCCATGAGTGACCGGCAGCATCGGAATGCCCACCTTGGCGTAATCCTCGCGCCGCGCGATGGCCAGTGCCCAGAAGTGCGGCGGCGTCCAGGTGAAGACGATCAGGAACAGGATCAGCGCGTGCGGATCGATGGTGTCGGTCATCGCGGCCCACCCGAGAACCGGGGGCGCGGCGCCGGCTGCGCCGCCGATGACGATATTCTGCGGCGTCGCGCGCTTCAGCCACAGCGTGTACACCATGGCATAGCCGATGATGGAACAGAACGTCAGAACTGCGGTGAGCAGATTCACGCCCAGCGCGAGAATCAACATCGAGGACATGGCCAGCATGACGGCGAACAACACCGCATGCCTTTCTTGAATATGTCCCGTGGGCAGAGGCCGGCGGCGGGTGCGGAGCATTTGCGCATCGATGCGCTGATCCAAGATGTGGTTGAAGGCCGCAGCGGAACCCGACGCCATGGCGATGCCGATGGAGCCCAAAATCAATGCCTGCAGCGGAATCCAACCGGGAGAAGCCAACACCATGCCGACGATGGCGGTGAAGACGATCAACAAGCTCACCTTGGGTTTGGTGAGCTCCAGAAAGTCGCGCCAATGCGGCGCGGCCACCGCGGAAACTGGGCTATCGGGGACGGTGGACATGCGGCAAGGGTACCAGCATCCGCAGCAGCGCCACCACGCAAATGACCAGCAGGGCGGCGCCGGCGTTGTGCATGGTGGCCAGCAGCAGGGGCATGCCGAAATGCACCATCGAGACACCGATGCAGATTTGCAGCAGCACCGCGCCGGTCACCAGGGCGCCGGCCAAACGAAGGCGGGCTGAGCTGCCTCTGAAAATGGCGGCCAGCCCCACCAGAAGCAGCACGCTTCCGGCGATGGCGGCCCCGAAGCGATGAACCACGTGAATGGCCACCCGGGCGGGATTGGCAAGCACGCCGCCGGTATAGTCGATGTCCAGCCCGTGCCACAGGATGAAGGCGTTGCGGAAATCCATGGGCGGCCACCAGGCTTGCTGACAGGTCGGGAAGTCGGGGCAGGCCACCGCCGCGTAGTTGGTGCTGGTCCAGCCGCCCAGTGCGATTTGCAGCACCAGCACGGCGAAGGCGAACAGCGCGAATTGCAGTAATCGCCCTTCGCGCGCCGTCGGCGCGCGTTCCTCGGGTGTTACCGCCAGCCAGCACAATATCCCCAATGTGGTAAGCCCGCCCAGCAGATGGCCCGTGACGATCAGCGGTTTGAGCAGGCGGGTGACGGTGAGGGCCCCCAACGCGGCTTGAAGCAAGACGATGACGAACAAGAGCATCACCGGGATGCGGGGCTGGCCAGGATCCTTGCGAAACGCCACCGCCCAGACGAGCAGCGTACCGATGACCAGCACCAAAGTGCCGGCGAAGTAGCGGTGCACCATTTCATGCCAAGCCTTCCCGACATCAGGAGCCGCTTGCGGATAGGTGTGGCCATAGCAGCCCGGCCAATCCGGGCAGCCCAGTCCCGCATCCGTGAGTCTGACCCAGGCACCCAGCACCACCACGACCGCGGCCAGGATGGCGCCCGCCAAGGCCAGGCGTCTGAACCACCGCAGGCGTGTTCGCGGATTCATCAGCCGATCGACGACAGGCGCAGCAGCCGCTTCATGTCTTCCAACATGCCCTTGGGCGCGGCGTCAGGCGGGTAGTACATCATCAAATTCCCCAAAGGATCGATGACGTAGGTGCGATCCGAGTTGTCCGCGCCTGCGGCTTGCGGCAACAGCGCCAGCCATGCGGCATTGTCCGAACCCGGATTCTTCACTATCAGATCGGGATGCAGATCGTGCAAGGCCGCCAGATCGCAGCAGTCGGCGTCACCGACGAACACGCGTTGCACTCGGGTCATCTCCCGGTCGAGCGCAGTGCGCACCTGCCGCGTGTCGTACAAATGCCGCTGACACTCAGCGTCGCAACGGCCCTGCTGCACATACAACAAGGTCCACTTGCCGGTGAGGGATTTTTCGTTCAGCGGCCGCGCAGGCTGGATCAGCTCGCCGGCGTTTACGCGATGTCCGGGACGCCAGTGAACACCGCCGTAATATAAATAGAAGGCGAAGGCCAAGGGCGCGAAAAACATCAGCGCCACGCCGATGAGAATTTTGCGTTGCCGCGCGTCGTGCGCACTGCGTTGCGTCATGGCGCAACCTTGGGCGTCGCGGCCGCCGTCTTTTTGATGTTCATGATGAGATAAATCACCAACAAAGCCGCCGCCAAGGCGAACCACTGCACGGCATATCCAATATGGCGGATGGGCGGAAAGCCCGGCGGCGCCCAATGGCGCGCGTAACCATTCGGTTCGGCCGGATCCAGCAGCACCACGTCGGTTGCGGCTGACCACTGCGTCTCCTTGAGCAACTGCGCCAACTCGTCGTGATTGGGAAAGCTGGCGACCACCGGAAAGGGTGGCCGAAGCTGCTGCCGCTGGCCCATTTGAATTCCGGCCGCCGGCAAATGATCGGCGCGTCCATGTATGCGGCGTGGGTCATCGGCAACGGGGATTGCGGGTAGATCGGACCGGGTCTTCCCCAACGGCACCCAGCCGCGATTCACCAACAGCCAGCCGCCGCCGTCGAGCGCAAACGGGGTGATCACGTAATAGCCGACTTTATCGGCATCGAACATATTGTCGATCAACACCTGGCGCGAGGAGTCATAGCGGCCGCCGGCCTCGACGTGCTGATAGCGCGGCAAGGGCGGCGTGCGAGCGTCGACAGTGCGGCTGGCATCGGTGCCGGCCGCGAAGGATTGGTACAGCGCGCGCTTCTCGTCGGCGCGCTGCAACTGCCATCGGCCCAGTGAGATCAGCATGACCAGCAGCGCCAAGGTGAGCAATGTGGTGAAAGGGCGGGGGGAGAAGGACACGATATACTGACGGATGCTTATCAAATATCTCATCGTTGCGATGCTGGTGCTGATTTTGATCAGCCTCGGTAAGGCTTTGTTCCATCTTTCCAGCCGCAAGCCCGAAGACGGCACCAAGATGGTCAACGCGCTGGCGTGGCGCATCGGACTATCCGTTGCGCTGTTCCTGTTGATTATCGTTGCCTACTACTTCGGCTGGATCGACCCGGCCGGGGGAGGCCCGGCCGGGCGTGGTCCGAAATTCTAGTCCCCGCTACAGCCAGTAGACGAAGATAAAAAGACCCAGCCACACCACATCGACGAAGTGCCAATACCAGGCGACGGCCTCGAAGCCAAAGTGGCGCTGCGGGGTGAAATGCCCCTTCATGACGCGGAACCAGATGGTGGTCAGCATGATGGCGCCGAGCGTAACGTGCATGCCGTGGAAGCCGGTCAACATGAAGAAAGTGGAACCGTAGATGCCGGTGCCCAAGCGCAGGCCGAGTTCCGTGTACGCCTCGTGATACTCCATCGCCTGCAGGCCGACGAAGGTGAAACCCAGCAGGAAGGTCATCGCCAGGAAGATCTTCAAGCGCAGGCGGTGGCCGCTGATCAGGGCATGGTGTGCGATGGTGACCGTGACGCTGCTGGTCAACAAGATGGCGGTGTTGATCGCCGGCAAGCCCAGAGCGGAGACGGTTTCGAAGGAACCGTCCGCCTTGCCGCCGACGACGCCGGGACCATTGGTGGGCCATGCCCCGTCGTAGTTGTTCCACAGCAGCAGCTTGGTGAAGATTTTCACGCCGTCGCCCGACAACCAGGGTACCGACAGGGTGCGCGCGTAGAACAGGGCGCCGAAGAAGGCGGCGAAGAACATCACTTCGGAGAAGATGAACCACATCATGCCCATGCGGAATGAGCGGTCCACCTGCATGTTGTACATGCCGTGCTGATTTTCGTCGATGACGGTGCTGAACCAAAGAATGAACAGCAGTGCCAGCATGCAGAACCCGGGCAGCAGCGCCCACGCCGGCAGCCAGCTGTTCAAGGTGGCGATGGCGCCCGACATCAGCGTGAAAAGAGTTACCGAGCCATAGATCGGCCAGGGACTGCTGTGGGGGACGTAGTAGGTACCGTCTGCCGTGTCTGCGTGCGCTTGCGCCATGTTCGTCTCTAATCGGTTAAGAACAAAAAGTCGTACGTCATCCCGCCGGCTGCTTCGCCTGCGTGGTATCGAAAAAAGTGTAGGCTAGCGTCAATCGGTCGACATTGGCCGGCAAGCCGGGATCGACGATGAACCTCACCGGCATGTCGCGGCCCTCGCCGGCGGCGAATTTCTGCGGACTGAAACAGAAGCACTCGGTCTTGTGGAAATACTTGGCCGTACCGGTGGGCGATATGCTGGGCACGGCCTGGGCGACCGACGATGCTCCGGTCAGATTCCTGGCATAAAACGAAGTGTCGTAGAGCTTGCCCGGGTGCACCTTCATCGAGGCGACGGCCGGACGAAACTCGTAGCTGCCCACCGAGGCAGGCGAAGTGACGAATTCGATGGTGACTTCGCGATCCGGGTCTTCGGCTTCGGTTACGATCTCGGCGCCTGCCTTGGCCTCTGCATTGCCGATGCCCGCGACCTTGCATAGCACGTCGTACAACGGCACCAATGCCCAGCCGAATGCAAAACTTCCCGCGGTCATGATCAGCAGACCGCCGAGCAATTTACGATTGGCGCGCTTTCGATCCATCAATGGCGGCTGCGATAGATCAGCAGGACGATGAAGCCCAGATAAAACGCCAGCGCCAGCGCGCCCAACCCCAAGGCGCTGTTGCGGACGCGTCGGTTGCCGGGCCGGACCACCGCGCTCATTTGATCTCGGGCGCCACGGTGAAGCTGTGGTAGGGAGCGGGCGACGGGAGGGTCCACTCGAGGCCGGTGGGTGTGGCGCCATCCCATACTTCCGCGCTGGCCTTCTTGCCGCCGCGAATACAAGACACGACGATGCCCGCGAATATGATTTGCGACAAGCCGAAGCCGAAGCCGCCGATGGAGGACACCATGTTCCAGTCGGTGAACTGCACCGCGTAATCCGGAATGCGGCGCGGCATGCCGGCCAATCCCAGGAAGTGCTGCGGGAAGAACAGCACGTTGACGAAGATCGTCGACAGCCAGAAATGCGTCTTCGCCCAGAACATGCTGTACATGTGGCCGGTCCATTTCGGAATCCAGTAGTACACCGCCGCCATGATGGCGAACACGGCGCCGGGCACCAGCACATAGTGAAAGTGCGCGACCACGAAGTAGGTTTGGTTGTATTGGAAGTCGACCGGCACGATGGCCAGCATCACGCCGGAGAAGCCGCCGATGGTGAACAGGAACAGGAACGACAGCGCGAACAGCATGGGCGGTTCGAAGCTCAGCGATCCCTTCCACAGGGTCGCGGTCCAGTTGAACACCTTCACGCCCGTCGGCACCGCGATCAGCATGGTGGACATCATGTAGAACAGCTGCGCGGCCAGCGGCATGCCGTCGACGAACATGTGGTGGCCCCACACGATGAAGGACAGGAAGGCGATCGAGGCGATGGCGTAGATCATCGAGGTCGCACCGAACAGCGGCTTGCGCGAGAAGGTCGGCAAAATCTCGGAGATGATGCCGAAGGCCGGCAAGATCATGATGTACACCTCGGGATGTCCGAAGAACCAGAAAATGTGCTCGAACATCACCGGATCGCCGCCGCCCGCGGCGTTGAAGAAGCTGGTGCCGAAGAAGTGATCGGTGAGCAGCATGGTCACCGCGCCGGCCAACACCGGCATCACGGCGATCAGCAGGTACGCGGTGATCAGCCAGGACCAGCAGAACAGGGGCATTTTCAGCAGGTTCATGCCGGGCGCGCGCATGTTCATGATGGTGACGATGACATTGATGGCGCCCATGATCGAAGATGCGCCCATCATGTGGATGGCGAAAATCAGCATCGGGAAGCTGTCGCCACCCTGCAGCGACAGCGGCGGATACAAGGTCCAACCGCCGGCGGCCATGCCGCCGGGCACGAACATCGTCGACAGCAGCAGCGTGAAGGCGAAAGGCAGGATCCAGAAGCTGAAGTTGTTCATCCGCGGCAGCGCCATGTCGGGCGCGCCGATCTGCATCGGGATCATCCAGTTGGCGAGGCCGACGAAGGCCGGCATGACGGCGCCGAAAATCATGATGAGCGCATGGTTGGTCGTCATTTGATTGAAGAACTCGGGCTGCACCAGCTGCAGCCCGGGCTTGAACAGTTCGGCGCGGATCACCATGGCCATGGCGCCGCCGATGAAGAACATGATCAGGCTGAACAGCAGGTACATCGTGCCGATGTCCTTGTGGTTGGTCGCGAAAAGCCAGCGCTTGATGCCCTGCGCCGGGCCGTGATCATGCTCATCGTGGTGCGCGGTGTCGGTCGCGTGAATCTCAGCCATGGTCGGTGCTCTCTTGAAAAATGCTGTTGGCGAAAAACTAATTCGGCAAAACCTGCGCGGTCGGCGGCGTCGCGGTGGTGGGCGCCGCCGTGGCTGCGGCGGCCGCCGGCTTCATGGCAGCTTTCTGCTCTTCCACCCACTTCTTGAAATCATCCGGAGTGCGCACATCGACCACCACCGGCATGAAGCCGTGATCGCGTCCGCACAGCGCCGCGCATTGGCCGCGATAGACGCCTTCCTTGCCGGCATCCACCTTGAACCAGATTTCATTGACGAAGCCCGGGATGGCGGAGCGCTTGGCGCCGAAATCGGGCACCCACCAGGCATGAATGACGTCCTGCGAGGTCAGCAGCAGGCGGACCTTCGTGCCGCTGGGTATGACCAGGGGCTTGTCCACTTCCAGGAGATAGTTCGGCACGGTATTCGGATCGATGCCGGAATTCAGCTGGCGCGCGAAATTCGACGGCTGCGCCAGGGTCGAGAAAAAGTCGATGCCGTCGGCGGCATCCAGGTACTGGTATTCCCATTTCCACTGATAGCCGGTGACCTTGATGGACAGCTCGGAGTTGCGCGTGTCTTCCTGCTGCAGGATCAGATCGGCGGCGGGTATGGCCATGACCACCAGGATGATCACCGGGATGATGGTCCAGATGATTTCCACCTTGGTGCTGTGGATCATGGTGGTGTCGGGTACCGCGCCCTTCGATTGCCGGAACGCCAACAACGAGTAGATCATGGCGCCGAACACCACGACGGCGATGCCGACGCAGATCCAGAACACCAACATGTGCAGGCCGTACATTTTCTGCGCGAGGTCGGTGACTCCGGTGGGCAGGTTGTAGCCGTTCGAGGTGTTGGGGCTGCCCGCGAACGCGCCGGATGCCAATCCCAACGCCGTGAAGCACAACGCTGCCGTTCTGTTGACTCTCATCTAAAAGCATCCCCTAAGTTCGCAACTTCAAGCGGCGGCGATTCGTTCATGCCGCCGACTAAACGATTCAAACGCAGCGCCAACCGGCAGCGATCCTCCTCGGTGAGGAAGCTGCCGACCTCGTAAACCCGGCCGTGGCTTTCAATGGTCAACCGGCTGGTGCCCAGGCGCCGCGGCGGACTGCGAAGTTTAACCTTCGCCCAATGTCTCGCAAAATCTTGTTTTTGCGCGCCTTGGCGCGTCCGCGTCACCAAACTGACCACCGACTCGGTGATCAGCAAGGTTTGACCGTATTTGCGCCGCTGCATGCTGGCGTACAAAGCTGCGCCCAAGACAGCCATTTCCAACGCCCAGAACGGCAGGATGGGCCACAGGCCCCGCAGCACGAAGATTAGGGCAAAGCTCAACGAAAACAGACAGGTAGCGCCAAAAAAAAGCTTCGCGGCGGTCGGCGTCAGCGAGCAGTTGGGCGCCAAATCGATGCGCTGTTCCATGAGCAGCAGGATAACTTAACTGCGCCTCATTTCTCCCGCCGATTGCGTAATTGACGTCTGATTTCCGCCAGCGGGACTTCCGTGCCGTCGGCACTGCTTCGTTGCGGCGGCTGAGCCGGCACCCAGGCGTGCGCGAACACAATTTCGTAGGTGGCCGGCAGCCGGCCGTCCTGACGCTGTGCTTCGTAGGCGCGTTGCATGGCCGAAAACTTTTGGCGGCCGGTCAATCCCCGGGGTCTTCCGACGCTGGCGTTGTGGGCGCCGAGGGCCTTGAGATCCGACGCCACGCCGCTCACGTCGCGGTATTGCAGCGTGATTTTCTCCACGTCCAACACCGGCGATACGAAACCGCTGCGCACCATGGCGTCGCCCAAATCGTGCATGTCGATGAAGCAATGCACGCGGCTGCTCGAGTCCACGCTGGCCCAGGCGGCGCGCAGTTCGCGCAAGGTGTCGGGACCGAAGGTCGTCAGGGTCAGCAGGCCTTGTGGCCTCAACACCCGCCGGAATTCACTGAAGACGGCATCGGGATCGCACCACTGCAACAGCAGATTGCTGACGATCAAATCGACGCTGGCAGCGGCGAACGGCAGCCGCTGCGCATCGGCGCAAAGCCGCTGGAAGGGCCGCAGCCACGCATTTTGCCGGCCCGCGGCCCGCAGCATGCCTGCCGAGAAGTCCACGGCGATCACCAAAGCGCTTGGGTAGCGACGCTTCAGGGCGCGCGAGGCGTGGCCCGTGCCGGCCCCCGCATCCACGACCACCTTGGGCTGAATCGCCATGAGATCCAGGCGCTCGAGCAGATTATCGCGCGCGTCGGTATGCAGCACCGCCGCTGCGTCGTAGCTGCCGGCGGCGCGGTCGAAAGAGCGGCGCGCCCACGCCGAATCGAGGGCCTGGGCGCCGAATTCGTCGGCCATAGTCGCATCGTTGGTAGGGGGTCCCTACGATGCCATAGCGGTCGCCGGCTCGGCCGATATTTTCAGGCGCTGGAACAGCCGGCGATCGTGTTCAGTATCGGGATTGCCGGTGGTCAGCAGCTTCTCGCCATGGAAAATGGAGTTGGCGCCGGCCATGAAGCACCAGGCCTGCAGTTCGTCGCTCATCTCGGCCCTCCCGGCCGACAGGCGCACATGGCTTTTTGGCATGAGGATTCGCGCCACCGCAATCATGCGCACGAAATCGAAGGGGTCCAGCGCTTCGGCGGCCGCCAACGGCGTGCCCTGCACACGCACCAATTGATTGATGGGAACGCTTTGGGGATGCTGCGGCAAGGTGGCCAAGGTATGCAGCAAGCCGACTCTGTCCTCGGGGCCCTCGCCCATGCCGACGATGCCGCCGCAGCATACATTCAGTCCGGCATGGCGCACCGCTTCCAGGGTATCGAGCCGGTCCTGGTAGGTGCGGGTGTGGATGATGGTGGCGTAATATTCGGCCGAACTGTCCAGGTTGTGATTGTAGAAATCCAGACCTGCCTGCTTGAGCTCGACGGCCTGTTCCGGGGTCAGCATCCCCAAGGTGGCGCAGGTTTCCAGCCCGAGAGCCTTCACCTCGCGGATCATGGACAACACCTTCTGCAGGTCTTTCGGCTTCGGCGATCGATACGCCGCGCCCATGCAAAAGCGCGTGGCGCCGGAGTCGCGCGCGGCGCGGGCGCGGCCGGCGACCGCCTCGACCTCCATGAGCTCCGAGGCCTGCAGCCCCGTATCGAAGCGAATGCTTTGCGGGCAATAGGCGCAATCCTCGGGGCAGGCGCCGGTCTTGATGCTCAGCAGCGTGCTGACTTGGACGGTGTTGGGCGTTTGGTACAACCGGTGAAGGTGCTGCGCCTTGAATACCAAGTCCATGAAAGGCAGGCTAAAAAGCTCCGCGACCTCGGTTCGGGTCCAATCATTGCGAATATCCAGGGTGCACCTCGAGGCCCGTTCAACCAGCGAGCCAGTATTGGCGGGCCCTGCGCTCTAGTCAACTCGAACGCTGAATTATGGTTTACGTCCGGTTGAATTGGTACTCGAGCAGAATGCCGATGAACACCGCCATTCCCACGTAGTTGTTGTTCAAAAAGGCTCGAAAGCAGCCTTCGCGTTCGCGTTCGCGGATCAGCCACAGCTGGTAGACGAAGAACAGTGCGGCGGCGATCAGGCCGCCGTTGTACCAGCGTCCGGCGCGGATGGCGCTGCCTACGAAGTACAAGGACGCCAGTGTCATGGCCTGCAGAATTGCAATGATGTGGCGGTCCGAATCGCCGAACAGGATGGCGGTGGAGCGCACGCCGATTTTCACATCGTCGTCGCGATCCACCATGGCGTATTGCGTGTCGTAAACCGTCACCCACAGCACATTGGCCAGCAGCAGCAGCCAAGCGATGCGCGGCACGTTCTCCAACTGCGCGGCAAATGCCATGGGGATTCCCCAGCCGAAGGTCAATCCCAGGTACATCTGCGGAACGGATAGAAAGCGCTTGATGAAGGGATAGGTGACCGCCAAAAAGGCACCGCCCAGGGCGAACAGCAGGGTGAAGCGATTCAACTGCAGGGCCAGTATCAGCGCAGCCAGCGCCAGCACCGCGAACAGAATCAGCGCTTCGAGCGTGGTGATGCGGCCGGCGGCCAGCGGTCTGTTTTGCGTGCGTGCGACATGCGGATCGAAGCTGCGGTCGGCGTAGTCGTTGATGGCGCAGCCTGCCGAACGCATCAGCACGGTTCCGGTGACGAAGATCAGAAAAATCTGCGGGGTCGGCCGCCCGCGGCTGGCGATCCAAACGGCCCACAGCGTCGGCCACAGCAGCAGCCAGATGCCGATGGGACGATCGAGACGCATGAGCTGCACGTAGTCATGCAGCACGCCGAGGAGCTTGGGGAGTTCTTCGGTGGTCCATGGATGGAAACGAACGCGATAGGCAAACCATCGCCAGCGCTCCATTATGCGCTGCGCTAATTCATCGCCTGAGCGCGGCAGAGCCACTGTACTTTAGGTGCGGCCCATGGCGGGCAGGAACAGCTCATGGATCAGCAGCGGCGAGTTGCGCAGGCTGATGCGCCAGCGGCGGGCCCACAGTCCCGCCGGCCTGATTTGCGCATCGCGCAGCGCTCTGGCGGTGGCCAATTCCGCCAACGGAAGCCATGCATATTCGTACGAGCTGCGTTCCACGCCCGAAAGCTCGCTCAAGGTCTCGCCCAGATCGGCTTCGCCGAGCTCAGCCAGCCAAGGATGCGCCGACAAGGTGGAATCGGGCACAACGCTCTGGCCGAACACCCAGACCGTGTCGCCGCAACACATTTCGATGTCGCGAAACAGGCCGGCATGGTCTTGGCAGTGCAGCGCCGCCTTGTGTGCGGCACTGAGCAGGCCGGTCCATTGATCGACCAAGCGCAGCGCATAGCGTTCCGCACAGGCGGCTTTGACGCGCGCCGTGAGCAGTCCCTTGCCGATGAGCCAGGAACGGATGTGTCCATCCACGGCCAACTGGCCCAGGCGCTCCTGCGGTTGCCACTGAATGGATTCGAGAGATCGGGTTTTGCCGCCGGCGGTCATGAGCGGGATTCTACCCCACGCGCCCGTATTGCTCTGCATGTCCGACCCATCGCCGTATGAGCGGGGTCACATTTTGCGGCCAATCGCGCAGCATCGACTCCGCCGCGATCTGCACCCGCGGCAGCAAATCGGCATCACGCAATAGATCCGCGACGCGCATTTGCGCGAGGCCGGTCTGACGCGTGCCCAGCAGTTCGCCGGGTCCGCGCAAATCCAAGTCGCGCCGCGCCACCTCGAAGCCGTCATTGGTGTCGCGCATGACGGCCAGCCGCAGCCGCGCCAACGACGACAGCGGCGCGCGATACAGCAACAGGCAGGAACTGAGGTGCTCGCCGCGGCCGACTCGCCCGCGCAGTTGATGCAATTGCGCCAACCCCAAGCGCTCCGCATTTTCGATCACCATCAGCGTTGCATTCGGAACGTCGACGCCCACTTCGATCACCGTGGTCGCCACCAACAGTTGGATTTGTCCGTCCTTGAAACGGCGCATGGTTCCCTCCTTGGCGGCGGGCGGCATGCGCCCGTGCACCAAGCCCACTTTGAGCTCGGGCAGCGCTGCGCCAAGCGCCGCAGCGGTTTCTTCGGCGGCCTGGTACGGCATCTCCTCCGACTCGTCGATGAGCGGACACACCCAGTAGGCCTGACGGCCTTCGAGGCAGGCATTGCGGATTCTTTGCACCACATCGTCGCGCTTGCTCTCCGACATCACCACGGTCTTGACGGGCGTGCGCCCCGGGGGCAGTTCGTCGATGACCGAGACGTCCAGGTCGGCATACGCCGTCATGGCCAGGGTGCGCGGAATCGGCGTGGCCGTCATGATCAGCTGGTGCGGCTGATGGCCGTCCGCGGAACCCTTCTCTCGCAGGCTCAAGCGTTGGTGCACGCCGAAGCGATGCTGCTCGTCCACCACCACCATGGCCAACGACGCAAACATCACGCTTTCCTGGAACAACGCGTGCGTACCGATGACCAGGGGCGCATGTCCTTCGCGGATGCCTTCGAGAATCGCGGCGCGGACCTTGCCCGTTTGGCGTCCGCTGAGCAGCGCCACCGCTATCCCCAAGGGCTCGAACCAGCGCCGAAAGTTTTGCGCATGCTGATCCGCCAGCAATTCAGTGGGCGCCATCAGGGCCACTTGGCGGCGCATGGCAATGGCTTGGGTGGCGGCGAGCGCGGCCACAAGCGTCTTGCCGCAGCCTACATCGCCCTGCACCAAGCGCAGCATGGGCTTGGGTCTGGCGAGGTCGGCTTCGATTTCCAGCAACACCCGCGATTGCGCCTTGGTCATGGCGAAGGGCAGCGCTTTCAGCAGGCTGGCCTTCAACGCGCCATCGGAACGGAGCGGCCAGCCGGGATCGCTTTGGATTCGCTGGCGCAGCAATTTGAGCGACAGCTGATGCGCCAGTAATTCTTCGAAGGCGAGACGCCGTTGCGCGGGATGACGCCACGTCATGAGCAGCTCGACCGGCGCGTCGGCGGGCGGACGATGCACGTAGGAGAGTGCCGCCCTCAAGCTCGGCAGCTGCGCGTCCGCCAGCAATGCCGCAGGCAGCCAATCTTGCGGATCGCCGGCGGCCGTTTGCTCCAACGCCAATCGCACCAGTTGACGCAGGCGTCCCTGAGTCACGCCTTCGGTGCTTGGATAAATCGGCGTCAAATGCTCCTCGGCGTCGGGCGCCGCGTTCGGATCGACGCGCCGGTACTCCGGATGCACGAACTCCAGACCCGCGGGTCCCTTCCGGGCTTCGCCGAAGCAGCGGATGCGCGCGCCGCGCGCCAGTCCGTGTTGTTGCTGCGCGGTGAAATAAAAGAAACGCAGCGTCAGAAATCCGGAGCCGTCGGCGATTTTGCAAAGCATTTGCCGCCGGCCGCGAAACGCCACCTCCGTGAGCAGCACTTCGCCTTCCACCGAGGCGCGATCGCCTGCGCGCAATTCGCCGAGCGGCACCAGCCGCGTGCGGTCTTCGTAGCGCAGCGGCAGCAGGAACAACAGATCCTGGGTCGACGCCACGCCCAGCGTGCCCAGTCGCGCAGCCAGCGCATCGCCCACGCCGCGCAGCGCCGTGACCGGCCTGGGCTCGATCACAAAGCGACTATGCACTCCACTTCGACCTGCGCGCCGCGCGGCAGCGAGGCCACGCCAACCGCGGCCCGGGCCGGGTATGGCGCGCGAAAGTACTCCGCCATGACCTTGTTGACCAGCGCGAAGTGGGAGAGATCGATCAGAAAGATATTCACTTTGACCACCTCGTCGAGACCCGCGCCGGCCGCGAGCACGATGATTTTCAGATTCTCGAACACGCGGCGGATTTGCGCTTCGATGTCGCCGCCGACCAATTCCTTGGTGGCGGGATCGAGGGGAATCTGCCCCGATACCCAGATGGTGTTGCCGACGCGAACGGCTTGCGAATAGGGTCCGATGGCCGAGGGCGCTTCGGCGGTCGATATGATTTGTTTGCTCATGGAATTATCCGATCAGGCCAATGTGCGCGAAACCCGCTGTACATCGGGCATGCGGCGGATGGTTCGAATCACGCGGGCCAGATGCTTGCGGTCGCGCACCTGAACCTGAAATTTGAGCGATGAGCTGTTCACGTCGCGTTCTTCCAGAGACACCTGATCGATATTGGTCTCGGTCCCGGCGATGCTCGAGGCAACCGCCGCGAGCACGCCCACCCGATTGTTGATCTCCAGCTGAATCTCGCAGCTGAACAGGCGGTCCCGTGCGCCTTCCCACGCCACCGACAGCCACTTCTCCGGCTGCTTGCGATATTCGGCCAGGTTACCGCAATTCTGGCGGTGGATCATCACGCCGCGGCCGGCGCTCAGGTAGGCCATGATGGGATCGTTGGGAATGGGAAAGCAGCAACGCGCGTACGTCACCAGCAAGCCTTCGGTGCCCGCGATCATCAGCGGACCGGCTGCAACGTGAGCGGCCGCGGCGCCCGCGGGTTCCTGTCCCGGCTCCCCGCCTTCGGTATTGACGCCGAGCAGGGGCTGCAGGCGCCGCGCGACCAGCGGGGCCATTCTTTCGCCGAGGCCGATCTTTTCGTACAGCTCGCCTGCATCCTTCATGTTCAGTTCTTTCACCACGGCGTCGATCTCGGCCGGCGGAATCTTTTTCAGATTCAACGAAAATTCCTCGAGTGCGAGGCCGAGCAGGCGCTTGCCGAGCTCCGCGGCTTCACCGCGCTTCAGGTTCTTCAAGTAACTGCGGATGGCCGCGCGCGCCTTGGCCGTCACCAGGAAGGTCGACCAGGAAGGATTCGGCGTGGCTCCCTTGGCGGTGATGATTTCAACCGTCTGGCCGTTGCGCAACGGCGTGCGCAGAGGCACCAGGCGGCGGTCCACCTTGGCCGCCACGCAGCGATTGCCGATGTCGGTGTGGATGGCGTACGCGAAGTCCACCGCGGTTGCGCCGCTGGGCAATCTCAGGATCTTGCCCTTGGGCGTGAACACGTAGACCTTGTCGGGGAACAGATCGACCTTGACGCTCTCGAGGAATTCCTCGGAACTGCCGCCCTCCTGAATCTGCACCAGGCTGGCCAGCCACTCGCGCGCGCGGTCGTGTTCCACGCCGCCAAAGGTGTCGCCGCCGGACTTGTACTTCCAATGCGCCGCGATTCCGGATTCCGCCACGCGATGCATTTGCTCCGAACGGATCTGCACTTCGATGGGCACGCCGTTCGGGCCGAACAGCGTGGTGTGCAGGGATTGATAGCCGTTGACCCGGGGTATCGCGATGTAGTCCTTGAAGCGGCCCGGCATCGGCTTGTAGACGCTGTGCACCAGGCCCAGCGCGCGGTAGCAGGTGTCGGCGTTGTCGACGATGATGCGGAAACCGTAGACGTCCACCATGTCGTTGATGGAGATCTTCTTGTTCGCCATCTTGCGGTAGATGCTGTACAGATGTTTCTCGCGGCCTTCGATCGCCCCTTCCAGCTGCGACTTCTTGAGCGCCGCCTTCAGGGTTGCCTGAATCTTGCCGACGAACTCTTTCTGATTGCCGCGGGCCTTTTTCAGTTCGCGTTCCAGCACCTTGTAGCGGTAGGGATAGAGTGCGCGAAATCCGAGGTCTTCGAGCTCGAGTTTCACCGCATAAAGCCCCAGGCGTTCGGCGATCGGCGCATAGATCTCGAGCGTCTCGCGGGCGATGCGGCGCCGCTTCATCGGCGGCATGGCCCCCAGGGTCCGCATGTTGTGCATGCGGTCGGCCATTTTCACCATGATGACGCGGATGTCGCGTACCATGGCCAGCAGCATCTTGCGGAAGCTCTCGGCCTGCGCCTCCTCGCGATTCTTGAACTGAATCTGGTCGAGCTTGCTGACGCCGTCGACCAGCTCGGCGACCACCTGACCGAATATGGATGCGATTTCCGCCTTTGCCGTGGGCGTATCTTCGATCACGTCGTGGAGAAGGGCCGCCACCAAGGTGTCGGCGTCCAGACGCAGATCGGCGAGGATATCGGCGACCGCGACCGGGTGGGTGATGTAAGGCTCGCCGGAAACGCGCTTCTGACCCTGATGCTTCTCGGCACCGAAGTCATAGGCTTCCCGAACCCGCTCCACCTGCGCGGGCGACAGATATCCTTCCAGTTTATCTAAGAGCTGGCTGATCCCGGTGGAGCGTCTTCCACCAGGCAAGAAACCGAGTAAGGAAGACGCATAGTCCATCGGAGCTCTTGGGGAAGCCGGTGGCGGTCAGTCCCCAAGCCCGAGTTGCGGTGCACGGAAATCCGACGGCATGTCGAGCTCGCTGACCGGCGGTGCCGCCGGCTCTTCGGGCTCTTCCAACATTTCGAGGGTGATATTTCCGGCAGCGATCTCGCGAAGCGCCACCACGGTCGGTTTGTCGTTCTCCCATTCCACGGTCGCTTCCGCGCCGTTGGCCAATCGCCGGGCGCGTTTGGCCGCCAGCAATACCAGGTTGAATAGGTTGGGTTCGTTCTGAAGGCAGTCTTCGACTGTGATTCGCGCCATGCTTAGGGTTCCGTTCGAGGGATTGTCAGCATAGCAGAAGCGTCAATTTCCGGCCAGTTGTGCCGCAAATTTGGCGACTTCCGCTCTCTGCGATCTGAGGTGATCGGCGCGATTTTCAACGATGGCCTGCAGGTCCTCGATCGCCCGGTCGAAATTGTCGTTCACGACCACATAGTCGAATTCGTTCCAATGGCTCAAGTCGTTGGCCGCATCGCGCAGGCGGCGTTGAATGACGTCGTCCGAGTCGGTGCTGCGGCCCCGCAGGCGATGCTCCAGCGCCAGCCGGGAGGGCGGCAGGATGAAAATGCTCAGCGCTTCCGGAAGCCGGGCGCGCACCTGACGAGCTCCCTGCCAATCGATCTCGAGCAAAAGCTGTTCGCCGTTGGCCAGCGCCTCTTCCACGGTGCGCACTGCGGTGCCGTAGGAGTTGTCGAAAACCTTGGCATGTTCGAGGAACTCACCGTGCGCGACCATGCTGGCGAAGCGTTCCTCGCTCACGAAATGGTAGTCGCGGCCGGGGATTTCATTGGTGCGCGGCTTGCGGGTGGTGTAGGAAACCGAGAATTGGATGCGCGGCTCGCGCTCCATCAAGGCCTTCACCAAACTGGTTTTGCCGGCGCCCGACGGTGCCGCGACTACGTAAAGGCGTCCTGATGGCATCGAGTACTACGGCCGGCGCGGGACATGATTATCCGGCCGCAAATTTAACATACGCGTGCGCCGGCGGTGCCTGCGCACGCAAGCGATCAGCCCAGGCCCTGTGTGACATGAGTCGCCTTTCTGATCGCTGTGCGCGTCGACCCGGACGGGCTTGGAGCGCGACGCGCCATCAGCCGCGCGACCACGATGAACACCAGTGCAAAGCCGGCGTTCAAGCCGAACCCCAACAGGCCGCCGCCGTCGTCGATCGATAAATCGCCCAGAGAAGCGCCGGGATCGCCGTCGCCTGCATAAGCCATGGTGTGCAGTGCAACCGTTCCCAGCAGTGTCGGCGCGAGTGCGCGCAGTTGGATTCGCATGACATCAACTCCATTTTTCCTTGCCTATTGAGGTGATCGAAATGCGGCAGGAAAAAGGGACACGTCTGTCGTTATTCGATGTTCTGTACCTGTTCGCGCATCTGCTCGATCAACACCTTCATGTCGACCGCCGCACGCGTGGTTTCGATGTCCTGAGATTTCGACGACAGAGTGTTGGCTTCACGGTTCAGTTCCTGCATCAGGAAGTCGAGGCGCCGGCCGGCGGGCTCCTGGGCGTCGAAGGTCTTGCGGACCTCGGTCACGTGGCCTCGCAGACGGTCGAGTTCTTCGTCCACATCCAGCCGCTGCGCCAGAATGGCGATTTCCTGTTCGATGCGGTCTTGATCCACGTCCTTGACCAGCGCGGCAATTCGGTCCAGCAATTTGCTGCGCATGCGGGCGCGGATTTCCGGCAGGCGTTCGCTCACGCGGCCGGAGAACTCCAGCAAACCGGCGCAGCGTTGTTCCAATGCATCGCGCAGTCGCCCGCCTTCGCTGTCGCGTGTGCGGCCCAGTTCGACCAGGGCTTCGGCCAGCAATATATGCGCGGCGGCAAGCATCGGCGCGGTATCGCGGGTGCCGTCGCGAATCACTCCCGGCCAGCGCAACAAGTCGATGACGTCGATCCGCGCCGCCATACCGGCTTGCGCCGCGATTTGCTGAGCGCGGGTGGTGACGGAGGCGAGCAGGTCGACATCGACCTCCAGGCTGCCGGTGGCGACGGCGGGTTTGAAATGCAGCGAACACTCGACCTTGCCGCGCCTTACGCCCGCGCTGACGGCGGCCCGGAACTCGGCTTCGGCCGAGCGGAATTCCTCCGGTAATCGGCAGCCAAGCTCCAGGAAACGATGGTTGACGGTTTTGATCTCCCAGGCCAACTGGCCCCAAGGGAACTGCCGCTCGCGACGGGCAAACCCGGTCATGCTACGAATCATAGGGGTCGTCGCCAAAATCGGCCATAATCTAGGTAGCTGAAGCTTATCAGATCGAGGAGCCGCCTTTTGCAGATCGAAACCGCGGATGTGAGCCTGATCGGCCACCGCGAAGAGAACCAAGATCGGGTGGCGGTGGCCGCGGCGGATCAGGCCGTTTTGCTGGTCGTCATTGACGGCATGGGCGGACATGCCGAAGGTGCGCGCGCCGCGGAGACGGCTCTGTCGACCATGCTCGAAGCATTTTGGCAGACGCCGCATCCGATTTTCGATCCCCTGGGCTTTTTGCATCTGTCGCTCGGCCGGGCTCACGAGGAAGTCGTCAAGCTTGGCGCAGGCCTGAGCGTCGAGGCGCGTCCGCGCGCCACCTGCGCAGTGTGTCTGGTGCAGGATTCAGCCGCTTACTGGGCGCACGTCGGCGACAGCCGCGTATATCAGATTCGGCAGGCGCAGGTGCTGGAACGCACCCGTGATCACAGCCATGTCGAGGTGCTGTTGCGCGAAGGCTTGATCACCGAAGCCGAGGTGCAAGGCCACCCCATGCGCAACTACGTGGAATGCTGTCTCGGCGGCGACTCTGCGTTGCCGGAAATGACCATCTCGACCCGGCGCAAACTGAAATCCGGCGATGTGCTGTTACTCTGCACCGACGGATTATGGGCCAATTTGCGGGATGCGGATTTCGTACGCTTCGCGCAGGTGCAGGCCAAACCGCTGCGCGATTCACTGAACGACTTGGGCACTCAGGCCGTCGAAGCCTCTGCCCCCTATAGCGATAACACCAGCGCCGCGGCGCTGCGTTGGAAGGCTGCATGACCACTACCTCTGCTTCTTTACGCCCCAGCGGCCGGGCGTCCGATGAACTGCGCGCCTTGTCTTTTCAGCGCGGTTACACCGTGCATGCGGAAGGATCCGTGCTGGTCGGATTCGGCAACACGCGTGTGCTGTGCACCGCCAGCATCGAAGACACGGTGCCGGCATTCCTGCGCAACAAAGGCCTGGGCTGGGTCACGGCGGAATACGGCATGTTGCCGCGCGCCACGCATACCCGCTCGGGCCGCGAGGCCGCGCGCGGCAAGCAGTCAGGCCGCACCCAGGAAATCCAGCGGTTGATCGGCCGAGCTCTGCGGGCCGTCGTGGACATGAAGGCCTTGGGTGAGCGCACCGTCACCATCGATTGCGACGTGCTGCAGGCGGATGGCGGCACACGCACCGCCGCCATCACCGGCGGGTACGTGGCGCTCGCCGATGCCATCGACACCTTGCTGAAGAAACGCGCCATCGCCTCCAATCCTTTGCACGGTCAGGTGGCAGCCGTGTCGGTGGGCATTTATCGCGGCACGCCCGTGCTCGACTTGGACTACCTGGAGGACTCCAACGCCGAGACCGACATGAACGTGGTCATGAACAGCGGCGGCGCTTTCGTCGAACTTCAAGGCACGGCTGAGGGCCACGCGTTTCGCCGCGATGAACTCGATCAGCTGTTGAACCTGGCAAGCAAGGGCATCGCGGAGTTGCATGCCGCACAGCTCAGTGCGCGCGCCGCCTAGGCGCCTGGTCGTCGCCACCGGTAATCCGGGCAAATTGCGCGAACTTCGGTGCTCGCTGCAGGGCGTGCTTGTGGACGGTCAACCCTACGAGCTGGCAGGTCTCGCTGAGCTCGGACTGGCGTCGCCGCAGGAAACCGGCACGACTTTTCTCGCCAATGCGCTGTTGAAGGCGCAACACGCAGCCGCCGCCAGCGGCCATGCGGCCCTGGCCGATGACTCGGGTTTGGAGGTCGACGCGCTGCATGGCGCGCCCGGCATCTACTCGGCGCGCTACGCCGGCGTGACCGGTGCCGGCGCGGACGCCGCCAATAATGCCAAGCTGCTGCGCGAGCTCGCGGATGTTCCCGCCGAACGGCGCCAGGCCAGATACCGCTGCGCTTTGGTGCTGCTCGATGCGCCCGGTGCGCCGCCGCTCATCGCTGAGGAATCCTGGGAGGGCTATATATTGGGGGCTGCACGGGGTGGCGGTGGATTCGGCTATGACCCGTATTTCTGGCTGCCCGATCATCAGCTGACGGCCGCGGAATTGCCGCCGGAAGAGAAAAACCGCTGCAGCCATCGAGGCAAGGCCATGCGCTCGCTGCGCGCGGCTCTGTTGGCGCGTTGCGAGGTCTCGCCGGGGGTGTCGCCGTGACGGCTGCCGAATCCATCGCTCTGTATGTGCACATGCCTTGGTGCGTGCGCAAATGCCCGTACTGCGATTTCAACTCGCATCAGTTGAAGCCGGCACAGCCGGATTCGAGTTACATCGATGCGCTGCTGCGCGATTTCGAGCTGGAACTGCCGCGGATCGGGCAACGGCGAATCGACAGCGTGTTCTTCGGAGGCGGCACGCCCAGCCTGTTTCAGCCGGAGCATTTCTCGCGCCTGCTGAGCGAGTTGCGCCGACGCATGGCGTTTGCCGACGACGTCGAAATAACCATGGAGGCAAACCCCGGGACCATCGAGCGCGGTCGCTTTCTGGGCTATGCACAGGCCGGCATCAATCGCGTCTCGCTGGGCGCGCAAAGCTTCTCCGCCAGTGCTCTGGGGCGCTTGGGAAGGATTCATTCCGCCGACGACACGCATCGCGCCGTGCAGGAATTGCGCGATGCAAAGCTGTGCAACTTCAACCTGGATTTGATGTATGCGCTGCCGGACCAGACCTTGGAAGAGGCAATGTTCGATGTGCGTACAGCGTGTGCTCTCGAGCCATCGCATATTTCCTACTATCAGCTCACTCTCGAGCCGGGCACGGTATTTCATTCGCGGCCGCCGCCATTGCCCGACGACGATGCGGCCTGGCAGATCCAGGCGGCGGGCCAGCGGCTGTTGGCCGAGGCCGGATACCGACAATACGAAGTGTCGGCCTATGCGCGCGACGGCGCTCGATGCCGGCACAACCTGAATTACTGGCTGTTCGGCGATTACGTGGGCATCGGTGCAGGAGCCCACGGCAAAATCAGCCAGGCCGAGCCGCGCCGCGTGCTGCGAAGCGTGAAGCCCAAGCAGCCACGGGAGTACCAGGAGCAGATCCGGCGCGCTGCGGACATTGCCGCGCTGGGCGAGACCACCGCCGTGGCGGGTTCGGAGCTGCCGTTCGAATTCATGCTGAATGCTCTGCGCCTGAATGATGGGTTTACGGATCTGGACTATGAAAACCGCACTGGATTACCCATCGCAGAGCTGCGGGTGCCGCTATTGGCCGCACTGCAACGGGGACTTTTGGCTGCCAGGGCCGGTGGTTGGCGGCCCACCGACCTGGGGCTACGCTTCCTGAACGATCTGCAGGCCAGCTTTCTCTCGTAAGCTTATGCACATCGGCGAGAAGCGTCCCGAACATTGAGACCTACGACACATTGCCATTGCACTAGGTCAGATGAGCGCTGTAACCACATGATTATAAGATAAAAAGTTACTTGTCTATTTTTTGATCAAGTTAACATTTATGCGAAATTCTGCAGTTTGATGACAGAAGGTTGAAAGCCATCCACAGACTTATCCACAGATTTTGTGGACAAAACTGGTTGTCGTTGTAGGACAAAGACTTACACCCGCATCCGTCGCTCATGTTGTCTGCCCCAGCGATCGCGCATATGATGCGCGGCCCGGTTTTCGGCATTGATTTTTAGAATCTCGCCGGCAGACAGGTGCAAGGCGTGGCGATCGCTCATGTCGAGCGGATCGATTCTGCCATCCAAGATATATGAGGTTCCTATGAAAGCCGGCATCCATCCCGAATACAAACAGATCACGGTGACGTGTACCTGCGGAAACAAATTCGAAACCCGCTCGACCATTGGTCAAGATCTGCAGGTTGAAGTTTGCTCCGCTTGCCATCCTTTCTACACGGGCAAGCAGAAAATCGTGGACACCGGCGGTCGCGTCGACAAGTTCCGCAAGAAATACGCGGTTGCTCCGAAGCCGGAACCGAAGGTCGAGGCGAAGGCCGAACCCAAGGCCGCCGCGAAGTCTGCCGCCAAAGCCTAAGTCGCAAGCCTTCTCGATGAATGATGCCGCGCGCAATCTTGCGTGCGGCATCTTCGTTTAGTTCCCTCATTTAACGCTGTCTGCGCAACTTTTTATTGCGGTGACGCGTGCG
>CAZZWM010000016.1:0-38466 GCA_964657945.1 uncultured Steroidobacteraceae bacterium
CCGGGTTCGTACTTGTCGGTGGCGCCCAGGGTGTGCAGCATTTCGTGCGCGATGATCACGTTGTTCTCGCCATTCATCGTGGGTGCGGCGAAGGCGTAAACGACGCCGATCAGTCCTTTGGCGAGACCGAGCGAGTGAGGCACGGTCGGCGTCAACGCTGGATCGTGATACAGCACGAACAAGCGTATGTCCTCCGGTTCCCTGACGTGTCCGCTGTGGCGCCAGGCCCAGTAGCGCAGCTGCAGGCTCCAGGTTGCCGTGCCAATGATTCCTGCGTCCGGCGGGCGTTGCGGCGGAACCTGGTGCAACTGGTCGCGCAGCCGGATACGCACCGGCTGTTCGAGATCGAGGCCATAGCGCCGCGCTTCGCGCGCGAAGAATTGTTCGATGGTGTCGAAGCGTTCTGAATTGATATTGTCGACGTAGTACGCGGTCACCGGACTGTCATCGGCGGCGATCGGGTAGACGGCGACATACAGGGGCTCGCGCCACCGCGTGCTGCGGTACCGATCCTGCCACGCGCTGAGCGCCACGATCACCAGTATCAGCAGCAGTATGCCGATGCGTATCGCCTTGAACCGGCCGCGCGAGGCCGGCGCCGTGCCCGGTTTCAATCGCAGGCTTCGACGCTGATGTCAGCGACTTCGCCATCCACTGTGCTGAACGACACCATCATGGGCTTGCAGCATACCGGACAATCTTCGATGTAGGATTGTTCGGCTACGGACAGATCCAGCGTGAGATTCACCGTCTCCCAACAATGCGGGCACTGGACATCGCGGCCTTGTACCAGACTCATGGCGGCTAATTCGGTGCGATCACGCCAAGCATGGGACCCATATCCGACCAGTGATCATCGCGGTCCAATTGCGGTGAATACATGCCGGAAATCGTTCCATCCAGATACAACGCTTCGCGGCAGTGCAGGCGATCGCGAAAGTAGCCCGCGAACTCAAAGAAAGTCACGGGTTGATCACTGATGACGAATGCCACTTCGTTCGGCGAAGGCGCGCACACCCCGTTTCTGATCTTGCGCCATTGCGATTTGGGGTTCATGACCTCCGAGGTCGTGATCTCGCCATTGTGAACCAGCATCGGGCCCGACTGCGTCGCGAACGATGCTCTTGGCTTTTCCTGACCATACTCGTCGGTGGTCACCACCCGCGCAGAACTGCCATCCACCAAGAACACGCCATTCGGTTGTTGCGAGAAGTTACCGGAGCCGACGTGGCGGTTGAGCGGCACCAGCTCTTGTCCATCGGAGACGAACAGGCCGACCGGCGAGAAATCCGGGCGATACATGCCGGCATTGACGGCGAACACCAGCTTGGTGCCTTGTTTCGCCAGTGCGTCGCGCAGACTCGAGAATTGACGATACGGCTGCCCGGTACCGTCGCGCCAGAAAAGCCGCAGTTGTTCGCGGGCCAGATCGACCCGGCAGGTGCTGAAGGGGATGTCGCCGACGGATTCCGCCTTGCACTGCACCGCCTGCGCCGTTGCACACAGTCCCAGCAAGCAACCGATTGCCAATGCCTCATTGACCCGATGCAGCGCGCCTAGCATGCAGTTAGTTTACATTGCCGGCCGGATCGGCCGCAGATCGCTCAATGCATGCCCCATGGAAACCGCCAGCCAATCGGCCAATGGCAGGAGTGACTGTGGATGCGCCCGGTAGAAAGTCCGGCGGCCGTCTCGCCGGTCGATGACCAGACCCGCGAACTTCAGCAGCCGCAAATGTTTCGAGACCGCCGGCTGGGATACGCCCGCCTGCGCCGTCAGGGCATGCACGGTGCGCTCGCCATGGTGCGCCAAATGCTCGAACAGGCCCCGTCGGGTCGGATCCGCCAGCGCTTGGAGCAAGACTTGGGTCGTGGAGCCCATGAAGAAGCATAACCGTTCGGTTATGAATTGGGCAACTCCTCATGATGAAGCCCGAGAGATTCTGTCCGCATCGCCCGAAGGCAGTGCAGGCCGACTATACTTCGCACTGGTTTTTCGGGGGGAGGGCTTAAACCGAAAATGGATCCGACCGATACTACGCAACCCGACTATTTCCATCGGGTTGTCGATTGCCAGTGGGCCTGTCCAGCGCACACTGATGTTCCCGAATACATAAGACTCATAGCGCAAGGCGAGTTCACCGACGCTTATATGGTGAACCGCGAATCCAACGTTTTTCCCGGCATCCTCGGGCGCGTGTGCGACCGGCCCTGCGAACCGGCATGCCGCCGCGGACGCATCGAGGAGAAACCCGTTGCCATCTGCCGCTTGAAGCGCGTTGCGGCGGACAACCGCGATGACATCGCCGAACTTCTGCCCAAGGTGCCGCGCGAAAAGAACGGCAAGCGCATTGCCTGCATCGGCGCCGGCCCCGCATCGCTCACCGTCGCCAATGACCTTCTGCCGCTGGGCTATGAAGTCACGATTTTCGAACAATTTGCGGTACCCGGCGGGCTGATGCGCACCAACATCCCCGCATTTCGCCTGCCGGCCAAGGTGCTGGACGAGGAAATCGGCTACATCGTGGGCATGGGCGCGGACCTGCGCTTGAACACGCCCATCAAGAGCATGAAGAAGCTGCTCGACTCGGGAGAATTCGACGCCGTGTTCGTCGGATCGGGAGCGCCGAAAGGCAAGGAACTCGATCTTCCCGGCCGCAAGGATACCGATCGCATCCACATCGGCATCACCTGGCTCGAATCGGTCGCCTTCGGACACATCGAGAAGATCGGCGAGAAGGTCCTGATCATCGGCGTGGGCAACACCGCCATGGACTGCTGCCGCAGCTCGCTGCGGCTCGGCGCCAGCAATGTGAAGGTGATGGCCCGCAAGCCGCGCCAATTCTTCAAGGCGTCGGAGTGGGAACTCGAGGATGCCGAAGCCGAGAAAGTCGAGATCGTCATCAATCATGCGCCCAAGGCTTTTGTCGTCGAAGCCGGCAAGTTGACCGGCATGATGTTCGAAAAGCTGGAATACGACATCGAAAACGGCGACATCAAGGCGACCCGCTCGCTCGGCGACGTGCTCATTCCCTGCGATGACGTGATTCTGGCCATCGGCCAGGAAAATGCCTTCCCCTGGATCGAAAAATCCACGGGCATCGAGCTCGACAAGTGGAATGTGCCCAAAGTCGATGCCAAGACTTTTCAGTCGACCCGTGCGGAGGTGTTTTTCGGCGGCGATGCGGCCTTCGGCCCGAAGAACATCATTTGGTCGGTGGAGCACGGTCACCAGGCCGCAATTTCCATCCACAAGTTTTGCAACGACGAGCCCATCGAAGAGCGATTGCCGCGCGGCGTGAAGCTGTCGAGCCGCAAAATGGGCATGCACGAGTGGGCTTACAAGAATGAATACAACGGCGTCGAGCGGCGTCTCGTGCCGCATGTCAACCTGGTGGAACGCTTCAAGAAGATCAACATCGAAGTGGAACTGGGGTTCACCGCCGAAGAGGCGGCGTTGGAGGTGCAGCGCTGCCTGAACTGCGACGTGCAGACCGTGTTCTCCGCCAAGCTTTGCATCGAGTGCGATGCCTGCATCGATATTTGTCCGGTCGATTGTCTCACCATTGCGCCCAATGGCCCGGAGTCCGAACTGCGGGCGCGGCTGACAGCGCCGGCCACCAACCCGGCACAAGCGCTGTACGTGTCATCGGGACTGCCGCAAACCGGCCGCGTCATGATCAAAGACGAGGATGTGTGCGTGCACTGCGGCTTGTGCGCCGAGCGATGTCCCACGGCCGCCTGGGACATGCAGAAATCGACCATCCGCATTCCTCTGGCGGCCGATCAGGAGGTTCATGTATGCCCAGCTTGACCGCCGAGGCCGGCCGCATCAACGATTTCGTGGTGAAATTCGCCAACGTCAATGGCACGGGTTCGGCCAGCGCGAATTCGCTCATCATGAAGGCCATCTTCCGCATGGGCATTCCGGTCGCGGGCAAGAACTATTTCCCCTCGAACATCCAGGGACTGCCGACCTGGTACGAAATTCGCGTGACCCGTGATGCCTACGCGGCCCGAGCCAGCCATGTCGACATCATGGTGGCCATGAACGCGGAGACGTATTCCAAGGACGTGCGCGAGGTCAGGTCGGGCGGCTATTTGATCTACGACTCCACCTGGCCCCGCAGCGCGCTGCTGCAGCGCGGCGACATCACGGTCATTCCAGTGCCGCTGGCCAAGCTGGTCAATGAAAATTTCGACGGCGTGCGCAACCGCATCCTGCTGAAGAACATCGCCTACGCAGGAGTTCTCGCGGCACTGCTCGACGTCGACCTGGAAGTGATCAACGGCCTGATGCACGAGAGTTATGCCAAGAAGCCCAAGCTTCTGGACTCGAATACCCGGGCGCTGCGCTTGGGGTATGACTATGTCAAGGCCAATCTGGGCTCGCCGCTGCCACTGCGCGTCGAGCACATGGACAAGACCAAGGGCCACATCATGATCGACGGCAACACCGCCGCCGGCTTGGGGTGTGTGTACGCGGGCGCCACGGTCGGCGCCTGGTATCCGATTACGCCGTCCACATCCTTGATGGACGCCTTCAAGGGCTTTTGCGAACGCTATCGTGTCGACGCTGAAACCGGTGAACGCAATTACGCCATCCTGCAGGCTGAGGATGAACTGGCCGCGATCGGCATGGTGCTGGGCGCGTCGTGGAATGGCGCGCGCGCCTTCACTCCCACCAGCGGACCGGGCGTTTCCCTGATGAATGAGTTCGTCGGCCTGGCCTATTACGCGGAGGTTCCGGCCGTCATTTTCGACGTGCAGCGGGTGGGTCCGTCCACCGGCATGCCGACGCGCACCCAGCAGTCGGACATCATGATCTGTGCCTACGCCTCGCACGGCGATACCCGTCATGTCCTGCTGTTCCCCGCGAATCCCGAAGAGTGCTTCTACATGGCGGTGCAGGCCTTCGACCTCGCGGAGCGGCTGCAGACGCCGGTCTTCGTGCTGTCCGACCTGGACATCGGCATGAACGACTGGATGTGTCCTGACCTCAAATGGGACGACGCCTTCAGGCCGGATCGCGGCAAGATCTTGTCGATGGAAGAACTGGCGGGCCTGGAAAAATTCTACCGCTACGTGGATCGCGACGATGACGCGATTCCCTATCGCACGCTGCCCGGTACCAGTCAGAAGGGCGCATATTTCACGCGCGGCTCGGGCCACAATCAATTCGGCGGGTACACGGAGGACTCCGCTGAATACCAGGTGGTGCTGGATCGGCTGCGCCGCAAGTTCACCACGGCGGCGCGTTACGTTCCGAAGCCGGTGTTGATGGGCAGGGGCACGAATGCCGTCGGCATCATCAGCGTCGGCAGCTGCGACGGCGCCATTCGCGAGGCGCTCGACGTGCTCAAGAATCAGAAAATCGAGGTCGATTATCTGCGGGTGAAAGCCTTCCCCTTCAACACCGACGTCGAAGCATTCCTGAAGTCGCACGCCACGATTTTCGTGGTGGAGCAGAATCGCGACGCGCAATTGAAGTCGTTGCTGATCTTGGAAACCGCCGTGGAGAAGTCCAAGTTGTCGTCGATCCTGAGTTACAGCGGCCTGCCGATGTCGGCCCAGCCCATCGTCGATGAGATCCGTTCCAAGCTGGCCGAAGCGCCGCGTCTGACCGCCGTGCCGGCCAAGTAGGAGTCCGCCATGTCATACATCAACAAACCCAAGGTCGCTCACCCTTCGTTGCCCACCAACAGCCTGGGGATGACCCGGCGCCAATACGAAGGCAGCATGTCGACGCTGTGCGCGGGATGCGGCCATGATTCGGTGACCGCCGCCATCGTCGAAGCGTGCTGGGGACTGTCGCTGCAGCCCGAACAGCTGGTCAAGCTGTCCGGCATCGGCTGTTCCTCGAAGACCACGGCTTACTTCGTCAGCGGTTCGCATGGCTTCAACTCGGTTCACGGGCGAATGGCCTCGATCGCCAGCGGCGCCAATGCCGCGAATCGCGGCCTCACCTACGTGGGTATTTCGGGCGACGGCGACTCGCTGTCCATCGGCGTCGGCCAGCTGGTGCATGTGATCCGTCGAAACGTCAACATGCTTTATATGATCGAGAACAACGGCGTTTACGGACTCACCAAGGGTCAATTCTCCGCATCTGCCGACATCGGCACCAAGGCGAAGAAAGGCGAAGTAAACTCATCGCCCCCCATCGATCCGGTGTTGTTGGCCCTGTCCCTGGGCGCGACCTTCGTCGCCCGCAGCTTCTCGGGCGACAAAGAACAGCTGGTGCCGCTGATTCAAGCCGGAATGCGGCACAACGGTTTTGCATTGATCGACGTTTTATCGCCCTGCGTGACCTTCAATGACCACGAGGGCTCGACCAAGAGTTATGGATTCACCCGTGAGCACTACCATGCGGTGATGGAAGCGGACTTCGTGCCGCGCGCCGAGGAGATTTCGGTGGCTTACAAGGAGGGTGAATCCGTCCCGGTCAGCCTGCATGACGGCAGCCGCGTGCTGTTGCGCAAACTGGATCCCACCTACGATCCGACCGATCGCTCCGCCGCCTACGCCTACATCGAAAACAAGCTCAAGCAGAATGAATACGTCACCGGCCTGATCCACATCGACGAGACCGACAACACCGAGTTTCACAACTTGAACGAGACCGCGAAGGCGCCGCTCAACAGCATTCCTTTCGAGAAGCTGTCGCCCGGCCGTGCGGCCCTGGACAAGTTGATGACCCGCTATCGTTAGCCAGCCGAGTCCTGGTGACTGCGCAGGCGCGTGTTCTCCAGCAAAATTCGAATCGGCTCGCCGACCAATTCGTTGATGGCTGCGTAGGAACGCCACAAGGCGTCAGGATATGGCTGCAACCCCAGGCCGAAATGCGTCGTATCGTTCATTCCCAGCGGCGCCGCGATCACCTCCAGTCCGACAGCCCGGAATTCCTCGACCGCGCGGCGCATGTGTGTGGCGTGGGTCACCAGGATGATGCGCTGTATGCCGTCAGCCTTGAGAAGCTGCGCCGAATTGCGCGCATTCTCGAAGGTATCGTAGGCTGCATCGTCGACCCAGCGCGCTTCGATGCCGAAGTTGCGCGCCAGGGTTGCATGCATCGCCAGAGCCTCCACCTTGAAACCCGTCACCAAGACCGGAAGTTGCGTTTCACGCGCAATGTAGGCGCCGTAACTCAACCGCTCGAGAAGAATCGGTCCGGCGGCCGGCCCCGCGTATTCGGGCGCGTACAAGCGCTGGCCTCCGCCCCCTAGAATCACGACGGCTTGTGCGTTGCCGGCGGCCTTCAGATCCAACGGCGGATAATGCTCGGCCATGCTCTGCAATGAATTTGCCACGATGGGTGTCGACAGCAACCACAGAGTGGCGATGCCGATCAACACCAGGCTGCGTCCCAAAACGGGACGGCGCTTGATCAGAAGCAACCCGGCAAGTGCAAGCAGCAAGGGACCCGCCGGCGGCAGAAACAGATTCTTGACGGCGGTTTTCAGATAGAGCAGAAACATCCGGCAAGGTTATCCTAGCGCCGCGATCCGAATGGAAAATCTTGCGGCGGCACAATCGTTGCGGCATTCGCCGACGAGTGCGCAGGCGGGTGCGCGGAGCGCGAACGCGCGCTATTTTTGCGGATCCACCGAGGGGCGCTCGATCATGACGGCCTTGCCGTCCTTGATGAAATCACGGGGATTTTCATCGCAGTCTTCATAAACCATTCGATCGATATCCGTGAGTCTCTTGAATGTGAAGGTTCCAGTGTAGGGGTGCGCAAATGCCACGGGATCTTCCACCGTCATTTTGTCCTCGAGTATTCCGCCCGCCAACAGCCTGATCCTTTCAGTGATATGAAGCTGATCGCTGGTCGGGGTATTTTGCACCGACACGGGCACCACATTGCCGGGATCGAATTCGACCGGCTTTACCTGCATGACCTGGGGACGCGTCGACACGGTATCGACCACCAGCGTGTTGCCTTCCCAATGACCGACGGAATCGCCCTCCGGCGTGGGCCATAGCTCATCGGCGGCAGGATGATTCCTGCCGTCGGTGTAGATGTGCCGGACCTCATGGTTGGAGAAGATCATCACGGTGAGTTTTGGGGTGATGAGCACCTCGAACATGTTGATCGTGTCCGGGATCTGCATCGTGGATGGCATGCCTTCAGTGCAGTAAAAATGCGCGTCCTGAGAAGCCAATATGGCGTCCGCTCGCGCCTGCCAATCCGGCTTGTACGGCCAATTCGGGAAATCGGCATGCCTGACATCGACGTTGGATTCCCAGAAACCGGACCAATCCGGCATTTTTCGCGCCTTTGGGGGCGCCTTGCGTACCTCTGCGGCCGCCGCCGGCAGGCTGGTCGAGCCGCACAGAGCCAGACCCGCCAACATGCATGCAAGGTATCCGCTCAAGCGGCGCATCTCGCTCATGTACGAACTCCCACTATTTACCCTTGGGCGGTAAAGCCGAGCCATCCGCAGCGGTGCCGGAGACGTAGCCACCCGCATCCGATCCGTCGCGCTTGGGATGAACTACCACGGTGATGTTGTCTCCGGCTTTGATCAGCCGCGGTTTCCAGCCGGTTCTCAGCAAAGAACGCGGGCTGTCGAGCTCGATACCCCACTCAACCGGCGTGCCGTCTGCGCCCGGCACCAGCAATTGGATCCAACAATGCGGATTGGTCCACTGGAATTCCTTCACGGTCCCGGTCAAAGACACGGACTTCGCCCGGTCGAACATCTCGAACGAATGATGGGCTGATGCGTGTCCGTTGAGGGACAGCAGCAAGAGACCAGCGATCAGGCTCACAAGGCGGATCGAAGTGTCATTACCGGGATGATGGAAAGCAGCAGTTCTCATCGGGGGCACCCTTGTTGCATCCTCAGTCACCAAAAACCGATACCAATACCGGATCCCGCCACGATGTTAAAACTAAAATCGAGTGTTCCGCCAGGTTGTCGCGTCGCCTGGGCCAGGGCGCCTGATGCGCTTACAGCAGAGCCCGGAGCTTCACATAGCCGGTGCGGCTGATGGGCAGTTCGGTCCTATCCTTGAGGATGGCCACGCGGTTGTCTTTCTCCGATAGTTCGATCTTGGCCAGACGCGAGACGTTCAATATATATCGCCGGTGAATGCGAAGGAATCCCTTGGGTTCCAGCTGAGTCTCCAGTTCGCCCAAGGTTTGCTCCTTGAGATAGCTGCGCCCGCCCGCGCGTATCGATACGTAGTCATCCTGCGCCTCGATGAAATCGATCTGGTCCACCGGAATCACGTGGACGGTGGAGCGATCGCGTATCAACAACCGGTCGAGCGGATTGCCCTCGCGGTGCGTCTCCAGCAGCTCGCGTGCCGGTACGGGATCGGCCCGCTGAATTCGCGCACGGGCCAGTTGCATGGCTTCGGCGAAACGCTCGGCACCGAAGGGTTTCAGCAAGTAGTCGACGGCATGCACATTGAAGGCGCGCAAGGCATATTCGTCGAACGCCGTGGTGAAGATGACGCCGGCGGTGTCGGGTCCGATCAGTTCAAGGACCTCGAAGCCGTCCAGCTTCGGCATCTGGATGTCGAGGAACAACAAGTGAGGCTTGAACTCGCTGGCGGCCTTCACGGCTTCGAAGCCGTTGGCGCACTCAGCCACGACCTCGACGTCGTTGTGAGCCGACAAGTACTCGCGGATCAATGCGCGCGCCGGCGCTTCATCATCGATGATGATGGCTTTGAGCCGGGCAGATTCATTCAAAGGGCACACTCACTTCGGCAATGTACCTGCCGTTGTCCTCGCGAGCTTCCAATTGCGCCGCACCCGCATACTGAGTTTGCAGCCGCTCGCGCACCAGCGTCAGGCCGAAGCCCGGGCGCCGATGGCGGGGCCGATCGGGGTCACTGGGGTTGCCGACCCGGATGCGCAGCGTCGACTTGTCGAGTTCGGCGCCGATGGTCACCGTGCCGCCATCCAGCATGTGGGCGATGCCGTGCAGCACCGCGTTTTCCACCAAGGGCTGCAATATCAGCGGTGGAATCAAGGTTGCCAGGGCCTGTTCGCTGGCCTCCACCGTCATGTTGAGCCGCGGCCCCAAGCGCACTTGCTCGATGGCAAGATAGCGCTGCACCACGCCCAGTTCGTCCTTCAGCGAGATTCGATGGGTGCCGCCGAAGCGCAGGGTGTCGCGCAAGAAATCCGCCAACAGCAGACACATCTTGCGCGCAGCGGCAGGATCGCTGCCGGTGAGCGCGCTGATGGAGTTCAGGCTGTTGAACAAGAAGTGCGGGTCCAGCTGCGCTCGCAGCGCCTTCAGTTCGGCATCCCGCGCCAGCAAGCCGGATTCCAGCGCGCGCTTTTCGGATTTTTGCGAAGCATAGGACGCGATCAGTACATAGTGAAAGGCGATCGCCAGCCAGAACAGCAGTGCCGCAACCACGAACAACTGCCAGGGCTGCGCCATGTACTGCTGCGGCTCCAAACCGAGATTCAAGGATTGCAGCGCGGCGCTCCAGACCCAGGCGATGCCGACACACAGGCCGCCGACGGTGGCGGCGGAACTGATGTGTGCCGGAACCGCGCGCCAGATCCGATAGTTCTTGGCGATGGGAAAGGCGGAACACACGTAGTACGCGGACAGGCCGATGAAGGCGTAGACCATGGTGAGCGGCAGGAAGAATACGGCCGCGGTACCCCACGAGCCGCGTTGACCGAATCCCAGCACCAGCACCAGGCCGATCGGCAGATAGCCGATCAAATACAGGCCAAGCTGCCGGCGATCGGCGAGTATGGGATGCATGGAAGTCTAGTTGCTGATTTCGACGCCGCCCATCATCGCCGTGCCGCGCAGAATCAGCTGCTGGGTGGTCGCCGATGGGATGGTGCGGGTTTTGTCCATCACACCGCCCATGATGGGCATGACGTGACAGACGACGGTCCAACCGGGCGGCACGAAAATATTCAGTCCGCCCATGAGCACGAATATATCGATGTAGGCGGTGCCGTCCGGGCCGAGATGCGCATCGCGCAAGTCGATCTCTCCGCCGCCCATCATGCAGGTGGCCTCAGCGCTGCGAAAAACGTTGGGTCCCCAGCGGCGGCGACTGCTGCTCAACACGCTGAAAATCGTCGCATGTTGGGAGGCGTCGGGCGCATTGCCGGGTCCCGAGAAATTTGTGCCGGGCGGATTGGTCGCTCCGCCAGGGGGAGTGGCGCCGGGCGCACCGGCGGAAAAATCGCCGGGCGATCCCGGGGGCGGCGGGAATCCGTTCGATGGGCCGCCGGAAGGCGGCCGCCAGTTGGAGTCGGAACTTCGCATCATGATGCGGGCGCCCACGGCGACAACCGCGATGGGCACGATGAACTCCCAGGGGCTGAGCATCAGCCAGCCAAGGGTGTTGAGCAGCAGCCAACCGCCGAGAAAAATCAGCACCACGCCGGTAACCGATCCACGCCGGCCGCGGCTCAGCGACAGGAATCCGACCGCGATCAGGATGACCGGCCAGAACCTTCCCACATTGCCCATGGGCTCGATGTCCAACTGGTCCAGCAGCAGCGACACGCCGACCAAAACGATGATGACGCCGAGAATGAATCTCGGCGCCATCGGCGGACGTGGTTCAGGTGGCATAGTGACTTCCGTGAATCTCTTCGTGATGGCCGCTGCGGCGCTGTTCGATGGCCCGGAAGATCATAACCGCACCGATGCCGGCCAGCAGAATCGGCCACGTAAATTGGGCATAGGCCCAGTCCGTCATGGTGTTGGCAAACAGCCAGTCGCCGAACAACAACAGCGTCCAGCCGCGTTGCCGCGCGGCATTGAGGCTGGTGCCGATCTGGAACAGCGCGAGGACGATGATGACGATGGGCCAGCTGTGGCTGAGCGCCACGGCATGCAGATAACCCAGTTGTTGAACTGCCAGCAAGCCGCCGGCGAACATCAATGCGGCGCCCGAGGCGATCGATAGGCCGAAGGGTTTCGTGGTCCTGGTGAGTTGAGTGGTCATTTCAAGAAGCTCCCGTGTGGTTGATGCGATGGGTATCCTGCCCAAGCCACAACTTAGGATCATGCGATATTCGGCCAATCGCCCGGATCTCCCGGCGAACGACAGCCCGGCTCGCCAAATCGGCGAGTTGCAGCCTCAACTGGCCGATTATGGCTGCAAACGGGTAACCGACCAGGGCTGCCCGGCGGCCGCGCGCGTCCAGCGCGCGCGATCGTGGATTCGATACTCTCCTTCGACCCAGAGCTCGACGGCATCGGCATACAGACGGAAGCCGCCCCAGTTCGCAGGCCTTGGGACTTCCACGCTGACATTTTCCGGTTCGGGGGAGCCAGGGCCGGCGTAGGGTATTGCAAAACGCCGCGCCTGCTCGGCGACCGCGGCGGTCAGCGCCGCTCGCGATGCCACGGGTTGACTTTGATGACTGGCCCACGCGCCTAGGCGGCTTTGCCACGCTCTGGTCTTGAAATAGGCGTCGTTATCGGCTGCCGAGGCGGGTGATACGCGGCCTTCGATCCGTACTTGTCGATGGCGATGGTCCCAGTGAAAAACCACGGCGGCACGCGGATTGGCTTTCAACTCGCCGCCCTTGCGCGATTCGAAATTGGTGTAGAACGAGATATAACCCGGCTCGCTGGCGATCTCCTTGCACAAGACCACGCGCGCCGAGGGTTGACCTTGTTCTCCCACCGTCGCCAGGACCATGGCATTGGGATTGGGCTGCGACGCATCGGTCCAGGCCTGCTGCAGCCACTCGGCCGCCGTGACCAACGGATTGGCGGGTAGCGGATCGGGAAGGGTTTCGGTCCAATATGACTTTTTGGTGCTTGGCATAAGAGAATGGTAGCGGGACAAGGGCTCAACATGGGACTGCTTTGATGAATTTGGATGAACTGCGGGCGGCGATCACGGAATTGGATGGGCAGTTGTTGGAACTGGTGTCGCGCCGGCAGTCGTTGAGCGAGCAGGTCGCCGCGGTGAAACGCGCGGCGGGACGGGCGACCCGCGACTTCGGCCGCGAACGCGAAGTGATCCTGCGGAGCCGCACTACCGCGGAGCGCCTCGGAGTGTCGGCGGATCTGGCCGAATCGTTGATGCGGCAACTCATTCAGTCCTCGCTGACCACCCAGGAACATGCGCGGGTGGCGGCCCAAGCTCATGGCAGCGGCAAGCGGGCGCTCATCATCGGCGGCCGCGGCAAAATGGGCGGCTGGTTCGCGGAGTTTCTCGCTTCCCAGGGATTTCGCGTGGGCGTGGCCGACCCGAAGGGTGCGCAGCCGGGTTTCGACCTGATCACCGATTGGCAGACCGACCCCTTGGATTTCGATCTCATCGTGCTGGCGACGCCGCTGAGCGATACGGCGGGTCTGCTGCATGCTCTCGCCCGGCGCAAGCCGCGAGGTCTGGTGTTCGACCTGGGTTCTTTGAAGACGCCGCTGCGCGCGGGACTGGATTCCCTGGTCAAGGCGGGATGCCGGGTCACTTCGTTGCACCCGATGTTCGGGCCGGACACCGATCTGCTGTCCGGCCGGCATGTGATTTTCATCGACCTCGGGAATGCCGAGGCGCTGGCCGAGGCTCAACAGCTGTTCGCGCCCACGATGGCCGAGCGCGTGGTCATGGACTTGGACGAGCATGACCGTCTGGTCGCCTATGTGCTGGGACTATCGCACGCTTTGAACATTGCTTTCTTCACGGCACTGGCCGACAGCGGTGAAGCCGCGCCGCGGCTCGCCAGGATGTCGAGCACCACGTTCGATGCGCAGCTGGAGGTGGCGAGCCGTGTGGCCGCCGAAAGTCCGGATCTGTACTTCGAAATTCAAAGCGCGAACGAGTATGGCGGCGAATCGCTATCGGCGCTGCAGACCGCGGTGGAGCGGCTGCTGGCCGTGGTGAAGAGCAAGAACCTGGCTGAGTTCACGGCGCTGATGAATCGCGGACGGGCATACTTGGACGTGCGCGCGGCCGCACGTGCCACCTGAGAATCGCCAAGCGCAAGAAATCATGACAGAACTCGATGAACTGGCGCGCGATAACGAACAGCTGAAGAAGCGGCTGGCGGAGCTGACCTCCGAGGCTGCCGCCAATGAAACCATCATGAAGCGCACACAGGCGCGCGAGCTGACGCTGTTGCGGGCGGACAGCCTGGCGCAGCTGCTGCATGCCATGGTCGACGGCCTGCGTGAGTCCTACAGCCTGGATGCCGTGAGCGTGGTGCTGCTCGATCCGCAGCATGAAGTGCGGCACCTGTTGGTGGCGGGGGGCGATCGCCCGGAGGAGTTCAAGCAAATATTCTTCGTCGATTCCCTGATCGGTCTGGCGCCGCAGCTGGCGGTGTTGCACAAGCCTTGGTTGGGGCCCTTCGTCGGCGCCGACCACCATCTGCTGTTTCCCGGCACGCCGGGTTTGAAAAGTGTTGCGTTGCTGCCCTTGCCGCGCAAGGATCGGGCCACCGGAGCACTTTGCTTCGGCAGCGGCGACGCCACCCGCTTCACGCGCCATCATGGAACCGATTTCCTCGCGCACCTCGGCGCAGTCGGCGCGGTGTGCATCGAGAATGCGGTGAACCGCGCGCGGCTGCTGCGCGCGGGCATCACGGATTTTCTCACCGGGTGGCACAACCGCCGCTACCTGCAGCAGCGCCTGAAAGAAGAGTTGTCGCGTGCGCAGCGGCGCGGCGGCAGCATCGCCTGCCTGATGATAGACATCGACAGGTTCAAGGGCATCAACGACGGCTATGGTCATCTGGCGGGCGATGCGGCACTGAAGGAAATTGCACATCGGGTCGAGGGGCAGATTCGCAGCATGGACACGGCGGCCCGATTCGGCGGCGACGAACTCGCCATCCTGCTGCCGGAGGCGACTGCCGCGGAGGCAGGCCGCCTGGCTGAGCGCATCCGGGAGGCCATCGCGGCGGTGCCGTTCGCGCTCAATTCGCAAATCACCCGCGGTCTGACGGTTTCCATCGGCGTTGCCTCGGTTACCCCCGGACGCCTGGAAACGGATTTGAAGGCAGTGGCTGATCGACTGGTGGCTGACGCCGACGCGGCCCTGTACCGGGCCAAAGCGCTGGGCAGAAATCGCGTGCAACTGGGCTCGGGCTAGCCGTGTCGGGCTGGCTGTCTCGGGCCGGCTCTGGAACAATCGAATGATGGCCATTCAATCCGCAATCGACTACATCGACAAGGACGGTTTTCGCGCCAACGTGGGCATCATTTTGACCCGCGGTTCCGGGGATCTGTTCCTGGGAGGCCGCGTGGGCGGCCGCGGGTGGCAATTCCCGCAGGGCGGGGTCAACCGCGGCGAAAAGATCGAGGACGCGCTGTATCGCGAACTGAAGGAAGAGATCGGCCTCGATCGCGATGATGTCCGCATATTGGGTTCGACCCAAGGGTGGCTGCGCTACCGCTTGCCCCGGCAGTACGTTCGGGATCGATGCATCGGCCAGAAGCAGAGGTGGTTCTTGCTCAAGCTGACCGCCGAAGAATCGAAGCTGCGCTTCGATCACACCAGCCAGCCGGAATTCGACCGGTGGCGATGGTCCGACTATTGGACCCCCGTGCGCGAGGTGGTGTACTTCAAGCGGCGAGTCTACGTACGTGCCCTGCACGATCTCGGCAGGCTGCTATTCCCGGAGGGCCTGCCGCCTTACCCGGATTGGTGGGGCGACATCCAGGGCACAGCCGACGAGCGCGCCGTCAAAAAGGCTTGACCACCGCCAGGATGACGATGATCACCAGCAGCAGCGATGGAAGCTCGTTGAAACCGCGAAACCACCTGCCGCTGCGGGTGTTGCGTGCCAACGCCAAATCGCGCATCAGCTTGTAACAGTACAGGTGATAGGCGATCAGCAGGAGCACGAACAGCAACTTGACGCGCAGCCACAGAAACGCCAGATAGGCCGTGGATTCCACCAGCATCGACGCGCCGAAGAACAGGCTGGCGGCGGCCCCGATGGTCATGATGGCGAATAAACGTCGCTCCATGACGACAAAACGGTCCAGGCTGATGCGATCGTGCGTGTCCGCGTGATAGACGAACAGCCGCGGCAGGTAGAACAGCCCTGCAAACCAGGTGACCACCGAAACGATGTGCAGCGCCTTCAGCCAGAGCATGGGAGATCCGTTGTGCGTTTTGAGGGATGATACCTTGAGCGGATCACGCCCTGGGGGCACGATCGGTCAGGATTTCAGGTCCATAAGGATGGCATGGCGGATTCAACCGGCAAATTGGTGGTGCGAACCTATACGCCCAAGCGCCAAGCGGTGCTTTGGGGCGGCATTGCTCTGGTCGCGCTGGTGATTCTCTATGCGGCTTTCGAATTGGGCCGTTACGACGCCGGGTTTCGGGTGGTCGATTCGGTTCGCGGAGCCTTATCGGCGAGCTCGCGCATCCGCGCCCTGGAGACGGAAAATGAAAACCAGCGCCGTCAGCTGGAGGCGGCGGAGACTGCACGCCGCGTGGACCGCGAAGGCTACCGGCAGGTGGAGCACAGCCTCGGCGACATGCAAAGCCAGATCGCCAGGCTGAATCAGGATTTGTCCTTCTACCGCGGACTGGTGCAGCCTGAATCGCTGATTCACGTCAAGGTCCAGCAGATGCAGATCGTGCCGCAGACCGCGCCCGGACAGTATCACTTGAAGTTCGTGCTGATGCAGACCGGCAAGCCTGACAAGGAGGTCAATGGCACCGCGTCGATCAGCATCGATGGATTGCAGCAGGGCAAGCCGCTGAGCTTGACCTATGCGCAGGTCTCGCCCGGCCACCGCCTGGGACTGGCATACTCGTTCAAGTATTTTCAGGACTATGACGAGCCGCTCGATTTGCCGCCTGGATTCGAGCCGACGCGGGTCGGCGTGGAAATTCATAACGGCCGGGACACCAAGAACAGTTTCCGCCAGGCCTTCGTTTGGAAAGCGCAGGGCATGTCAGTGGAGACCGAAGCCAACGGCGATCCGCCGGGGAAGGGTGAGGATGTTCAAACAGAAACAGACTAAGAGCGCTGAAATCGACACATTGGTCGGCGCCAATACGCGCATCAACGGCGACGTGGAGTTCGTCGGCGGATTCCATCTCGACGGCACCATCAACGGCAATGTCAAATGCGCTCAATCGAAAAGCGACACCCTGTCGGTGAGCGAGCAGGGCTGCATCGAGGGCTCGGTGGTGGTGACCAGCATCGTGCTGAATGGCCTGGTCAAAGGCGACATCGAGGCCAGCGACCGGGTGGAATTGGGCCCCAAGGCGCGGGTTTTGGGCAGCGTTCACTACACGACCATTGAAACGGCGGTAGGGGCCCAAATCAACGGGAAATTGATACATCGGGGCAAGCAAGGGCCCGGATCGGAGTAGACTAGCGATATGAGCACCACAGAAACGGCAGTCGGTATTGCACCGCCACCCCCGCCCAGCGTCCTGATTTTCACCGATGCGGCGGCCGGCAAGGTGGGCGAGTTGATCCGTGAGGAAGCCAATCCCAACCTGAAGCTGCGAGTATTCGTGTCGGGCGGCGGCTGTTCGGGATTCCAGTATGGGTTCACTTTCGACGAGCAGATCGAAGAAGGCGATTTTTGCGTGGAGAAAGCCGGCGTGCAATTGCTGGTCGATCCCATGAGCGCGCAATATCTGATGGGCGCGGAAATCGATTACAAGGAAGATTTGCAGGGCGCCCAGTTCGTCATCCGCAATCCAAACGCCAAAACCACCTGCGGCTGCGGGTCTTCATTCTCCGCCTAAGATGCTGACCGTGTAGATGGCCGGCGGGAAAGCTGTGCCCGACGTGCTCGCCGCCGTCGATTTGGGCTCCAACAGTTTCCACATGGTAGTGGCCCGCTATTCGCATGGCCAACTCGTCATTCTCGATCGTCTGCGTGAAATGGTGCGCCTGGCTGCCGGCTTGGGCGAGAGCAATCGCCTGGATGATGCCGCCACCGATCGCGCGCTGCGCTGCCTGGAGAGATTTGGCCAGCGCTTGCGCGCCATGCGTGCCGACAGCGTGCGGGTGGTGGGCACGAATGCGCTGCGGCGCGCGAAACGCAAGCGCTGGTTTCTGGAACGCGCGCGCGCGGCTTTGGGCCATCCCATCGAAATCATTTCGGGACTGGAGGAGGCGCGCCTCATTTACTCGGGGGTGGTGCACACCAGCCCGATGAGTCCGGACAAGCGCCTGGTCATCGACATCGGCGGCGGCTCGACCGAGGTGGTCATCGGCGAGGCCTTCAATCCCTTGCTGCTGGAAAGTCTGTCGGTGGGCTGCGTCGGATTGAGTGCGCTGTACTTCGATGATGGCAGAATTTCCGCGAAACGATTCGAGCGGGCGCGAACGGCGGTGAGGCTGGAACTCGAGCCCCTGCTCGAGGCGTATCGCAAAATGGGTTGGCTGCAAGCCTTCGGCAGTTCCGGCACCGTGCGCGTCATCGGCGACACCTTGCGGGCGCTGAATCCGGACCATGCGCAGATCACGCTGGACAACATGAATGCGCTGGCCGAGCGCGTGATCGCCGCGGGCCACGTCGATGAGTTGGATTTGCCCGAGGTGGATGCAGAACGCGCGCCGGTGTTTCCGGCGGGCCTGGCCATCTTGATCGAAGTGGTCGAAAGCCTGGGGATAGATCGCGTGCGGGTGGCTGAAGGGGCCATGCGCGAAGGACTGCTGTACGACCTGATGGGCCGTTTCACCAATGAAGACGCGCGGGTGCGCAGCGTCCGTGCCATGGAAAAGCGTTATCACGTCGATGCCAGTCAAGCCGACCGGGTCGAGGCGACGGCGGTGGCATTGCTCGAGCAGGTGGAATCGGAGTGGGGCCTCGAGGATCCCTTGGCCGAGTTGGTGCTGCGCTGGGCAGCGCGGCTGCACGAGACCGGGTTGGACATCGCGCACTCGAAATATCACCGGCATAGCGCCTACCTGCTGCAACATGCCGATATGCCGGGCTTCCCTCGCGAAGAGCAGCTGCTGCTCGCCGCCATGGTGGGATGCCACCGCCGCCAACTATCGGTCGAGTCGCTGGAAGACCTGCTGCCGCCATGGGATCGGCGCGCCGAGTTCCTGATCGTATTGCTGCGTCTCTCGGTGCTGCTGCATCGAGGCCGCAGTCCGCAGCCCCTGCCTGAGGTGCGTTTGACCGTGAAAGGCCGCAACATCAGCCTGGAGCTGCCGCCGCGCTGGATGAAGGAACATCCTCTGACCCTCGAGGACTTGGAACAAGAAAGGGCCTACGAAAAAGAGGCCGGCTTCAAATTGAGCATCGTTTAGGATTCGGTCAGAGCGATACGTTCGTCGTGAAGGGTCAGGAGGCGCGCCTGTGCGGAAATCTGTCCGTCGGCTGCCACCCGCGAATAGTGGCCGTCCCGATTCAACACCCAGGCCTGCATGTCATCCTCGAGATACAATTTCAGATCCTCGACCACCCGCGCCTTGAGATCAGGCGCATCGACGGGGAAGGCGACCTCGATGCGGCGGAACAGGTTGCGATCCATCCAATCGGCGCTGCCGCAGTAGACCTCATGCTCGCCGGCATTCTCGAAGGAGTAGACCCGGGAGTGTTCCAGAAAGCGGCCGATGATGGAGCGCACCTTGATGCGTTCGGAAACCCCGGGTACCCCCGGCCGCAGGCAGCAGATGCCGCGGACTATGAGGTCGATGTCGACTCCGGCCCGCGAGGCGCGATACAGCGCCTGGATGATGGCGGGCTCCGTCAGTGCATTGAGTTTGGCGGTGATGTGCGCGGGCTTGCCGGCGCGCGCGTGCTCCGCTTCGCGCTCGATCTTGGCCATCAGTGCCTGATGCAGACTGAAGGGCGCGTGCAGCAGCCGGCGCAGCCGCGGCACCCGGGTGAGCCCGGTAAGTTGCAAGAAGATCTCGTGGATATCCTCGCCGATGGCTTCATCGGCCGTCATCAGGCCGTAATCGGTGTACAGCCGCGCCGTCTTGGTGTGGTAGTTGCCCGTGCCGAGATGGCAGTAGCGCCGCAGGCCTTTTTCCTCCCGGCGAACCACCATCACCAGCTTGGCGTGTGTCTTGAATCCGAACACGCCATACATGACGTGCGCTCCGGCTTCCTGCAGCTTGGTTGCCAGCTCGATGTTGGCTTCCTCATCGAAGCGCGCGCGCAATTCGATGATGACCGTGACGTCCTTGCCGGCCGCCGCGGCCTCGACCAACGCAAGCACGATGGTGGAGTCGCTGCCGGCCCTGTACAGAGTCTGCTTGATGGCCAGAACTTGCGGATCGGCGGCCGCCTGTTTGATGAAATCGGTCACCGGACCGAATCCCTGGAAAGGATGATGCAACAGGAGGTCGCCGCCGCGCAGCGTCGCGAACAAATCGTTGCCGGTTTTCACGCGCTCGGGAATGCTGGGCGCGAAAGCGGCGTACTTGAGTTCGGTGCGGTCCACCAGGTCGTAGACCGCCATCAAGCGGTTCAGATTGACCGGTCCCGGCACCTTGTAGAGGTCGTCCGCGGTCAACGCAAACTGCTCCGACAGGTAGGTCAGAATCTCACCGGGACAATCGTGCGCGGTTTCCAGGCGCACGGCATCGCCATAACGCCGCGAGGCCAGCTCGCCTTCGACCGCGCGCAACAGGTCGTCGACTTCTTCCTGCTCGACGAACAGATCGCTGTTGCGGGTGACGCGAAACTGATAGCAGCCGCGCATGGTCATGCCGGCAAACAGCCGCGATACGAAGGCTTCCACGATGGTGCCGAGGAACACGAAATTGCGGCTCCCCAACTCATCGGGAAGGCGGATCAGCCGCGGCAGCGAGCGCGGTGCCTGCACCACGGCGAGACCGCTGTTGCGTCCGAAGCCATCCTCGCCCTCGACCACGACGGCAAAATTCAGGCTCTTGTTGAGGATTTTCGGAAATGGCCGCGCCGGATCCAACGCCAACGGACTCAACACCGGCGCGACCTCGCGCGTGAAATAATCTCCCAGCCATTGTCCCTGCGCCTCGGTCCAGGTCTCCGGCTCGACGAACACCACGCCGCTCTTGGCGAGTTCCGGCATCAGTACGTCGTTCAGCAGCGCGTATTGTTCATCGACGAGATTCACTGCGCGGGCGCGAATGGCCTTCAGCTGCTCGGGAACCGAGAGTCCATCGGGTCCGGCCTGCACGGCGCCTGCCTCTTGCAGCTCCTTCAAGCTGGCAACCCGGATTTCGAAGAACTCGTCCAAATTCGCGCAGGAAATGCACAGGAATTTGACCCGTTCGAGCAACGGAATGCGCACATCCTTGCCCTGTTCCAATACGCGTTGGTTGAATTCGAGAAACGAAAGTTCGCGATTCAGATATAGCTGCGGAGCTTGCAGGTCGGCGTCGTTCATCTGTTGAACTCAGGCATACCGGTATACACCGCCCAGGATTCGAGCGCCCTGCGCCCCGGTCACGCTGCCGGCGCTGGATGTCAGTCCTTCGAGGGTGCGTTTGGCAAACCAAGCGAAGGCGATTGCTTCGACAAAATCGGGATCCAAGCCCAGCACCTCGGTACTTGCGACGCGGTTGGGCGCGCACAGGGCGCCGAGCGCGGCCAGCAAGCCGGAGTTGCGTGCCCCGCCGCCGCAGACATACAACGCGGCTCCGGGCGCGTATTGGCGCACTGCCGAGGCCACCGTAACCGCAGTATACTGCTGCAACGTGGCCTGCACATCGCGCGGCCGGCGCGCCAACGGCCCCAACTTGTTTTGCAGCCACGGCAGATTGAACAATTCGCGGCCGGTGCTTTTCGGCGGCGGCAGCTGCAGATACGGTTCCTGCAACAGCTCCTGCAGCAACGTCTCATCGACGCCGCCCCCCGCAGCCCAGGCTCCGTCGGCGTCGAAGTCGAGACCTCGGTGCAACGCTATCCATGCATCCAACAGGCGATTGGCCGGTCCGGTGTCGAAGCCCGTGACGGCCGCATCGCGCTTCAAGATGGTGATGTTGGCGATGCCGCCGAGATTTGCGATGACCCGGTCCTCGGCGTCGCTGCGAAATACCTGATCGTGAAAAACCGGCAGCAGCGGGGCGCCCTGCCCACCGGCAGCCACGTCGCGCCGCCGGAAGTCCGCGACGACCGTGGCACCGGTCATTTCCGCGATCACATTCGGATCGCCAACCTGCCAGGTGAAGGGCGCTGATAAATCGGGCCGGTGGCGCAGCGTTTGGCCGTGACTTCCGATGGCGACGAGTTGAGCCGCGCCGACAGCGGATTTTTCGAGCAGCGATCCGGCTGCGCGTCCGAATGCGCGGCCGATCTCCACATCGATCTGACCGATTTCATCCAGGGCGACTTGCGCGGCGGAGTCGATCAGCGCGGCCACCCGCCGCTTCAACGCAGGCTCGAAAGCCGTCGCCGAAGTTGCCACGACGCGCAGCGGCGCCGCATCGAAATCGACCAGCGCGGCATCGATGGCATCCATGCTGGTTCCGGAAATCATGCCGAGAAAAAGGCGCGCCATGACCTATCTGGCGCTGCGTTTCGAGTCGGCGTCGGTCGGCGGCACGATCGGTGCCGCTGCAGCCGGCGCCGCGCCGTTGGGCTGCACGGCTGTGGCCGTTTGCACCGCCGGAGCCGGCGGGCCGGTCAGATCGGCGATCAGAGGCGCCGATTGCACGCGGAATTTCTCCAGGTCCGCGGCGCGCAGCGGTTCGGCGCCGGGCAATTGCACCGTCTGCGGATTCTTGTGCACGCCGTTCATCAGGAACTCGTAATGCAGATGCGGACCGGTGGCGAGTCCGGTCATGCCCACATAGCCGATCACATCGCCTTGCTGCACGTGCGTGCCGACATGCATGTTGCGGGCGAAGCGCGACATGTGGCCGTACAATGTGGACACCTCGCCGCCGTGGGCGATGACCAGTGCGTTGCCGTAACCACCCTTGGTGCCGGCGAAGCTGACCCTGCCGTCGCCGGCAGCATGCACCGGTGTGCCGGTGGGCGCCGCGTAATCGGTGCCCATATGTCCGCGAATCGTGTTCAAGATCGGGTGCAGGCGGTGCGGATTGAAAGCCGAGCTGATGCGGCTGAATTCCACGGGCGCCCGCAAGAACGCCTTGCGCATGGCCAGGCCATTGGGCGTGTAATAACCGGCATTGCCGGAACCGGAAACGAAGCGCACCGCCCGATAGCTCTTGCCGTGATTGACGAACTCGGCGGCCAACACTTCGCCGTCGTGCAGATACCTGCCGTCTTGATAGATTTGTTCGTACACCGCGGTGAAGCGGTCGCCTTCGCGGATGTCGAGCACGAAATCGATGTCCCACGCGAAAACACCGGCGAGCTTGAGTGCAACGCTGTCGGAGATGCCGGATGATTCGGCCGCCTGAAACAAGGATGAATCGATGGTCGCCGAGGCGGTGCGCGTGCGCACCTCGACGGGATTGTCGATCATCTTCACCGTAAAGCCGGCATCCTCACGCACCACGTGCAGAGTCTGGGTTTCGCTGACCTTGCGGCTGAGTTCCTGAATGTCGCCATCGTTGTGGCTGACCTTGATGGCGTCCCCCGGGCGCAAAAAATCCAGGCTCTGGCGGATGCCGGGCAATTTGCGGATCGCGGCGAGATCGGACAGATTGAACGCAGCGCGGCGGAAAATCGCATCGAGCGTGTCATTGCGGCCGACGATGATCTCAGCAATGGAGGCAACGCTGGCTTGCTGCGCCACGATGGGGACCGCTCTTGAAAGCGCCGGCAACGCCGCGGCGGGCGATGGCGTGGGTTGAGCGGCGATCCCGGGGTCCGGTTCTGCGCCAAGCGGGGGACGCATGAAATGCCACAGCACAGCCAACGTGCCGAACAATGCCGCATAGAGAAGCAAGCGGGCCGCTCGAGGCTTGATTAGCCGAGGTTTTTCACCCGATTCAGGCTCGATAATGCTCACCGGTCAGTCCGTAGCGGAGTAGCCGCCTAAGGTAGCCCCGGGGTCCTGTGGGGTCAATTCTGTAGGAACGCAACCGAGCGCCCCGTAGGATTCAGCTGGCGGAAAAGTGGTCCATCACAAGGTATGTTGGGCCATGCAAAAGACGAATAACAACAAAGCCCTGACGGGCGTTTGGGGATTGGATAACGTGTTGTCCGGCGGCCTGTCGCGCGGCAGCATCTTCTTGTTGGAAGGTGAGCCGGGATCGGGCAAAACGACGGTGGCCCTGCAGTATTTGCTGGCCGGCGCCGCGGCGGGTGAAAAAGGACTGTACATCACCCTCTCGGAAACCGAATCGGAGCTGCGCGCCGGCGCCGGCTCGCATGGCTGGAATTTGGACCAGCATATCGTGGTGCGCGAGCTTATTCCCGCCGACAGCCTGCTTGCAGGGGATCAGCACCAAACCTTGTTGTATGCATCGGACCTGGAACTGGGGGAAACCGCCCAGCAGATATTCGCAGCGGTCGAGCAGGTGCAGCCGACGCGCTTGGTGATCGACAGCTTGTCGGAAATCCGCTTGCTGGCGCAAAGCTCATTGCGGTATCGGCGGCAGATTCTCACCATCAAGCACCATTTTGCGCGCCGTAACATCACGGTGCTGATGCTCGACGACCTGACCTCCGAGGCCAACGACAAAACGGTGCACAGCATCGCCCATGGCGTGGTCCAGCTGCAGCAGCACGCGCCGGACTACGGAGCGGAGCGGCGCCGCATGCGAATCTTGAAATATCGCGGCACCCGCTACCGCGGCGGCTACCACGATGTGACCATTACCACCGGCGGCGTGAATGTCTTCCCGCGCCTGGTGGCCTCGGAGCACCGCACCAAGTTTGCGCGTGATGCCATATCCACCGGCATCAAGCCTTTCGATGATCTATTGGGCGGCGGCATCGATGCAGGATCGAGCACTTTGATCATTGGTCCTGCCGGCACCGGCAAGTCGCTCATCGCCATCACCTTTGCCCTGGCCGCGGTGAAGCGCGGTGAGAAGGCGGCTCTTTTCATATTCGACGAGGAGCTGGGGCTGCTGTTCGATCGCATGGTCGGGCTGGGCATCGATCTGGAGGGCGCCAGCAATCGCGGCGAGTTGCGGATCGAGCAGATCGATGCCGCGGAATTGTCTCCGGGTGAATTTTCGCATCGGGTGCGCAGGATCGTCGATGAGCACGCCATCAAGACCGTGATCATCGACAGCCTGAACGGCTACCAGGCCGCCATGCCCGCAGAGAACTCCCTGATCCTGCACATCCACGAACTATTGCAGTATTTGAACCGCCAGGGAGCGGCCACCTTCCTGACCATGGCACAGCATGGGCTGGTGGGGCAGATGACGGCGCCGATCGACGTCACCTACCTGGCGGACAGCGTGCTGTTGCTGCGCTATTTCGAGGCTTTGGGCAGCGTGCGGCGCGCCATGTCCTGCATCAAGAAACGCACCGGAAGCCACGAGACCAGCATTCGCGAATATCACATCGGCCGGGGCGGCCTGAGGGTGGATGCGCCCTTGACGGAATTCCAAGGCGTGCTCAGCGGTGTGCCCAACGTTTCGAGCAGTCTTGGCGCATCCGCGGTCCAAGCTGGCGGGGCGTGAAAAACACCGGTCCATCGTCGACCCGTGTCCTGGTGCTGGCGCCGACTGGACGCGATGGCAGCCTGATTGCCGCGCTGTTGCTCGAGCGCGGGCTTGGCGTGACGGTCGACCTATGCCGCGACGTGACCGACTTGGCGCGTCAATTGAGCCTCGGGGCCGGCATGGCCATCATCGCCGATGAGGCGTTGAAGGACGTCGATCTTTCGCCGCTGGAGCGATACATATCCGAGCAGGGTGAATGGTCGGATCTGCCCGTGATACTTCTGACCCTGCGCGGCGGTATCCCAGGCCGCGATCCGGAGCTCACCCGCATTGCCGAAGTGTTGGGCAATGTCAGCTTCTTGGAGCGGCCATTCCATAGCGCCACCCTCGCCAGCATGGTGCGTGCGGCGGACCGGGCCCGCAGACGGCAATATCTGGCGCGCGCGCGTCACGCGGAAATCATCGAACGCGAGCAGCAATTGCAAACGGCATTGACCGCGGGGCGTCTCGGTCCCTGGAGCCTCGATGTGGAGGGGTTCCGTTTGGAGACCTCGGCGACATCGCGCGGCCATTTCGGCCGGGGTCCGGACCAGCCGTTCCGCTACGAGGATCTGTTGGCCAGCATTCATTCCGGCGATGTGCGGCAGCGGGCACTGGCATTCGACCGTGCGTTGGCCAGCGGCGACGATTACATCAGTGAGTTCCGCAACATCTGGCCCGATGGCTCGGAGCACTGGGTCGATCTTCGGGCGCGCGCCATCCTCGGACGGAACGGCAAGGTGACGCGCCTGGTGGGCGTGTCATCCGACATCACTTCGCGCAAGCGAACCGAATTGGAACGCGAACGATTGGTCACAGAGCTGGCCGCGCAGCGCACTGCCCTGTCGAATCTGACGCACACCTTGGAGCAACGCGTCGCCGAGCGCACGGCGCAACTCAGCGCGGAAATCACGGCGCGCGAAAAAACCCAGTATCAGCTGCTGCAGTCGCAGAAAATGGAGAGCGTCGGGCAGTTGACCGGCGGTATCGCCCACGATTTCAACAATCTGCTCATGGCCATCATGGGCAGCCTGGAAATTCTTCGCAAGCGCGTGCCTCAGGATCCGACCCTCAGTCGTCTGATCGACGGCGCCATGCAGGCCGCCACCCGCGGCGCATCGCTCACCCAGCGCATGCTGGCGTTTGCCCGTCAGCAGGAATTGCGGACCGTCTGCGCCGACTTGGGCGGGTTGGTCGGCGGAATGCAGGAGCTGCTGCATCGATCCATCGGCCCGCAGATTGCGTTGACCCTGACGGTGGCGCCCGATCTGCCGGCCGCCGTGATGGACCCGCATCAAGTGGAGATGGCAATCCTGAATCTCGCCATCAATGCGCGCGATGCCATGCCGGACGGCGGCGCCATCGACATCGAAGTGCGCGAGGAACAAGACGCAGCCGGCAGTTCCGTTCAACTCAAACCGGGACGTTATCTGCGCGTCACGGTTTCCGACACCGGATCGGGAATGGATGCGCAGACCTTGTCCAAGGCGATCGAACCTTTTTTCTCGACCAAACCCGCAGGCAAGGGCACGGGCTTGGGGCTCTCGATGGCCCATGGGCTGGCGCTGCAGCTGGGCGGCGGGCTGTCATTGAGCAGCCAGCCCGGTCGCGGCACCACGGCGACTTTGTGGCTGCCGGTCGCCGATTCGGCGGCACTGCCGGCCAAGCCGCCTGATGCAAGCGTGCCGGTCAATCGCATCGCCAAGATATTGATCGTCGACGACGATCCGTTGGTGGCCATGAGCACGGTCGACATGCTCAACGACTTGGGACATGCGGTGACGGAAGCCAACTCCGGCGAGCGCGCATTGAAGTGGCTGGATTCGGGATTGCAGATCGACCTGATGGTGACCGATCAGGCCATGCCGGGAATGAGCGGCATCGAGCTTGCGCATCTGGTCAGGAAACGCAGGCCGGGTCTGCCCATACTATTGGTGACCGGATATGCCGATCTGCCGGCCTGCCAGGCGGCAAAATTGCCGCGTTTGCCCAAACCCTACACCCAAGCGCAGCTGCAGGCGTCGATCGAACAGTTGCTGGCGGCGGCTCCCGCCGCGGTCCTGGAGTCCGTCTAATTGACGTGAGCCAAGCGCTTGGCCACCGCATCGGCGGGAACGGGCCGGCCAAATAAATACCCTTGTGCCTCATCGCAACCCAGTTCGACCAGCTTCAGCGCCTGCTCCTCGGTCTCCACGCCTTCCGCCACCACCGCTATCCCCAAGGCGCGCGCCAGATTGATGATGGCCGAAACGATCGCCATGTGCTCCGCACTGCGGGACATGCCGGAAACGAAAGCGCGGTCGATCTTCAATGCATCCAGAGGCAGGTGCGCGATCTGGCTCAGACCCGAGTAGCCGGTCCCGAAATCGTCCATGAAGACCTGCACACCGGCCGCGCGCAATTGCAGCAGCTTCTGCACGTTGGCGGCGGTGTTCTGCGCCAGCATGGATTCGGTGATTTCGATGTCGATGGCATGGTCCTTGGGCGAACCCAATTCGGCCAGCACACTGGCCACGAAATTCGGCTGGCGCAATTGCACTTCGGATACGTTCACGGCGACCCGCGGCACGTGCAGGCCTTGCGACTTCCACTGCTGCTGATCCCGCACGGCGCGTTCGAAGACCCAGCGTCCGACCTCGACTATCAACCCTGATTCCTCCAGCAGAGGCACGAACTCGAGCGGCGAGATCAGGCCATGTTCCGGATCCTGCCAGCGGATCAGCGCCTCGAGACCGCGCACGCGCCGGGTCTTGATGTCCACTTTCAACTGGTAGTGCAGCGTGAATTCCTTTTGCGCGACTGCCCGGCGCAAGCGGCTTTCCATGTGCAGCCGCTGCGCCACGCGCACGTTCATCTCGGGGGAATAGAACAGATAGGCTTCGGCTGCGTCCTTGGCGCGTTTCAGTGCGGCTTCGGCATTGGCGAACAGCACTTCGGCCGTGTCGGCATCGGCCGGGTACAGCGCAATGCCGATCTTCACGGTGGTGCGCAACTCGATGTCATCGACGGTCAGCGGCTCGGCGAAGGAGTCGACGATCCATTCATCGATCCAGCGCGCCATGCCGGGTCCCGGCAGATTGGGCACCACCAGCGCGAAGCGATCGCCGCCGATGCGGGCCGGCGTCGCCGATTCGCTGCTGGTGCGGCGCAGACGCGCGGCCATTTCCTTCAACACCTGGTCGCCCGCATACCGGCCCAGCGTGTCGTTGACGCGCTTGAACCTTTCCAGGTCGATGATCATCACCGCCAGCTCGCGCCGCTCGGAGCGCGCGACATGCAGGCCTTGGGCCAGGCGGTCGAAGAACAACTGACGATTGGCCAGGCCGGTCAGCGTGTCGTAGTAGGACACATAGGTGAGCTGTTCCTCCTTGCCGATGTAGGCCAAAGCGAAGGAAATGTCTCCTGCGAGATCCTTGAGAAGCTTCAGTTCTTCGTAGTCGAAGAACCCGGCCTCTGATGCGTACAGCACCAGGACGCCGACGGCGGCGTCGTCGACCATCAGAGGCATGGCCATCAACGAGCGGAAACCACGTACCAGCGCCGCGTTTTTGAAGATGGCGTTCGGATCGGCCTCGATGTCGTTGACCACCACCATTTTCTTCTGCTGCAGCGCGCGGCCCACGGCGCCCGGGTCGACCTCGCGATCCGCCAACTCCAGGCTGATTTCGCCCAGGTAGCCTTGATCGAAACCCTCCCAGACCAATGGCATCGCTTTCATGGCGCCCGGCTCCACCGTGCCGATCCAGGCCATTTTGAAACCGCCCTGTTGCACGGCGATGCGGCAGGCTTCGCGGAACAGCTCGCGCCGGTCGCGCACCCGTACGATGGTGGAATTTATGCCGGAGAGCACGGCCTGAATGCGGCTCAGGCGTGCAATGCGTTCCTGCTGCAGACGACGCTGCGTGATGTCGCGGGCGACGCCGCGATAGCCGACGACCAGTCCCTGCGAGTCGAGCAGGGGGAGTGCAGAGTTGTCGAGCCAGCGAATGCCGCCGGCAGCATGGCGCAAATGCAATACCAGGTCGCGCCAGCCGCGTTTTTCTGCCGCGCCGCGAATCAAGAGATCCGCCACGGTCTGCCGCGCGTTGGGCGACACGATGTCCAGACAGTTCTTGCCCAGCAGATTTTCCGGTGCATAGCCCAGGATCGATTCCACCGCCGGACTGCAGAAGGTATAGACGCCCTCCGCGTCGATCTCCCAAATCCATTCTTGGGTCGCTTCGGCAATGGTGCGGAAGCGCTCCTCGCTGGCGCGCAACGCCCGCTCGGTGCGCATACGCTCGGTGATGTCCTGGATTTGGTGGATGAAGTAGTGCGGCTCGCCGGACTGCAGCCACACCAACGAGGCGCTCAGCTGAGTCCAAACGACTCGGCCGTCCTTGCGTACATAGCGCTTGTTGAGCTGATAGGTTGCGATGGCGCGCGACAACATCCCGCGCATTTGCGCGGCATCCGCCTGGCGATCGTCCGGATAGGTGATGGACTGGACATCGGACGCCATCAGTTCCGACTCCTCGTAGCCGACGATTTCGCAGAGCGCCGGATTGACGCCGAGCCAGCGGCCGTCTGCGCCCACCAATGCCATGCCGATGGACGAGTACTGCATGGCGAAGCGGAAGCGCTCTTCGCTCTCCTCCAGTTCGCGCTGCGCCCAGCGTTTCGCGTCGCGCTCAGCGACGTCGCGGATTGCGCGCTCGATGGCAGGCACCAGGCGGACGCGATTGTCTTTGAGCACATAGTCGGTGGCGCCCAGTTTGAGCGCTTGGATGGCGCGCTCATCGCCAATGGTGCCGGAAACGAAGATGAAAGGCGTGTCGGGGCGCTTGCGCAGCGCGATCTCCAGGGCCTCGGTGCCGTGGAATCCCGGCAGCGTGTAATCGGAGAGAATGAGATCGGGCTGAAATGTCTCCAAAGCCTGTTCGAAGTCGCTGCTGGTTTCGACCCGGCGGCCGGCCACTTTCAAACCGCGCGAACGCATCTCGCGGATCAGCAGTTCGGCGTCCTCCGCGAGATCCTCCACCATCAGCACTTTGAGCGTATCGCGCAGCATCAGCTCGGGATCCGGTTCATGACTGCCCAGTACAGTCCGGTCTGAGTGATCACCTGCGTGAAATCGGCGAAGGCCACCGGCTTGACCAGGTAGCTGTTGACGCCCAGTTTGTAGCTCTCCAGCACATCCTGTTCTTCGGCCGAGGAAGTCAAGACCACCACCGGAATCACCCGCGTGTTCTCGTCGGCCTTGAGCCGGCGCAACACGTCGATGCCGCCCAGGCGGGGCATCTTCAGATCCAACAGGATCAATCGCGGCTGGCCGCCTTTGCGCCCCTCGAAGCTGCCCTCGCGAAACACGAACTCCAAGCACTCCACGCCGTCACGAACGCGCACCAGGCGGTTCACCACATTGCCTTTGCGCAGCGATCGCGTGATCAGTTCGGCATCGGCATCGCTGTCTTCCACGAGCAGGATTTCTACGGCCTCGAAGTCATCCATTTTGAACTTCCGTTGGCAGAGCAAAAGAGAATACGGCACCGTGGTTGACGCTGCCTTCGGCCCACACTCTACCCCCATGGCGGGTTACGACGCGATGCACGATGGCCAGACCGACACCGGTGCCGCCGAATTCGTCGTTACGGTGCAGGCGCTGGAAGACCCCGAACAGCTTTTCGGCATAGTCCATGTTGAAACCCACGCCGTTGTCGCGCACAGAGTAGTGGGTTTCCGCGTCGACCCTGCGGCCGCTCACCGAAATCACCGGTTGCCGGGACTTGCTGCTGTACTTGACCGCATTCGATATGAGGTTGACCCAGACCTGTCGCAACAGCCCGCGATCGCCGCGTGCCGCGGGCAACGGCCCGATATCGATGGTGGGCGCCACATGATCGCCGTCGGACTGCGACCGCTCGGCAGCGAGAACCTCCTGAACCACCTCGCGCACCAGTGACTCCACGTTGACCTCGGCGCTGGCCACGGGTTGACGGCCGAGGCGCGAGAATTCCAACAGGTCGTCGATGAGCGCCCCCATGCGCTTGCCGTTCTGTCGGATGACAGCCAGATAGCGCCTGCCTTCGCCGTCCAATTTGTCCCGGTAGTCCTCCTCGATGATTTCGGCGAAGCCGTCGATGGCGCGCAGCGGCGCGCGCAGGTCGTGGGACACGGAATAGCTGAAGCTTTCGAGCTCCTTGTTGGTGGATTCCAGCTGCACGGCCTTGCTGTGCAGTGCGCTGTTCAATTCGCGGATTGCCTGCTCGGCCAGATCTCGCTCGGTGATGTCTTCTGAGATGCCCAGCAGGTACCGCGGCTGGCCGTCGTTGCCAAAAATGGGCATTTTCATGGTGTGAAAGATACGGGTGCCGGCGAGTGCGGTCTCCACGGTCTGGCGCGGGATATCCAACACGGTGCTGCCCGACAACGCTTCGCGGTCCTTTGCATCCATGTAGTCCGCCTCGGCGGAGCTGTAGAGATCATGCGCATCTTTGCCGATCACTTGTGCCGTGGATATTCCGTTGAGCTTCTCGAACGACTGGTTGACGCGCACGAATTGCAGCGTTTCGGCATCTTTGACCACGACTATCAACGGCAGGCTTTCGATCAATGAATCGAGGAAGCGATTGGCGGCGATCAAGTTGGTCGCCGTGCGCTTGACCTCGGTGATGTCGCGCGCGACCGCGATCAGCCGCTCAGGCTGTCCGGATTCGCTGCGTACCGGCATGACGATGATGTCCCACCACTTCGGCGTTCCGTGGCGGGTGGCGCTGCAGCCTTCGAAACGCGCCGCGTTGCCGCCGCGGGCGCTGACCACCGCGGCCCGCGCCTCCTCACGATGTTCGCCGCTCCAGAGTGAGCACCAGTCGGTGCCGGCGACGGTCGCGAAATCCTCGATGTCCAGCAGCTTCATGCCTTGCGGCGTGATCTGCGTAATGTGGCCGTCCGTGGTCAGGATGGCGATGCTGTCGGGAGAGCTTTCAATGACACTGCGGTTGTATTGATCGCTGTCGCGCAGCGCCTGCTCGGCGCCGCGGCGCGCCAGCATCTCGCGGTGAATGCCGCGAAAGAACGCATAGAACAAAGCCGACGCCGCGGCCAGCGTCACCAGCAGCGAGATCAATGTGGTGTAGCGGACGCGCGCGCTCGATGCCTGGCGGATTTGCAGCAGATTCACCTCGACCTCGTCCATGGCCGCCGTTGCCGCGTGCACGCTCTCGACCGTCGCCGCTTGGCGAGACAGCGCCAGCACGGCGCGGGTGGCGGGCAGTCCGTAATCGTTGAACGCGGTCAGAGCAGCGGCCAAGGTCCGCAGCCGGGCATCGACCACCGTTTGCGTGGCGACAAAGTTGCGGTGCTGGGCGGGATTGTCCGCGATCAGTCCCGAGAGCTGCTGGACATCGTGCTGCACCCGGTCGATGAGTCGCCGATATTCATCCAAAGGCTGCGGTGCCTTGGTGAGGAAGTAATCGCGCTCCGCCACCTCTGCGCCGGCGACGGATCCGTAAAGGTCCGCCACCGCCGCTCGCACCTCCTGAGTGTGCGCGATCCATTCGACCGAATCGGCGAATTCGACGCTGGTGTGGTAGGTGTAACTGCCGCCGAACAGCAGCAAGGCAATGGCCACCAAGAATCCGGCGAGGATTTTCATTTCCACCGTCGTCAAGGCGGGGATGGTGCGGTTGCCCAGAGCGATAAGTCCTTATTGTGACTTGGATTTACCGCCAAAGCGTACCGTAAAACCGCCAGCCCCGCCTTCAGGGAAAGGAGCGCGGCGGCAGCCGGGGCCGACCGTAGCGCGGTGTAAGGATTCCGGTGGGTCTTGTCACGAGGACTTCACATTGCCCGGCTACAAAGACGCAGGTTTTTTCTCAAGCTTGCGCTTTACAAGGGGATCGAGATGCAAAGGCTATTAGCTATGACCGCGGGCCTGCTGGTCAGCGGCACCGTGCTCAGCACGGCGTTCGCCAATGGCAACGACAATGACAGCAAGGGCGGCGGTAACAACAACTTCCGCACCACCACACCGATCAAACACTTGGTGGTGATCTTCCAGGAGAACATCTCCTTCGATCACTACTTCGGCACGTATCCGTATGCCACCAACCCGTCCGGCGAGCCGCGTTTCGAAGCATTGCCGGGTACTCCGGCGGTGAATGGTTTGACCGGGTTGTTGTTGACCAACAATCCCAACCTGAATGCGCAGAACGGTGCCGGTGCCACCAACCCGTTCCGTTTGGACCGCAGCGAGGCGGCCACCAATGACCAGGATCACAACTACACCCCGGAACAGCTGGCTTTCGATCATGGCTTGATGGATCTGTTCCCGAAGTCCGTCGGCACCGCGGGTCCGCCGCCGGCCGATTCGCCCATCGAGGCCACCACCGGCTTGACCATGGGGTACTACGATGGCAACACCGTCACGGCATTATGGAATTACGCGCAGCGCTTTGCGATGAGCGACAACTCCTTTGGAACCGGTTTTGGTCCTTCCACTCCCGGGGCGATCAACCTGATCTCCGGCCAGACCAATGGCGTGACGGTCGCCTCGGGCAGCAGCACCATTGCCGACGGCAATGGCGGCATCACGCTGATCGGCGATGCGGATCCGATCGGCGATGTCTGCTCCGGTTCGGGCGCGGTGGGGTTCAGCGGAAAGAACGTCGGCGACCTGCTGACGGCGGCCGGGGTCACCTGGGGATTCTTCGAAGGCGGATTCAACCTGCAGACCGTCAATCCTGACAACAGCACGGGCTGCAAGCGCACCCATACCTCGGCGATCACCAAGTCGCTGAAGGCCGACTACATCCCGCATCATCAGCCGTTCCAGTATTACGCCTCGACCGCCAATCCGACCCACGCGCGCCCGAAATCGGTCGCCCTGATCGGCCACAACGGCGATGGAGCCAATCACCAATACGACACCGATGATTTCTTTGCCGCTGTCAGCGCGGGCAATTTCCCGGCGGTGTCCTACCTCAAGGCGCCGGGCTACCAGGACGGCCACGCGGGCTACTCGGATCCCCTGGACGAGCAGACCTTCGTCGTCGGCGTGATCAATTTCCTCATGAAGCAGAAGGACTGGGAGTCCACCGCGGTCGTGATCTCCTATGACGATTCCGACGGCTGGTACGATCATGTGATCGGTCCGATCGCCAACACTTCAGCAACCGCTGCGGACGCGTTGTCGGGTACCGGCGCGTGCGGCGATGGTTCTTTGGCGCTTCCCGGCGTGAATCCTGCCACCAAGCATGCGCAGGGACGTTGCGGCTTCGGTCCGCGTTTGCCGCTGCTGGTGATCTCGCCCTGGGCGCGTCACAACTTCGTCGATCACACCGTGACCGACCAAACCTCCTCGCTGCGATTCATCGAGGACAACTGGTTGGCCGGCCAGCGTTTGGGTGGCGGATCCTTCGACGCCATCACCAATTCGATCGACAACATGTTCAACTTCGATCGTGAAGAGCCGGGCAACGGCGAGCCCTTCGTTCTCGATCCGAGCACTGGGCTGCCGGAAGGTGGACATGGCCGCGGCGGCTACGGCTGGTAAGTTCATCGCAAGTTAGACGGTCAAGGGCACGGGCTGGCCATGCGGCTTCCCGTGCCCTTGCTGCTTCATGAAACAACCGATTAGATTAGCGGCGTGACCACGCGCCGGCGATTCCTTTCGAGTTCATTGCTTGCCGCCGGCGCGCTCTCATCGCGCGCCATTGGGCATTCGATGCGGAGAATGGCGAGCCCCGCCGTCGCAGATCTCAATCCGGATCACTTCGCACGCTTCGTCGATCCACTGCCCATCCCGGCGGTGGCGAAACCCATTGGCGATATGCCGATTCCCGGTTCGCGCGGCTCAAATATGCCGCTGTACAAAATTGCCATGCGTGAATCCGCTGTGAAACTGCATCGCGATCTGCCGGCGACGCGCGTGTGGACCTACGGCGGATCGGTGCCGGGCGTTACGCTGGAAACCCGTTCAGGCCAGCCCATTGCGGTGGAATGGGCCAACCGATTGCCGGACAAACACTTCCTGCCCATCGATCACACCCTGCACGGCGCCGAGAAGGGCACGCCCGAGGTGCGCGGCGTGGTGCATCTGCACGGCGGCAAGACGCCTGCCGACAGCGACGGATACCCGGAAGATTGGTACGTGCCCGGCCAGTCCAAGACCTATGTGTATCCGAATGAGCAAGACGCCGCGCTGCTCTGGTATCACGATCATTCGATGGGCATAAACCGGCTCAACATCTACGCCGGCCTGTTCGGATTGCATGTCGTGCGCGATCCGGTTGAAGAGGCGCTGCACCTGCCCAGCGGCAAATACGAAATCCCGCTGACGTTGTTCGACCGCGACCTCAAGCCGGATGGCCAACTCGATTATCCGGTTTCCGCAGACCCTGAAAATCCCTGGGTGCCGGAAGTATTCTGCGAGTTGAACCTGGTGAACGGCAAGATTTTCCCGTTCCTCGATGTCGAGCCGCGCAAGTATCGATTTCGAATCCTGAATGCCGCCAACGGCCGCTTCTACCGGCTGCTGTTGAACCAAGGCGCCGAATTCAAACAGATCGGCTCCGATCAAGGATTGTTGGCGGCGCCGGTCACCGTGCCGTACATCCTGTTGGCGCCGGGTGAACGGGCCGACGTGGTCATCGATTTCTCGTCTCACCGCGGCGCCAAGATCATTCTCAGCAGCGATTTCTTGGTGCTGATGCAGTTTCGCGTCGGTGCGCTGCGAGTCGCGGATCGCAGCGAGCTGCCCGCCACCTTGCGCGCGCTGCCGCGCCTGGCGGCATCGTCGGCTGTATTGACGCGGCGCCTGACCCTGGATGAAAACCTCAGCGGCAAGGGTGAGTCGCAGGGCATGCAACTCAACAAGACCGCCTGGCACGAACCCATCACCGAAAAACCGGTGCTGGGAAGCACCGAAATCTGGGAGCTCGTGAATCTCACCGAGGACATTCACCCGATCCATTTGCATATGGTGAAGTTCCAGATTCTCGACCGGCGCCCGTTCGAAACCTTTCAGTACATCACCGAGGGCACATTCAAGTTCTTTGCAGAGGCCAATCCGCCCGATGCGAATGAATTGGGATGGAAGGACACGGTGCGCGTCGATCAGGGTACGGTCACGCGCATCATCGTGCCGTTCCACGGTTACGCCGGGCGCTACGTGTGGCACTGTCACATCCTCGAGCACGAGGACAATGAGATGATGCGGCCTTACGAGATCGTCAAGGCTTAAGCGCGTCGAATCAGGCCGTGGCGCTTCTTGCCCACCATGAGCCTCGCAGTACCGTTGCTGTCCAAGTCCGCATCGCTGACGCTGGCCGTCGCGGCTTTGACCGGTCGGTCGTTGAGTCTGACGCCGCCCTGGTCGATCAGCCGTCTCGCCTCGCCCTTGGATGCCGCCATGCCCAGCGCAAGCACAACGTCGACGATCAGTGCCGGCTCGCCGGTGTTCAAACTGAAGGTGGGCAAACCGTCGGCGGCGGCGCCGGAGAAGGCGCTGCCCGCAGTGGCGGCCGCTTGCTGCGCTGCGGCATCGCCGTGGCACAGACGCGTGGCCTCGGTCGCCAGAATGCTCTTGGCCGTGTTTATCTCGGCGTCTTTCAGCTGTTCGAGGCGCATGATCTCGCCGCTCGGCAGATCGGTGAACATGCGCAGGAAGCGGCCGACGTCTGCATCCTCGGTGTTGCGCCAAAATTGCCAGTAGTCGTAGGGCGCCAGGCGCTGGGGGTTGAGCCATACCGCGCCGGCGGCGGTCTTGCCCATTTTGGCGCCTGACGCGGTGGTGATCAGCGGCGAGGTGAGGCCGAACAACTGCGCATCATTCATGCGACGGCCGAGCTCGACGCCTTGCACGATATTGCCCCATTGATCCGATCCGCCCATCTGCAGGCTGCAGCCATAGCGGCGGTTCAATTCCACGAAGTCGTAGCCCTGCATGATCATGTAGTTGAATTCGAGGAAGGTGAGCGGTTGCTCGCGTTCCAGGCGCATTCGCACACTGTCCATGGTGAGCATGCGGTTGATGGTGAAGTGCCGCCCGACGTTGCGGAGAAAATCGATGTATTGCAGACCGCCGAGCCAGTCGTCGTTGTTGGCCATGATGGCGCCGCTCGGGCTGTCGTCGAAGCGTAGGAAGCGAGCGAACGTCCGACGGATGCCTGCGATGTTCACGTCGATCTGCGCCGACGTCAGCAATTGGCGGGTTTCGTCGCGGCCCGAGGGGTCGCCCACCTTGGTGGTGCCGCCGCCCATCAGTACGATGGGTCTGTGTCCGGCCTGCTGCAGGCGGCGCAGCAACATGATTTGCACCAGGCTGCCGATGTGCAGGCTGTCGGCCGTGGCGTCGAAGCCGATGTAGGCCGAAATCACCTCGGTGCCGGAGCGGGCGTCCAACGCAGGGCCGTCGGTGACTTGATGGATATAGCCCCGCTCGCTCAAAACCCTCAAGAATTCGCCCTTGAATGGACCCATGCTCCGCAACCTTTGTCTTGACCGTCGCGTATTTTGCACTGGATCACACTCGGCCGTGCGCAATGCTGCCAGGCGCTGGAAATCCTCGCTTTGCGGGAAAAGCTGAATGGCGCCGGAAATGCGTTGCTTTCGCGCTCGGCAGAGCACTGCCTGCGCCTCAAATAAATGTCACGCAGAGAATCGTGACGGGCGGTTGACAGGCCTCAGCCCCCGGCTATACTGCGCGCCCTTCCAGCCAAAACGCGTTTTTAGAGACTTTTCGTCGGTTGACGGGGGTCTAAAACGCGCTATACTTGGAAGTTCACCCCAGCCCTTGTCGTTGCGGGTAATTATTTAAAAATTCGAATAGGTAACTTGTGTGGGGACTCGCGTCGATACACCTTTGGTGTAATTGATGATGAGTTTCCAAAAACGACCAGCTGTTCGTCGATGTGAAAGCATCGATGGACGGATGTGAGTTTAGGAACTCGAAACTTCAGTGACTTAGTGTAATTAACTGAAGAGTTTGATCCTGGCTCAGATTGAACGCTGGCGGCGTGCCTAACA
>CAZZWM010000017.1:0-4395 GCA_964657945.1 uncultured Steroidobacteraceae bacterium
GTGAGCAGGAGGTGATCCCGCCGTTCATGTATCGGTTCCGGGATCTACAGCTGGCGCGGAAACGCGGAGCTTACCCCCGAGCATCGAACCTGGTGATCGCTCCCGCTACCTGGTTAAGGGGCAGCACATCGTCCACGGCACCGAGGGCAATGGCTTCCTTCGGCATGCCAAAGACAACGCAGGTTTCTTCGTTCTGGGCAATGGTGCGTGCGCCTTTGTCATGCAGCATTTTCATGCCGCGTGCGCCGTCATCGCCCATGCCGGTGAGGATAATGCCCAATACGTCTTGCCCCGCGCACTCTGCGGTGGTGCGAAAAAGCACGTCAACGGCGGGCTTATGACGGTTGACCGGGGGTCCATCGACGACCACCACGAAATATTGGCCGCCCGCCTTGCGCAGTTGCATATGACGCCCGCCCGGCGCAATCAATACGACGCCGCGCTCCAGGCGGTCGCCATCCCGCGCTTCGCGGATATTCATCGGACAAATCCCATCGAGCCGTTCTGCGTACATCGCCGTGAATTTCTCCGGCATGTGCTGAACGATGGCGATGCCGAGACTATCGCCCGGCAGCGCCGTCAGCACTGTTTCGATCGCCTGGGTGCCGCCCGTCGAACTGCCGATCACCACGGGTTTGTTCACGGACAACGCGTGAAGCCCATTGATGGCCGGTCGCTTCGCCGCCACCGCAGCTCTTGGCGCCGAGGGAGACACTGCACGCGGTCGTGCGCGTGATGCAGTCTTAAGGGCTTGAATGAGTTCGAGGCGAGATTCCTCGAGATACTGCTTGAGCCCGAGTCTCGGCTTGGATATGACCGCGACGGCTCCCGCTGCGAGCGCATCCAGCGCCATTTTGCTGCCCTGCGCGGTGAGCGTCGAACAGATGACCGTGGGGATGGGTGACTGTTCCATGATTTGACGTAGAAATGTGAGTCCATCCATGCCCGGCATTTCTATGTCGAGCAGCAGCACATCCGGTGGATTTTTGCGGATTGCCGGACCGGCGATGAGCGGGTTCGGGGCGCTGCCGACCAATTCGATCTCGGCGTCGCCCTTCAGCAGGTGCATCATCGTCTGACGCACGATCGCTGAATCGTCAACTACATATACTTTGATCATCGCGCTTCTCCGCTCAGACGAGGACAGATGTAACCTGGGGCATGCCATGGCCAATGGTCCAGCTCAACCGACGGTAGCTATCGCCCCCCAGATCCTGGAACAAAACGCATACACCGTCCGTGGCCAGACGGTTGAGGACATACGAGCCGTTGACGTCGCCCACGTGCTTATGTTTGAAGACGGTGGGAAACATGTTTCCCCCACCATAGACGAACGCACAGCACATGCGCGGATTCAAGGATCGGCTCACCAGCAGGCGGTACATGGCGTCGATTGCCGCGTCCGCCGATGCGGTCGATATGACGTCGAGGTTGATCGCCGGCTGACTGTGTACGATATGGCACATTGCGCCCACCGTGCGCGCTCGATCGGTCAGCACGACCGCAACACATGAACCCAGGAGTGTTTCCAAGCGGTCGCCGAGGTTTGCGCAAACCACATCGCCCGGATGCAGCGTATGTGTGGCGCCGCTGACAACCTCACGCTGCGGTCTTTTCGCTTTGGCTTTCATCGAAAACAGGTGTTTACGCCGCTACGGTGCAATCTTGCGAAATCCACCGGGAATGAGCGTCTTCAGCGGCGTGCGGCACGGAACCCGCCCTTCGGCGATCCCGATGAAGAAAAGTCCGCCGGGCTTGAGTTGTGTCAAGACCCGGTCGACCACCTCGACCTTGGTCGCCGGATCGAAGTAAATCAGGACATTCCTGAGGAAGATCACATCGAATGGTCCCAGCGGCTCGATGTCCCGGCACAGATTGAGCCAACCGAAGCGTACCCGCTCGCGCAGCCGTGGTTGAATCTGAGCCAACCCTTCAAAGTCCCCCTCGCCGCGCAGACAATACCGTTTGAGCCGCTCCTTGGACACGTTGCGCAGACGTTCTTGTGGGAAAGTCGCCTCACTGGCGCAGCGCAGCACCCGGTCGCTGATGTCGGTCGCGAGAATCGACCAGTCCGCGCCGATGCGGCCCCGTTGCTGCAGATCCGACAACAGCATGGCGGTGCTGTACGCCTCGTCACCGAAAGAACACGCCGCACTCCAGATCGACAGCGGCTTTTGACCGTGGCCCGACAGTTCTGATTCCAGAAAATCGTAATGCTGCGGCTCCCGAAAAAAGTAGGTTTCATTGGTGGTGAGCAGATCCACGGCCACTTGAAACTCGCCGCCGGCATCCGCGCTCCTGATGAGCGCAAGGTAGTCATCGTAATCCTCGAGGCCCAGCTTCTGAATGCGCGAGGCGAGCCGCGAGGAAATCAAGGGCTTTTTGCTATCGGCGAACGAAAGCCCGACCGTCTCATGCATCAGCGCCGAGATGTCGCGGAAGGTCTTTTCAGACAACGGTGCCATGGGTGCACTCAATTGGTCAGAGCGGCCATCGCCGTCGTGCAAAGATCCGCCATCTCCTCGACATCGAAGACCTTGTCGGGATCGAGGATGATCACGAAGCGCCCGTCCAGCTTGCCCATGCCGCGGATGAAATCACGCCGTACCGAAGCGCCGAAATTCGGTGGCGGCTCGATCGCCTCCGGAGGGATATCGAGGACCGCGCTCACCGAGTCGACCAGCAGCCCCAGTTCGATGCGCTCGCTGTCACGTACGCAGTTGAAGACGACGATGCAGCTCTTCTTGCCAACGGTTGCGGCCGGACGGGCGAATCGCGCCTGCAGATCGATGACTGGGACCACCGCGCCACGCAGGTTGATGACGCCCCGTACGAAGGCCGGCATCAGCGGCACCGAGGCCATGGGGCAGTACTGGATGATTTCCCGCACGCTGCGGATATCGAGCGCGAAGATCTCGGCCCCTAGCAGAAACGTGAGGTACTGTGCCTCGTGCGCAATGGGTGCGCCCTTGGTGGCTGCGCTGGTTGCGAATGCGGGTTGACTCATGGCGGTGACCTCAATAGGACCGGAAATTGCCGCCCGACGCGCGCGCGGGTTCAGCGCTGCCGGCCGCGAGGGAAGTACGCATGGGCGAGTTCGACGCCCGGCGATTCTTCGATCCCTCGTCGCTGCCGGACTGGGATTTCTTCACCGCGGTGCTCTCCTCGCCCAGACTGAAAAAAGCCACGGACTCCTGCAATTGCTGAGCCTGCCCCGATAACTCCTCAGACGTCGCCGCGAGTTCCTCGGAGGCGGAGGCGTTCTGCTGCGTGGCCTTGCTCAGTTGTCCCATGGCACTGCCGATCTGCGTGACTGACTGACTCTGCTCCTGCGATGCGGCGGCAATCTCTTGGACCAGCTCGGATGTCTTCTGAATGGAAGGGACGATCTCATCGAGCAACTTACCAGCGCGCTCGGCGGTGGAGACGCTGTTGTCGGCCAGTTCGCTGATCTCCTTCGCCGCCTCTTGGCTGCGTTCGGCGAGTTTTCGGACCTCGGCCGCGACCACCGCAAATCCTTTGCCATGCTCCCCCGCTCGAGCCGCTTCGATCGCAGCATTGAGCGCCAGCAGGTTGGTCTGATAGGCGATGTCATCGATGATGGAGATTTTTGCCGCGATCTGCTTCATGGCCGCCACGGTCTGCGTCACCGCTTCGCCCCCGTCGCCGGCCTCCTTGCTCGCCTTGGTTGCCATGCCGTTGGTGACCTTGGCGTTGTCACTGTTCTGGGTGATGGAGGCGGACATCGTATCGATCGATGCGGTCGTCTCCTCCACCGAGGAGGCTTGCTCGCTCGCCGATTGCGATAGACTTTGCGCCGTCTCGCTCACTTGGTTCGCCGCACCGGTCAGTGCGTTTGCGGCGCCGCGTACTTCCTGGATGATGCTGGTGAGCTTCTCACAGCTTGCGTTCGCATCGTTCTTGAGCTTGTCGAAAACGCCTTCTGTCTCGCGCCCGATGCGCTGGGTCAAATCCCCGTTGGCAAGGCCGGAGAAGATACGCACCACGTCTTCGATGGTATTCGCCAGCTTCTCGCTCGTGGCATTGGCGTCGGCCTTCAATTGCGCGAAGGTGCCCTTGTAATCGCGCTCGATGCGCTGCGTCAGGTCGCCGGCCGCGAGTGCACCAAAGGCTTGGCCCACATCCTGGAAAATGACTGACGTGGTCTCCATGAGGAGGTTCACGCCCTTACAGAGGTCCGCAATCGGTCCGCTCTTACCCTCGAGCGGGATGCGCTGAGCGAGATCTCCCTGCGCGGCCGCGGCGGTGACCCCCTGTGCTTGTTCTACGGCCTGCCGCAACATCTGGCCGGCAACGACTTCTGCGGTTACGTCGGTTGCGTATTTGACGACTTTGAACGGCTTGCCGTTCAAGTCCATGATGGGATTGTAACTT
>CAZZWM010000017.1:4405-38163 GCA_964657945.1 uncultured Steroidobacteraceae bacterium
ATCGTGCCCGAGGATCGGATTATACGACGCTTCGATCCAGACCTCTTTGCCGCCTTTGCAAATTCGCCTGTATTGTCCGGCATCGTATTCGCCGCGGTGCAGTTTGTCCCAGAACAGGCGATATTCGACACTCTCTCGATAGGTTGGGTCCACGAACATGCTGTGGTGCTGGCCCTTGATCTCTCCAAGACTGTAGCCAAGGATCCTCAAGAAGTTGTCGTTGGCGGATAGCACCTTGCCGTCGAGACTGAATTCGATGACGGCTTGCGCCTTGCTGACGGCGGCGATCTGACCCTCGAAGTCCGCATTGCGTAGCTTTTGCGCCGTGACATCGGTCGCGTACTTGACAATCTTGAACGGCTTGCCATTCAGGCCCATGATCGGGTTGTAGCTCGCCTGGATCCAGACTTCCTTGCCGCCTTTGCCGATGCGCTTGTATTCGCCCGAATCATACTCGCCGCGGCCAAGCTTATCCCAAAATGCGCGGTACTCCGGGCTATCTCGGTAACTCGGCTCAACCAACATGCTATGGTGCTTGCCACGAATTTCCTCGAGCGAGTATCCCAATGCATTTAGAAAGTTGTCGTTGGCTGTACGCACCGTTCCATCAAGGTTGAACTCGATGATAGCCATCGCCCTTGATATGGCGTCGAGCGTGCCGTTGCGGTCTTTGAGCTCCGTCACGTCGGCCCATTCCAGCATGGCCCCAATATGACGTCCCTTGGCGTCCCGGTTCGCGCTGATGCTCAGAGAGAAGGTCAACTCGCCCACCTGAATCTGCGCCTTGTGCGGCAGCCGGGACGGGTCTGCCAGGATGCGTCGTTGGTGCTCCGGGTTCTTATGGAATCCATCGATGCAGAAACCCATCATGCCGTTCGGATCGAATGACGGCCACGTCTTGCGGAAGTTCTCCGCCTGCTTGTGTAGCAGTTGTCGCGTTGCCTCATTCATGAACGTGATCTTGAGATTCAGATCGATGAACATGACCGCGTTCGAGATTTGCTCAAGTGCCGCGGCCTGTAGTGCGACGGATGTCGCCTTGGAGGCTCCCTCGCGAGCCGTGGTCTTGCGAGCAATGGTGGATTTCTTTTTGGTCATGACAAGGTTACCTTGAGTGGGAGCAATGATTGGAACGGGATCGCGGTCAGTTTCGCGGCGCGATCGGATGAAAGTGTCGTCATGATTCGTAATGCGGGCAGCATGGATGCGCGGACCTCAGCGACCCGCCGGCAGCAGGTGATCCGCGGATTTGACGGTGCCGGCGAGATCGCCAAGAGTCCCCGCGTCGATGATCAAAGCCACCTCGCCATTGCCGAGGATGGTTGACCCGGAAATTCCGCGCAGACCGGAGAGCAGCCTACCCAGCGGCTTGATCACGGTTTGATGCTGGCCCAGCAACATATCCACCATCACGCCATACCGGACCGTGCTCGATTGGATGACTACGATGCTGCTGCGCGCCGGTTCGGGTGATTCCAATGCAAAAAGCGATCGCAGGTTCACGACCGGCAACATGTGACCGCGCAGTTCGACGACACTGCGGCCGCGTAGATTGGGCGTAGCATCGACCCCTCGACTCTCAATCACCTCGATCACCGAATCCAGGGGGATGATGAATTTTGAGAGTCCAACGCCGACCAGAAAGCCATCGATGATGGCCAGCGTCAACGGCAAGCGGATTTCGATGCAGGCGCCCCGGCCGGTTTCGCTCGACAACGCAACCACACCGCGAAGGGCCTCGATATTACGCCGCACGACATCCATTCCGACCCCGCGGCCGCTCAAGTTGGTGACTTTCTCCGCGGTGGAGAAGCCGGCCGCGAAAATGAGATTGAGAATGGCCTCATCGCTCGGTACCGAGCCTTGTTCGAGGAGCCCGCGTTCCCAGGCCGTCTTCAACACCTTGTCGCGATCGATGCCACGACCGTCGTCGATGATCCGGATCAGAATGCTGCCCGACTCATGACACGCCGAGAGTGTCAGCGTGCCCCTGGCCGCTTTCCCCGCGCTCAGACGCTGCGCCGGAGTTTCCAGGCCGTGATCGAGCGCGTTTCGCACGAGGTGCATCAGAGGATCGACGATGCGCTCGACCACCGACTTGTCGAGTTCGGTCTCCGCGCCGATGACTTCGAGCGCAATGTCTTTGCCCAGTTCCGCCGCCGTGTCACGCACGACGCGACGAAATCGGGCAAACGTATCGCCGATCGGCACCATGCGCAGCTGCAGTGTGCCGTTACGGATCTCCTCAACGAGAGTGGTGATCTGCTGGTTAGCCTCGATCAGCGACCGTTGGCGGCTTTGGCGTGCCAATAGTGACGCGCCGGCGCTGGCAATCACCAATTCGCCCAACAGATTGATGACGTGGTCGAGCCGTTCCGCCTCCACCCGGATGAAACGATTATCGTCGGCAGCACCGGCTTTGGCTGCACCATCCCGGGCTTTGAGCTCCGCCGCAGGTGCCGCCTTCGCATTATCCGCGGTTGGGTTCTCCGAGACAGCGGCTGCAACAGCCTCATGCTCCTCGGGCGCAACGATATCCAGCACGCAATCCTCGCGCACGAAGCTGAAAGCGGAATCGATGCGCTCCCGCGCGGCGGAGGTATCCAGGCCGAATCCGAACCCCAAGTGGCAACATTCCGGATTGATTGTTTTGATGTCTGGTATCGCGGAGACATCGCAGCGCAGATCGACGATGTCGCCGACGCCCCGCAGGTAATTGAGGATCGCGAGCGGGTCCATGCCGTTACGGAAGGTGTCGGCACCAAACTTCACGGCGATCTGCCAGCGACGAGAAGGGGTGGCATCTGACGGTGTAGGAGGCGCAGGCTGCGTCGCGCTGGGCCCGTGCACATCGCCGTATTCGAACCGCAGCCGCTGCACCAGCTCGTTGCGAACCCGCAGTGTCTCCGCGCTCTCGCTCTGAGGACTGCCGGCGGCGTTCACCAGGGAGCGAATCTGATCGTTGCACTGCAGCAGCAAGGTGCTGATCTCGGGGGTCAATACTTTGCGCCCTGCACGCATTTGGTCGAGCAAGGTTTCGACGTGATGCGTGAAGGCAACGACACGGTCGACCCCGAAAATGCCGGCCGACCCTTTGATGGTGTGGGCCGATCGGAACAACGCATCGAGCAATTCGCGGTCGTCGGCATTGCTCTCGAGCTGCAGTAGCAACTGCTCGAGCATTACGATATGTTCGTGCGCCTCGCTGATGAACGCCGGCAACGCCTCGGCGATGAAACTGCTGTCATAGTCCTCGTTGCTCATACGGGCGTTCCGCTGATGACCGGTGCGAGCAACCAAGTGAGCGCAAGTGCGTCGCACGCGCCGACAAGCAGGCTGCTGGGGTTGACAAGCTGAAGCGGTCTGCGGCGCGCGGCCAAGGATTTTGAAAGCGACACAAGCAGTTGCAACCCGGCGGCGTCGATCCCATCGACGCCGTGAGCGTCCACGGCGAGGGGTGAATCGTTGAGCGCTGCGCCGCTCGGCCCGCTCGGCAGGTCGGCGATCCAAGTTTCAAATTGGCTTCGCAGCGCGCCAACCGAATAGATTGTCACAGCGCCGGTCAACATGTTTGTTTGGCTCACTCCATACTCCTACGGAAGAATCAATTTTGAGACGACATCGAGAAGCTGGGGCGGATTGAACGGCTTGATGATCCAAGCCTTCGCACCGGCGGCCTTGCCGGCCTGCTTCATGTCGTCCTGCCCTTCGGTCGTGAGCATGACAATGGGCGTGAACTTTGCTTTGGGATGCAGTTTGACGGCCTTGACCAGCTCGATGCCGTTCATCACGGGCATGTTGACGTCGCTGATGATGAGATGCAGCTTGTCGCCGTCGAGAAGGACAAGTGCCTCCTTGCCATTTGCCGCTTCGACCGTTTCATAGCCGGCGCGTCGCAACGCAATGCCCACCACCTGGCGTACCGATGCCGAGTCATCGACCAGCAAGATCCTCTTGGCCATCTTTGCTCCGTTAGAAAAAGGTCACTTCTTGAGGCGCCGCGGCCCGCACGTCGAGCCCCGCGTGAATCCGGCGCTGCTCATCGGTGGTGTAGGTGTCCGCCATCGCATCCAATTGTCGACCGGCCAGATCGCCCACCAAGCAGGCGGCTGCGGTCATCGCATCAACCACTTGCGACAGGATCTGCGAGACGCGATCCTGAAACTGCAGATGCACCAGTGCATCTTCGATGTTCTCCTTGATTGCCGAATTCTGCTGGCGCGATTCATCAGCCGCGGCGACAAACTGCTCGACACGCTCACGCTGGCGCCGCAGCACTGCCTCGATATTGAGTTCAGAACGGCGGATGATGTCCTGATCGCTGCTGCTGACCGCCACGTTGCGAGCTGCAATGTTCTGCAGCGCGTCGTTGATTGCAATGATTCGCTTGTTGATGCTGTTGCCGGTATCGCGCGAGGCGGTTGATAATTGGCGCACTTCCGCAGCAACAACTGCGAATCCGCGGCCGCTGGAACCGGCGTGGGCCGCTTCGATGGCGGCGTTCAGGGACAGGATGTTGGTCTGCAAGGCGATTGTTTTGACCTCATCGGCCATTTTGGAGAGGTCGTCCGTATACGCGACGATCGCTTTGATTTCCGAATTCAGGAAGTCGCGGTTCTTTTGGGCGTCGCGCAAATCGCTGATGACGTGCGATAACTTGCTATGCGCCTCCTCGCCGTCCTTCTGTGCGTGGCTGGCATTGGCCTCGAATGCGCGCTGGGATTTCGCGATGGATTCGTCGAGTTTGCCGGTGATAGCGCCAAAAAGCGTCGCCAACTCGACGATGGCCGTCTCGGTTTGCTCCTGGGCGTTGTCGATCTGCTTGGCCCAGATCCCAAGTTCCCGGCCCGGCGCATTCCCGGAGGCCGGAGCGACAGGAACGGCCTCACCGGCAGTGGGCAGCGGTGCCGCGGCTTGAGATGTTGAAAGCATGCGAGAGATAAACTTCCGGAAGATTCGCGAGTGAGGGTGCCCTGGCCGCCGTTGTCATCGGTATCGGCGCTCGGGTCTCTTTCTGAACTGTGGCGTCCCGAGAACACCAGCCAGGGGGCCTACCTTGCCCGAAAGGTTCGAAGGTTGCGGCCTCCCACTCCCTTGCATTTGGATGGAGACTGTGTCAGCGCGACGCCCTGCGTGGGGCGATGCCCTACAGGGGGCGGCGCCTCAGAGGCTCGCTGCCCTTGCGTTCGGTGGAATCTCACCGGAGCTCGTCACGACGCTCGTTGTCTCGGCAGCTTGGATGGCATCCGCCACGACATCAGCCATCTCAGCCGAACTCGTGATGCCTTGCGCGAAGGGGTGCTGGCCCAACAGAAATGGCAGGCTGAGACAGAACAAGCGGTGGCACGGCTCAAAGGCGGAAATTGGATGATAGGCACCGTCGATGGCGATGCCCCGCTTGACATCGCTCTCGCCCTCGGTTGTCACATCCTGAATGACACCCTGCCGCCGTAAAGACGGGAACGGGAAATCCTTTGCGCTTGACACTTGCTGACCGGTGGCTTCGATGAAGACAGGAAAGTGAACGCGATGCTTTCCATCGATCAGCGTGGCCCCGCCCCCGGACGACCAGGTGTCCACACGCACGCCGTCTTCCAATTTGTTGACGCCAAGTTTCGCCGCCGCATGCAACGCCAGCAAACGCCGAACCGAGTCATGCGGCACGGTGGCATAGTTGTCCACGAACACCGCCTTCAGGGTCTCGGAGAACCTCGCAAAATCAGAATCGCTCAAGTGAGGCGCAAGGAGTCCAAAAACTTCATGCATCCGCAAAATCGCATAACGCCATTTCACGGTGTATTTGCGCTCTGCATTTGTAACCGCCTCTTCAAGGTTCTGCCGTGCCCAGACGAAGGGATCGGCCTGCGAGCGCTTTTGGAAATAGGCGTCGCAGAATGTTTCCGGCGTCTGTGCCTGAAGGCCCACAGCAGCTGCGTAATCTGCATCGGCCAGCAGCAGTTCTTGGCGAAAAAGCTCGAATGCCGCGTCGAGTAGACTCTCCGTATCGCTTCGTGCGATCAGCTGCTCGATCGCATCTGCATTGCAGATCGCCAGCGGCTCATACGGAAGGGGATGGTAGAAGTCGGCTTCCGGCAAAATGCCTTTGCGCGAGAACATGGTGATCGAAAATCGTTCCGTTCCCGGATTCGCTCGATACTCGAGACCATTGCCGTTCGCTTCGACGAATTCTCCGTGATGATTGGCCAGCGCTACGGACGCATCGATGGCGCTCAAGGAAGTGCCGCGAATTCCCACGTTACAATTGTGAATGCGTGCCAACGCGCTGGCGGGCCACGGACTTGTGAAATATCCCGGCCGCAGTTCCGGATCGGCAGGCCATTGATGACCGGTCGCGAGTATGACGTAATCGAACAGGCGGCTGGTTTCGATTTTGCGTGAATCGATGACCGTCAGCTTGAGCTTCTCGCCGGCGATGCTCACGTCGGTGACGGTGGACTGGGTGCGCACCTCGATTTCGATGCCCATGGAGCGGGCCCGGTGCACGAGCGTCGCGAACTGTGCCGCAAGATATTCGCCTAGAGCCAACCGTGGATAAAACGCACGGTCATCGATGTCTTCGCGTGCGATTCCAAAAGACGCCAGTCGCCCATCCGTTTCGCTCCGCAGCCAGTCGACCAGCCGTTGGGGCAGTGGCGGTATTTCAATGCTCGCAATGTTTGCGAGCATGATCGGATCCGACCAATTGGCGCTGTACGGGGTGCCTTGTCCGGCGCGACGCTGACGCTCAAATATGGTGATCGAGGCGGGTTTGGAAGCACGCGAGAGAAGTGCCTGGACAGTGTAAATCGCGGTAGGTCCCGCCCCAACCAAAGCAATGCTATGAATCATCTGCTGGCACCCGCGGCTGAATGGCTCGGGCGACGAATACCCCTGGCCCATTGTCAAGTCCCCCAGTAATCGAAGGACTTTACACCCCGGGATACGCAGCCAGCATAGGCCGTCCTCTCGCAGGAGCCGCCGGCCGCGTCCTACATGCTGGCTCTACCGCAGCGCCGGCGGGTCCTCACACGGGTCCGCTGCTGGGTCGGCTCGCCTCCTTAAAAAACTGCTTCAATGTGATAACTGGTGCGCACCCTCGGCAAAAGACGCGGCAGTTTGCAAGCTTTCTGCGACTCAGCGGGTTAAGTTCGGCTGAAGCCGGCGAATGCTTTGTCAACTGTTGAAGCGGGTAACCTTCGATGAATCCAAAAGCGCATTGCAACGCCTGTCGCCCCGAGGTGGCTCTGCCTGAGTTCACGATGGCATTTCAGCCCATCGTCGATATCGAGACGGCGCAGATTTATGCCTATGAAGCTTTGGTGCGCACCGTGGGTGGAGGAAGCGCCTATGAGGTCCTGAGCCAGATCACGGATGAGAGCCGTTATGCCTTCGATCAATCGTGCCGCGTCAAGGCAATCACCATAGCCTCGCGGTTGGAGATGACGACGCTCCTCAGCATCAATTTTCTTCCCAATGCCGTCTATCAGCCCGCAGCCTGCCTGGCCAAGACGTTTGAGGCGGCCGAAAGAAACTCATTCCCGCTGCATCACCTTATTTTTGAAGTCACTGAAAACGAGCCCGCCCGGGACGTTGGGCATCTTCAAGCAATCTTTACCGAATACAAGCGCCACGGAATGATCACAGCGATCGATGATTTCGGCGCCGGACATTCGGGTCTCAATATGCTGGCCGACTTTCAGCCTGATCTCATCAAGTTAGACATGGCACTCACTCGCGCCATCGATACCGACCCCGTTCGTCTCGAAATAGTGCGTGCCATTGCGGGCCTTTGCGCGCGGCTTCATATTTCCCTCGTGGCCGAAGGAGTCGAAACGATCGAGGAAGCCGTGACATTGCGCCGCCTCGGCGTGCGCCTGTTTCAGGGTTATCTGTTTGCGCGGCCGGCCATTGAGGAATTGCCGCGTGTTTCAAGCGCGGCGCTTGACAGGATCGGCGTGCTCCACGAGGCAACACGTCAGCGAGCCTGATAAGTCTCCGATCCGAGATTTAGCGGATCCTGGAGGCAACCTCGTCAATGTGCGCGTGTAAGTCTGCGGGATCCTCATACACGCGAAGCGCCCCGCTACGCTCGAGTTCATCGCGACCATATCCCCCTGAGAGCAGTCCCACACCCAACGCCCCGCAGCGAGCCGACGCCAGCATGTCCCAAATACTGTCGCCCACGACGATGCAGCGTTCCACCGGTATATCGAGCCGCCGCGCAGCCTCGATAAAAAGATCCGGATCCGGCTTGGCAAATCGCACTTGGTCGCGGGTGACGACGATTGCCGTCGTCGGATCAACGCCCAAAGCCTCAAGATTGGGAGCGGCCGTCTCGATTCGACCACTGGTCGCGACAGCCCATGGAAACGGCGCCTTATCGAGCGCCTGAAGCAGTTCGCGTGCGCCCGGCAAGGGAACGACGCCGCCAACCAATCGCTTGTAAGCTTGCGCGTGACGTTGGCCCAGCCGCATCACCATCTCAGGCCCGACATCGCGGTGAAGTTCCCGCAGCAACTGATTGGTGAACAAGCCGCCGCTCATCCCAATCTTGCGATGGATGCGCCAGATCGAGAGGCTGATACTTTCGGCCTGCAGCGCCTCATGCCATGCCAGCACATGCTGGTACACACTATCGACCAGTGTGCCATCGAGATCAAACAGAAAGGCACTGGCTTTATCCATCACCGCAGTATAGCAATGCCATGTATTTGGACGAGCCGATGGGCTCGATTTTGTAATTAGTGCACGCGCGTCGCGCCGCAGAGGTCCCAAGAAGCGTGGCGGGTCCGGTGGAAATGCGACATAGTAAGAGACGGCCGAGATGGGTCTCTCGCCCTTCAGGTAGGAGCAGCTGGTGTCCATTCGCCGAGCGGAACTCGATTCAATTGCTGATTATCTGCACAGTCGCAAAGAGTCGGTGCTGAATGCCTGGCGGGCGTCGGTCAACGCTGATTCCCGCCTATGCGTCGGCGCATCGCTCAGCGAAGTCGAGTTCCTTGACCATGTCCCTGCCCTGCTCGATACCTTCGAGAGCGAGCTTCGATCGGAGGATCCCATCGAGAACACTGCGGCAAAGCGCGAATTCCCGCATACCGCGGCGGCACACGGCCTCAAGCGCTGGCAACAGGGTTTTGACTTGACCGAACTGGTCCGCGAGCTTGGCCAGTTGAATGAATGCGTGGTCGATGTCATGGATCAATACACGCAGATGAATCTCGCTATTTCGCACGCGTCGGTCTCGATTGCGCGACGAGTTTGGGCAAGATTCACCACGGTCGGTATCGAGGAGAGCGTACGAGAGTATGCGCTGCTGCAGCGGGAAGAGGCTGCCGGGCAGGTTCAGGACCTCGAATCGGCCCTGACCGAATTGCGTTCTCTGGAATCGCAGCGCGGTGACCTCTGGCAACAGGCGGCACACGATCTTCGCGGAAATTTGGGCGTGGTCGCCAATGCTTCGGTCGGGCTGACACATTCCACGATGCCACAACCGGCGCGTGAGAACTTCGTTCGAATCCTCGTCCGCAACGTCAGCTCGCTGCATCAAATGCTCGATGATGTGACCGAGCTTGCCCGTCTTCAGGCGGGGCGTGAGGTTCGGCGCGTTGAATCCATGGACGTCACACCGCTGCTGCATGAACTGTGTGAGGGCATTCGGCCGGTCGCCGCCGACAAGAAGCTTTTTCTGCAGTGTGACGGGCCGGCTGGTCTTGGCGTGCGAGGCGACTCGGTCAAGTTACGGCGAATTGCGCAAAATCTCATTCTCAATGCGGTGAAATTCACGCAAACAGGGGGGATCACAGTCAGCTGGGGGGAAAGTGATCCGCAGGATGATCGTCACTGGTTTTTGAAGATTACCGACACAGGCCCGGGTTTCCCGTCAGAATCGGGCCGACCCATGGCGAAGGCGCTCGAAAGTGGACGACTCACGACGGCCGACGCAGTTGCCCCAAGTGAGCTCGCCCGTCCCCCTGCCCCACAACAGCCTAAAATCATCGACAGCGGCGCGGGAGAAGGATTGGGCTTATCGATTGTTAAGCGTTTGTGTGAGATTCTCGATGCCACGATCGAGCGGCATTCGGTCATCAACGAGGGAACGACCTTTAGAATTTTGTTTCCAAAGTCCTACGCCGATAACTGAGGGCATCGCTGTGCCTTTTAGACCAGCGGTGGATCCAGGTCGCGTTCCACGTGACGGTGTCGCGCGATGGCCGCTATGAAGGTTTGTGCATTGACCTCGCTACCCTCGTGACCCTCGATCAGCAGCCCCGGATCCTCATCGCCGGAGGACAGGCTCAGCGGTATCCCCGCCTTTTCCAGAACCCTCGACGAATCGCCCAGCGCCAGGATGGTCTTGCAATGCCGATATTGATCCTTGGCAAATTCAAGCGTGCGACCGTCTAGACACATGGCATCGACTGCCTCGCTACCGCCTGCCAAGACCATTGCATCGAAGAGGACTGACGGAGAGTTCTCCAAGGTTGCATCGATTTCCAATGGATCGCCACCCTCGCCGCGAACCGTTCCCAAACGGCTGCCGAGCAGGCGCGCGACCGCGCCGGCAGCATCGAGCGCCTCAATCAGATCATTCAACGGCTCGGTTTCCACGCCATCGGCGACTAAGATCGCTATCTTGCGCGTGGCGATGCTGCCATCCCCCGGCAATGCCTCGAGAGAGAGCGCGGGCGAGGCGCTGACTTCCGCTTTCGCAGAATTTTTCCTTGCACGGGGCATGGGATTCGGCAGCTCCAGCCCCAGATCGTGTGCGAGCCCGACGGCAAGCTCCTTCGACGCGTTGAGCAGCGATGCAATCACACGCGTGCGAATTCCCGGCACCGTCAGTTTGCTCAACTCGAAACGGAAAGCACCTCGAATATGCGCCTTCTCGACTTCGGTCTGACTTTCGAAGAAAAGTTTTGCCTGCGCGTAATGTTCTGCGAATTTCTCCGGGCGGCCACGTACCTTGTCTACCGGATCGTTGTTGGGTTCAATGGCCTTCGGAAAGGATGCAAACCCAGCGGCGCCGGCTTGGAACGGGCATCCGCCGCCGAGCGAATTGGGTTCATATGCCACGCGTCCGCGCGCGATCGCCTGGCGGTGCAGCCCGTCGCGCTGATTGTTGTGCACGGGAACGACGGGCGCATTGATTGGAATCTCGTGGAAGTTCGCACCGCCAAGTCGAGTAATCTGCGTGTCGATATAGGAATGGATGCGGCCATGCAACAGCGGATCGTTGCTGAAATCGATGCCAGGCACGACATGTGCGGTGCAAAAGGCGACTTGCTCGGTTTCGGCAAAGAAATTGTCCGGGTTGCGATCCAGCACCATGCGACCCACCGGCTTCACCGGAACGAGCTCTTCAGGAATGAGTTTGGTCGAGTCCAGCACATCGAAACTGAATTTGGCTGCATCCGCTTCGGAAAAGGTTTGCAGACCCAGCTCCCACTCCGGGTAGTGACCCGATTCGATTGCCTCCCACAGATCGCGTCGGTGAAAGTCAGGGTCCGCACCCATGATTTTGACCGCTTCGTCCCACACCAAAGAGTGGGTTCCCAGCAGCGGTTTCCAATGGAATTTGCAGAACGTCGATTTGCCCTGGGCATTTACGAGACGGAAGGTGTGCACGCCGAACCCCTGCATCATCCGATAGCTTCGAGGGATTGCGCGGTCTGACATGACCCACATCAACATGTGGGTGGACTCAGGCATCAAGGATACGAAATCCCAGAACGTGTCATGGGCCGAAGCCGCTTGGGGGATGGCGTTGTGCGGCTCGGGCTTCACGGCATGGATGAGGTCGGGAAACTTCATGGCATCCTGAATGAAGAACACCGGAATATTGTTGCCGACCAGATCCCAGTTGCCCTCGTCCGTGTAGAACTTCACCGCGAACCCGCGAACATCACGCGCCGTATCGGCAGAGCCTCGTTCGCCAGCCACCGTGGAGAATCGGACAAATACCGGCGTCCGCTTCCCGGCTTCGGTGAACGGCGCGGCCCGCGTAAGGTCGGCCAGGGATGCGTACGCCTCAAAATACCCGTGCGCCGCGGATCCTCTGGCATGAACGATGCGCTCGGGGATGCGCTCGTGGTCGAAGTGCGTGATTTTCTCGCGGAGGATGAAATCCTCCAGCAGCGTGGGACCCCGCAGGCCGGCTTTCAACGAATCCTGGTTGTTTCCGACCGGCACTCCCTGATTGGTCGTGAGGCCCTGACCCGCAGAATTGACCCGTTTACTTGCAAGTGAGCCGTCCAAGGACTGCGACTCGAGCGCTGCAGCGCCGGTTTTAGGCGACTCATTGGCTTCGCTCAATGTTCCTGCGCCGGTGCTCGGCGAAGGCATGGCCTCGTGAGGCCCATCCACCGGCAGGGCTGTCGGGGATGCGCCATACTCCGAGGATTTCGCGGCGTTGAACGGCATGGCCTCGACCAGCGCCTGTTGCTCGGCGGCGTGAGCGGCGAGTTCATTACCGCTCATGACCGGATGCTCGGGACCGCTTGATGTCGTGCCGATTGCCTTTTTGCTGCCGATCCGCCCCACCTTGGTCGTGGGGCGCGCGCGTGATTTGCCCCTGCTTTTTCCAGCCATCGATAAATCTCCTAGACAAGAGTTGACTTGTGAACTTCGGATGCCGGCACCCGCCAAGGAATGTCGATCCGCAGGGCAAGCGTTTAAATTGGGGCGAGAATCACACGCGCGGAAAAGACTGACCAGTGGAGGTCGGGCAACAGCCGATGTAGCCGCGCACCTACGCGCGAGCGTGATCAGCCCCCGCGGCCTGAAAAACCTACAAATGAATTGCGCTGTTCGTCCCACAACCGAAAACGAAGCGTTTTCAGGCTCGCCCACAAGGTAACCGGCTTGATGGCCTCGAAGAATGGGTCGGCGTCATGACATCGTTCGAGGTAGTAGTTCGGGATACGGGGACTCAAATGATGGATGTGATGGAATCCGATATTGCCGGTAAACCACTGCAGTACTCGCGGCAACTTATAAAATGAGCTGCCTTTCAGAGCGGCGGCGGTGTAATCCCAGTCCGCGGATCGCGCCCAATAGGCGCCTTCGAATTGGTGCTGAACGTAGAATAGCCACAACCCCGCCGCGCCGGCAAACGCCGACACGGTCAGCTGGATGAGCAGGAAGGCCTTCAGCCCGATGAGGGCGCTCATGCCGGCCGTGATTGCGAGCAATGCCCAATTCGTATGGCGAACCGAGCGGCGCTCCGTCTTCGGCGCGTTGGCGACCGCGAAGCGATGGTGAACCGCAAACACGTATAAGGGCGCGATCAGAAAAAGGACCACCGGATTGCGAGCAAGCCGGTATGCAAGACGCCGGCAGCGCGTACTTTGAAGGTATTCCTGGACCGTGAGCGTCCAGATATCTCCCGATCCCCGTCGGTCCAGATCGCCCGCAGTCCCATGATGCAAACCATGCTGCCAGCGCCAATGCCGGTACGGTGTGAGATTCAGCAACCCGGCCACCGCACCGAGGAGGTTGTTGGCACGTTTCGATTTGAAGAAGGAGGCATGGCCGCAATCATGAAAAATGATGAAGATCCGCGCCAGAAACCCCGCGGCGAGAAGCGCGAGCGGCAGCATCAGCCAGTACGACACATGCAGCGCAAACACCATCAAGATCCAGAGCAGCACATAAGGTGCAAACGAGTTGAAAATCTGCCATTGCGCCTTGCGCAAAGACGCGACCTGGAATCGCGCGACGTTGGCTTTCGAGACTTCCGCCAAAAAACAATTCGCAGGGCTGAGCTTGCAAGCTTCCATTGGATCTCACGAAGAAGTGGTCAATCGCGAGCGTATCGCCCGGCATGGCCCCGGTATGTGCGTTAGCGAACGCAGCAGCAGCGGCAATGGCGCCGGCACCCGCCGGCGCTTGCCCTCGCGCCGCAGCCCGTCACCCCAGCGTCAGCGCCTACAGCAAGTACCGCCATTGGATGCTACCCAACGCAATCTGCATGCCGCACCCTGATATGCTCCAAGCATTCGACATAGGGCTTTCAAATGGCGCACTGCGAATTACCCGAGGATGTCCGCGAAGACGAGACCGCCGCGCGTACGATGGGCGAATCGCCCGCTGCCGCGAACACCACGACGCCCGATTCGAAATCCGCAGAGGCGATGACGCCGACGAACTGCTCGCCCTGGTTGCCGCTTCAACTGCGGACTCCTTCGGTCAGCGGAGCCCGCGGGGAGTTCAAATTCGCTTTCTTCGCCGGCAAGCGCCGGTTGCTGGTTGAGCGCGCCGGTGAATTGGTGCTTTATGACTGCGGCGATCATCTGATCAGTGGGATGAGGATCCAGGCGGGCGAAGCGCAATCGCCTGTGTTCACCAGCCAGCGCACGGAGGAACTCCAGCTCGGAGCGCTGCGGCAGCTCAGCTAGTCTATTTTGCGATTCGGGTGGCCCGATCGCGGTGTCGTGCAACTTTAGGCGTACACTGCCCGCGGGAGCGCTATTGCGCTTTTCATGACCAACCCGCTGGAACCTCTCCGGGCCTTCTTTACCGGAGAAAGTCTTGCAACCGATCGAAAATGACCTGATTGCGCATTTGCCTCGAAAGTCCCGCTTGGGTCTGATTGAGCTGTGCCGACCGGTGGAATTGACCATGGCCGAGGTCCTGTGCCAAGGCGGACAACCGATCCGGTACATCTATTTCCCGATTGACGCGTTTATTTCAGCCATAACCTTATTGGACGGCATTCCGGTGCTCGAAGTCGGGATGGTGGGTAATGAAGGGATGTTCGGCGCTCCAGTAGTCCTCGGCGCCACGACTGAACCCTTGCACGCCCTGGTGCAAGGGGCCGGCTCTGCATGGAAAATCGGCCGCGGTAGTTTTAAGCGGGCGCTGGCGGAGGATTCCGCGCTGCGTGAGCGTGTCAGCCGCTATTTCCTCGTGACCACGACTCAACTGGCACGTTCCGCGGCTTGCTTGCGCTTTCATCAGATCGGCCCACGGCTCGCCCGATGGCTTCTCATGACGCGCGATCGAGCGAGTTCAGACAGCTTTCACGTGACGCATGAATTCTTGGCTTTCATGTTGGGCGTGCGACGCGTAGGCATCACCAGCGCCGCCGTCGACCTACAACGGCGGGGACTCATTCAATACCGGCGCGGTGACATTACCATCCTCGAAAACAGCGCTTTGGAGAATGCCGCCTGCAGCTGCTACGCCGCAGACCGCAAAACATATACAACGCTGATGAAATGAGAACCTGACAGGGTTCCTGACAGCGCTATGTCAGATACCGCACAGATGAGTCGGTACCGGTCGTGTAGCGTTTAGTGATGTCTGGCGGCATGTCACGCTTGATCAGCAGAATGGCGGCAGGCGATCAGGCCGCCCTCTCGGCGTTGTATGAAATGACGGTCGCCAGCGTGTATGGCCTCGTCATCGACGTGTTGAAGTCCCAAGAGGAAGCGCACTCGGTGGTTTGTGACACCTACGTGGCCGTTTGGCGCAGTGCGTCGACCCTCCAGACACAAGATTGCGCCGGGATCGGGTGGCTGTTGGAAATCGCCGGTCGCCACGCTTTCGAACGCGCTCGAGCGCTGCGCGGTGACGCGAAGCGGTCTGAAACACCGGACCTCAATTCAGACACTGAGATAAGGCAATGCCATCCTGTCGCTGATGTGCCCTGACTCCGCCGCCAATATCTCGGCGCGATGGACCGTCAACCGGTGGGATTGTTGCCGAAGGTGGCGGCTCTCCAAGCTCAGCATATAAATGGCGGCCTCATCTGCTTTGGCATCCATCGAATTTGCCAATCGATCTCTGGCCGCGGCACGAATTTCCAGCGACCTGATCTCCGCACTCAACCGGCTGAATTCGAGCGATCCAGATTCAACGAAAGGCAAGAGGTGCCCGTCGGCGGAGAGCTGCGATGCATCGATCACGGCCTGAGATTCCATGATCGGAGTGCCGATGGTTTCTATGGCAGTCAAGGTGGCGTAGCTCAGGGACCGTAAGTGCCTTTCACCGCCGGCGGCGAAGGGATAAAAATTGTAAACGTAGACATCGCTCACGGGACACCTCGTTCCTCGGCATGTGGCGAATGTAAGACTTACCAATCCTTGCGTATGTACGGTACCGCACAAAACTGTTCCGAAATGTTACGCTTGATCGGCCGTTCAGGCGGCAAGTGACCCGGCCAACGGCCCGTTGTGTACGTTAACAGACAGAGAAGCGGCGCCCACGAAGACTAGAATTTTCGCAACTGGCTCACAGTGAACGATCTCTGCCCTCTTCCGTAGGGGGCGACATTCCGGCTTGCCATCCCTAAGCCGGTCTCCTCGACCTCGGTGGACCGCGAGAGTGGCCATCGAGGTTTTTTTTTATGCGCTCAAATTCAATGGTTCAGCCGAACTCTTGCTGAGACCGCCATTCTCTGTCGCGAGTAACGCCTAGGTGCTCTCGTCCCAGCCCATGGCGATCATGACTGCCACACATTCGGGGGGCAGATAGGATCGCCACGCCTCAATGTTGCGCTGCGAACGTGCGGAATTCTTAACAGGCGCCTTGAGCGCCTTTGACTCTGGTGCATTCCCGTCAGCCATGGATTCATCGATCGCTTGCACTGCATGTGTTTCGGCATTCATCGACAGTCTCCTTCTGTTCGGGATGTAACAGTTACACGTCTTGCGTCAGGACTCTGTACGGTGGCCCACAGGAGCGCTCTCGATTGAGGGAGTGCCGCGCTTCCATTCCGTGCGTATCGCCAATGTGCGGCAACGTACGGAATCGGTGCGGCCTGACACCCATACTTGCCTGCTCCGGCTCACCCGCTGCGGGCGAAAGCACCGGTCTGAGAAAAAGCGCCCATGACGGAATCGGATTGCCCTCGAGTGACCGCCACGCTTGCCACCGGTGAAGGATTCCGGCGTGATTGAGCCTTCGGATGCTCACGAGCCCGACTCGGATACGCTGGAGAAAATCTATGCGCGCGCCCCCCGGGGCGCCATGCTCGTGGCCGGTATTGCCACCGGTCTGGTGTTTGCCCTCTGGTTTGCCTTCTATTTGTGCGTGTTCGTCCCCAGAGGATTCTTGCAATGAGCGCAGTGGCTCCCGAAAAGAAGGGAGATGCAGCCGCGGATGCTGAACGTATCTGGGCGGTCGTCACGGTTTCCCTCATCGCGACCGTCATCGCGGTGATTGCCTTCACCGGCGTGCATTGGGCCAGCATGCCGCCGTCCGGAATCGAACCGATTGATCCGACACGCTTGCACGTCTCCGGCGAGTTCGTTGAGCAGAATCTCGGCGCACAGATGCGTGTCGACGGTAGCGTCGTGGTTCGACTGCTTGGCCAGCAATACTCGTTCAACCCGAAATGCGTGGTGTTGCCTGCCGATACTGCCATCACCTTTCGCGGCACGAGCGCGGATGTGGTGCATGGGTTCCTGGTCACCGGCAGCAACGCGAACGCCATGCTCGTCCCCGGATACATCACCACCTTCATCGCCCGCTTTTCCGATCCCGGCGATCATTTGATGCCCTGCCACGAATTTTGCGGCACCGGACATGCGGCCATGTGGGCTCACGTACGAATCGTACCGCGCCAGGATTTCGACAAATACGTGGTCTCTCATCCCGGATCACGCTGTGATTAGGGCGCGATGGCTCGTTCTGGCGCATTTCTGGACTGCCTTCGTGCTGTTCCTGGTCGCGCTGCTGCTGGGCGAATGGCAGATGCTGCTGCGCAGTCCACTGCACGCCTGGGTCATCATTCCGGAGTATTACTATCGGTCCGTGACCGGCCACGGCACCGTCATGGCCTACGTGTTCCCGATGCTGATTGCGATGGGCTTTGGCTACGCCATCGTCGAACTGGCACTCGAGCAGGCGCTGATCGGTATCAAATGGGCGTGGTGCGCTTTCGCCGTGGCCGTCATCGGTGCCTTGATGGCGGCCCTCGCGGTCGCATCGGGTGCCGCCAGCGTCCTTTATACCTTCTACCCGCCCCTCGTCGGCAGTCCCTTCTACTACCTAGGGATCGTCTTGGTGGTCGTGGGCTCATGGATCTGGGTTGGGCTGATGGCGGTGAATCTGCGCGCCTGGCGGCGGGGCAACGGGGAAAAGGCGGTCCCATTGGCCATGTACGCCAATGTTGCCGGTGCCTATTTGTGGGCGTGGACGGCGGTCGGCGCGGCGCTGGAGATTCTGTTTCAGATTCTTCCCGTTGCGCTCGGATTCAAGACGACCATCGATGCCGGTTTGGCGCGTGTGTTGTTTTCCTGGACCCTGCACGCCATCGTGTATTTCTGGCTGATACCCACCTACATCGCCTTCTACGTGATCGTTCCGCGTGCGATCGGCGGTCGCCTGTATAGCGATGTCATGGCGCGACTGTCGTTCGCACTGTTCCTGGTGTTCGCCATGCCGATTGGAATTCATCATTTGTTCGCCGACCCTGAGGTCGGCTCGGGATTCAAATACGTGCACTCGGTGTTCACGGCAATGGTGGTGATCCCGACCCTGCTCACCGTGTTCACGATCTGCGCATCGGTTGAAATCGCCGCCCGATTGCGCGGCGGCCAGGGGATTCTTGGCTGGCTGCGTGCATTGCCATGGCGCAATCCGGCGATGTTGGGACTCACTTTTTCGTTTCTGATGCTGGGATTGGGTGGCGCGGGCGGCCTGATCAACATGAGTTATCAGCTCGACTCGACCATTCACAACACGCAATGGGTGACGGGACATTTCCATCTGATATTCGCGGGAGCGGTGGTGATCATGTATTTCATCATCGCCTATGACCTATGGCCGCATCTCACGCTGAAGGTCTTGGGTCAAGCGAGACTCATTCGAGTGCAATTGTGGCTGTGGTTCGTTGGCGTCTTGGTGATGACCTTGCCCTGGCATTTGGCGGGGCTTCTCGGCATGCCGCGCCGCATGGCCTATTTTGATTTTACCAATCCTGCGCTCGCTTCCCAGGCCTGGACCGTCACGGCGGCCGTGATCGGCGGCGCCTTGATGCTGCTGTCCGGAGTGCTCTTCCTGTTCATACTGGCAAAGGCTCATTTACAGCCTCGCGCAGAACTGGCGCCGTATCGCTTCAGCGTTGCCGTGCATGAGCCGGCGATGCTGCCCAAGGCACTGAACGGTTTCGCGGTGTGGGTTGGTCTGATGATTGCCTTGACGCTCGCCAATTATGGCATTCCGGTGGCGCAATTGATCAAAGCGAATGCCCGCGTGCCGGCCGTATTGTACTTCAACCGATGAAGCCGAAATCACCTCACAGCATTGGGCTGCAGGTCACCCTCACGGTGTTGTGCGTCGGTATCGGCGCTTTTTTCGTCGGCTTCTATGCACTGCCGGGCGCAAGCCGAGCCGGTACGGTGTGGCAACGCATGTGCCGCGCGGCAGGATTTGTCGAGACCAATGCGGCGTCGCGCGGCGCAGCGGCACTTCCTGCCTACACCTCGGTAGTGATCCCGAAAGCGGCCTTGATGCCGGGCAGTGCCACTCAGATCGGACACGGTGCAACCCTGGCGCTTCGCTGCACAGCCTGTCACGGCGCTCAAGGCGTCAGTGGTGCGGATACTCCTAATCTTGCCGGTCAATATTCGGAAGTCATTTACAAGGAGTTGGTCGATTTCAAGCGCGGCGCTCGAGTCGACGCGGTAATGGGCGCCATGGTTGCGGCGCTATCCGACCAAGACATGTTGGATCTGGCTCACTATTACGCCTACCTGCCGCACACCGAACCGGATCATGCGCTCAGCCAAGCACCGGCCTTGGTGCGAGTCGGGGACCCGATGCGCGGCATTGCCCCGTGCGCATCCTGCCACGGCCGCACAGACGGCAAGGTTGGAGCCCCGGCTTTGGATGGCGAACCTAAAACGTATCTTGAGCGCCAACTCACGGCTTTCGCCAACGATGCGCGGCGCAACGATGCCAATGCCGTGATGCGCGGAGAAACAAGACAGATGACGGCAGCGGAAATCGAATCGGTGACCGAACACTATGCATCTCACTAAAACGGGAAGCGGCATGAAAGGCAGGCTCCTGCTGGCGAGCATCGGTTTGTGCACGCTCTGCGTTGCGGGAGAGCCAAGGCTTGCTCCCGACACGATCGAAGCCCGGGCGCAAGGTTGCTCAACCTGTCACGGAAGCCACGGCGAAGGCACGACGGATGTGAACTTCCCGAGAATCGCGGGCAAGCCGGCGGGTTATCTATTCAATCAGCTGAAGAACTTCCGGGACGGGCAGCGTAGTTATCCGCCGATGAACTATTTGCTGGCCTATATGGACGACGACTTCTTGCGCGAGTTCGCAAACTATTTTGCCGGCCAGGTGTCCCTGCAACAGCAACCGATGGACGCAACCGAGGATGAGAATTCGATCGGAATGCAATTGGCAACTCATGGAGATGAAGCCCACGGCATTCCGGCCTGTGTTCGTTGTCATGGGCCGCGCTTGACCGGCATCGAGCCCGGGATTCCCGGATTGATCGGGCTCAACAGCCGCTACATCGCGGCACAGTTGGTGTCATGGCGGGTCGGCACGAGGAGAGCAAACAAACCGGACTGCATGCATGACGTGGCTGTGCGTATGAGCGAAGCGCAGATTCGATCGGTTGCCGGTTGGCTGGGCGCTCAGACGGCTGTCACGCCGAACGGCCCCGCGCCGCCAGGTTCATGGACGCCGCCCGTGGCATGCGGCAGTCAGCCATGATTCTGCCGGGTCACCTCCGAGGCATTGTGTTCGCGCTCGCGCTGCTTGGCGCGGATAGCGGGATGGCGGGTGGCGCGTCCGGCCAAGAACCCCTCCTGTTAGGCGGGTCGCGCGGTGAATATCTTGCCCGCGTCGGAGACTGCGTGGCCTGTCATACGCAACACGGCGGCGAACCTTTCGCGGGAGGGTTTGCGATGCCCACCCCCTTCGGCACACTGTATTCGCCCAACATCACCCCCGATAAAGCCACCGGACTGGGGAATTGGACCGCCGCGCAGTTTTATCAAATGCTGCACACCGGGCGTGCGCGGGACGGCACGTTGCTGTATCCGGCGATGCCGTTCCCCGCTTACACCAAGATCACACGCGCCGACTCGGACCAAATATTCGCCTTCCTGCAATCGCTCAAACCGGTGAGCAAGGTCAATCGCGAAAATGAGCTGCGTTTCCCTTACAACAATCGCAGCCTCATGTATGGCTGGCGCCTGTTGTACTTCTCAGAAGGAGAATTCTCCCCCACGCCAGGTCAATCTGCGCGTTTCAATCGAGGCGCCTACCTGGTGCAAGGGTTGGGGCATTGCGCCTCCTGTCACTCAACCATCAATGCGCTGGGCGGCAGCGGCGATGACAGTGCGTTTGCCGGGGGCTTGATCCCGCTGCAGAATTGGTACGCGCCTTCTTTGACTTCGAATCAAGAATCGGGCCTCGGCTCTTGGAGCGTGGCGGACATCGCCGCACTTCTCAAGGGCGGCAGCTCTGCGAAAGGCGCGGTGTATGGTCCGATGGCCGAGGTGACGCACAACAGCCTGCAATACCTGACGAATGACGATGCCGCGTGCATGGCCACCTACCTCAAATCCTTGGTTGAATCGAAGCCGGCGGCCGCCAGTGCAGGCAACACGATTGCGCTTCCTGCGGCGACGCTTGAACTCGGTGCCACCCTCTACGCGAAACGCTGTGCGTCTTGCCACCGCGCCGACGGGAGCGGAATGGCGCCTGCGTACCCGCCGCTGGCGGGCAATCCATCGATCGAAATGGACGTGTCCGTCAACCCCTTGCGTATGGTGTTAAATGGCGGCTATCCGCCGCAAACAGTCGATGATCCGCGGCCCTATGGAATGCCTCCGTTCGCGCAAGTACTTTCCGATGAAGAAATCGCGGCCGTGGTGACGTACATCCGTGTCTCCTGGGGCAATCACGGGACGCTGGTCACTCCCCGTGAAGCCAACGCCATGCGTCTGGCACCGCTTTTGGACTGAGATCTCATGCGGCAACACGGGGAGGCAATAACCGATCGTACTCGCGTTTTACAACCGCATAGCACTCACAGGTGCGCTGCTCGAGCCCGGCGCGATCGTGCACAACGATGTGGCCGCGTGCGTATTGAATGAGGCCCGCCTTTTGTAATTTCAGGGCTCCCTCGGTGACGCCTTCGCGGCGAACTCCCAACATGTTGGCGATCAACTCCTGGGTCATGATCAGCTCATTTCCCTGGAGCCGATCGAGGCTCAACAGCAGCCAACGACACAACTGCTGGTCGAGCGAATGATGTCGATTGCATACCGCAGTCTGTGCCATTTGGGTGATCAAAGCTTGCGTGTACCGCAACAAGAGATGGAGCACCGGCCCCGAATTGCTGAACTCCTGCTTTATCATCTGCGACTTCAATCGACAGCCGACGCCTCCGCTTTGCACCACGGCGCGGCTGGGGGTCGATTCGCCACCCATGAAAAGCGAGACGCCGACGATCCCTTCATTTCCTACCACGGCAATTTCCGCGGAAGCTCCGTTCTCCATGACGTAGAGCAGGGAAACGATCGCAGTAATCGGAAAATAGACGTAGCCGAGGGCCACCCCGGGCTCGTACAAGACCTGTCCTAGCGGCATTTGCACCCGCTCGAGACTGGGAGCCCATCGATTCCACTCGGCGTCGGGCAATGAGCCCAAGAGTTGATTCTTCTTCAGTTCCTTGAATTTTGCCATTGGGATATGCGCACACCATAACGCGCCCGGCCGGCGTCATCTGTACGATAACGCACATAGCAAAACGTCGAAGTCGGTCAGCCCCGTCATTTTCTGGGGGCGAGCAACCGCTCATACTCCTTCTTGACGACTGCATAACACTCGCAACTTCGTTTTGCAAGACCCTCGCGATCGAGCACGGTGATGTGCCCTCGCACATAACGAATCAGGCCGGCGTGCTGCAGTTTGACTGCACCTTCGGTCACTCCCTCACGGCGTACGCCCAGCATGTTGGCGATGAGTTCTTGCGTCATGATGAGTTCATTGGTCGGCAGACGATCGCGACTGAGCAGCAGCCAGCGACACAGCTGTTGATCCAACGAGTGATGGCGATTGCATACCGCCGTCTGCGACATTTGGGTGATCAGCGCTTGGGTGTAGCGCAGCAGCAGGTGCAGGACTGCCGTCGCCTTCTTGAATTGGTCCATCATCAACTTGGCCTTGAGGCGATAGGCATAGCCGGCGCTTTGCACGACCGCACGGCTCGGGGTCGACTCCCCGCCCATGAATAGCGCAATGCCGACGATCCCCTCGTTGCCGACCACGGCAATCTCGCCTGACGCGCCGTTTTCCATGACATAGAGCAGCGAGACGATCGCAGTCGTCGGAAAATATACGTGCGTCAGGGTCGCTCCCGACTCATACAGCACCTCACCCAGGCGCATGTGCACCAGTTCAAGATGCGGCATCCAGATTTCCCGATCCGCCTCGAACAGCTGGGCAATCAGATGATTGTGCAAGGGAGAAGGATCCGTGTCAGTCACAGCACTCTCGTGCTTCATGCTTGGAATTGTTCAAGGCTCAAGGCAGTTCATCGCGCATCCTTGCATGCCGACCCCGTCGTATGTGTGCGGTACCGTACACAGTATCAGCCCGCGTGACAACGTACTTCTTGTCGAGCCTACAACCGCGTCGTCTGATTCGCAGAAGCGCGGCAGCGCACAGACGTCTGCGACGGGTTGGGCCAAGATCCGCTGCTTTCATGCTGGGGAACAGACCAATGGATGCAGATACCCAGATTTTTCAAGACCTTCTCGCCGGTTTCCAGCGCGGTCCCTTGAGTCACCGCGCCCGGCTGAGCGTCGAGGTCCGCGATGGCATCGTGACCATTGCGGGGCGGGTAAATACGCTTGCCGAACGAAAAGCCGTGGAACGCGCTGCCAGGCGAGTCAACGGCATTCGCACCCTGATCCTCGATATTGGTGCCGCGGCGCTGCCCGTGATGGCCGGCAACATGCCCGTGATATCGCGCACGGACAATACCGCGAAATAGCCTTCAGTCCTCGCCCAACTGTCGTGACCGTGCGTTTGGAGGTTGCGTTGCCATTGAAGTCTGTTTCGTGATTGCGCTGCTCGAAGCCAAAGCCGCCGGCCTGTGGTCGCGCAAGCAAATCGCCAACAACGTTCTCGCGGGTTTGGTGGTGGGAATCGTCGCATTACCGCTCGCCATGGCATTCGCCATCGCCTCCGGCGCCCGCCCCGAGCAAGGCCTGTATACGGCCATCGTCGCGAGCCTGCTCACCTCCCTGTTCGGCGGGACGCGGCTGCAGATCTCCGGGCCTACCGGGGCGTTCATCGCAGTGTTGTCGGTCATCACAGCCCAACATGGCATCGCTGGTCTGCAGATTGCAACACTCATGGCCGGCGTCATCTTGGTGGCCTTTGGTGTCGCGCGATTGGGCAGCGTGATCAAGTTCATCCCCGGTCCGGTCATCGTGGGATTCACGGCCGGCATCGGTGTCATCATCTTTGTGGGTCAATGGAAGGATTTCCTGGGTTTATCGCCGGCACCATCCGGTCCGCACTTTCACGAAAAGCTGATTGTGTTGGTGCAGGCGCTTGCGACTGTCAACTGGGCGACGTTGAGCCTGGCGTCGCTGGCGCTGGCGATTTTGATCGTCGGACCCCGCTACCTGAGAAGGATTCCGGCACCGCTGGTGGCCATGGTCGTAATCACGCTGCTGCAGGTTTATTTTCATTTCGATGGTGTGGCGACAATCGGCTCGGCCTTCGGTGGCATTCCACGCAAGCTGCCCTCGTTTGCGCTGCCTGCCGCGTCCTTCTCCCAAGTCATTTCGCTGGTCGGGCCGGCCTTTACCATCGCATTGCTGGGATCGATTGAGTCGCTGTTGTCCGCCGTGGTTGCCGATGGTATGGCGGGCACCCGGCACAGCTCGAATCAGGAACTGATTGGACAGGGCATCGCCAATGTGGTCGCACCCCTGTTCGGAGGCTTCGCTGCGACCGGAGCCATTGCGCGGACGGCCACCAATATCCGCAACGGTGCGACCAGTCCTCTGGCCGGACTGGTGCATTCCGGTTTTCTGCTTCTTGTAATCCTGCTGTTGGCCCCCCTCGCCTCTGCGGTCCCGCTGTGCTGCCTGTCCGCGATTTTGTTCGTGGTTGCATGGAACATGAGCGAGGTATCCCACGTAGCCAGACTCGTCCGCGGTGCACCGGCCCCGGATGTCGCCGTGCTCCTGCTCACCTTCCTACTGACGGTGTTCGTTGATTTGGTGGTGGCGGTCAACGTCGGGGTCATATTGGCGGCCTTGATGTTCATGAGGCGAATGTCGCTCGCCGTCGATGTGAAGCCCTATACGGACGCGTCGCGCGACACCCAGGAGGAGAAGCTTGGCGCTGAAGCACTTCCCCCGGGGGTGCTCATCTTCAGCATTGAGGGTCCGCTGTTCTTCGGAGCGGCCGCAAAACTGGCGCGGACGCTCGAGCACATTCAACGCCCGGCGACCACCCTTATTCTGCGGATGGGCCACGTGCCGTTTGTCGATGCCACGGGCATTTCCGCCATTGAGGAAATCATCACCGGCTTTTTGAAGCACGGGGCCGGCGTGCTCTTATGCGAGCTGCGACCCAATGTCCTGCACAAACTTCAACGCGCAGGGTTGATCCGTCAATTGGGAGACCACAATGCGCCCGAAACTCTGTCGCTCGCTATCGCGCGCGCCAGGGCGATCGCAACGGCGATTCTTCCGTGATAAGGGAATCTGGTTGGCGCACTTTAGGCGCGGGCCCAAGTGTCGGTCCAATGCTCAAATGTCAGCAGCAGATTTGCCGTCGTTATCAGCGAATGCTTCTAATCTGGGTCACCACGTAGTCAGATGTACGAGTCAGCGGCCGCCAGGTCCGCGGGCGGTGAACCCAAAGGCAGCGTGAAAGTGAACACGGCGCCGCCGCCGGGCCGATTGCGTCCGACGATCTCGCCATGGTGCGCCTCGATGATTGCGCGGCAGATGGTCAATCCCAGTCCCACACCGCGCGTGGACGACTCCCGATCGCCGCGTGTGAACTTTTGGAAGATCTCATCTTCCCGGCCCACAGGTAGGCCGGGGCCGGTGTCCGACACCGAGATGCTCAAGCGGTCACCCACCACATGTGCCGAGAGGGTCACCACGCTGCCCGGCGGGGTGTATTTCGAGGCGTTCTCCAACAAATTCACCAGCACCCTGACGATCAATACCGCATCGATCTGCACCAGCGGCAGGCCTTCGGCAATTTCGGTGCGCACTTGGTGATTTTTCAACATCTGTTCGGTCGCGTTGAGGGCGACGCCGACCGCTTCCTCGATCGGTTGCCACTCCAAGTGCAGCTTGACATCCCCTTGCTCGATGCGAGCCATGTCGAGCAGGTTGTTGACCAGCGCAGTCATGCGCCGCGTCTCTTCCTGCATGCTTTCCGCCGCTTCCAACTGCGCAGCCGACAAAGGCGGGCTGTTCATGGTCAGCACCTCGGCCAGCCCCTGCAGAATGGTCAACGGCGTGCGCAGATCATGCGAGACGGCTGCCAACAAGGAATTGCGCAGTCGTTCCGATTCCATCCGCACCAAGGCTTCCTGCGCAACGCCCACATAGTGAACGCGCTCGAGCGCAATGGCGATGAGCGCCGCAAAGGTGTCGAGCAGCTGGCGCTGCTCCGGAATCTGCAACCGTCGGCGGTTGTGCGCTTTGACCGCCAACACTCCGCGAGACTGCGTGGGTGCGCGCAACGGCAGGTACAACACCTCGCTGCCCGGCAACGTATCGGTGGTGAAGCCGGCTGCCTGGGCCCGATCGAACGCCCATTGCGCCGTGCCCATCTCCACTTTCAACTCGGCAGTCCCACGCGGCGCAGTAACGACGAGCTGTCCGCTGCCATCAGGCAACAACACGGCGGCGCCGGCCCGGAACACCCGCTCGATGGCGGCGGTACTGACGCCCACCACTTCATCGACCTCCATCGCCGCGGACAAGTCGCGCGACAAGGCGTAGAGCGAATCGGCGCGCTCCTCACGATGAGAGGCCACCCGCGCCTGGAAACGCAAGCCTGCCGTGAGCTGCCCGGTGATGAGCCCCACTGCCAGCATGATCAGAAATGTCAGCACATACTGCACGTCGCTGACTGCAAATGAGAAGCGCGGTGGAACGAAGAAAAAGTCGAACGCGAATACGCTCAAGATCGCGGCCAATGCGGAGGGCCCGCGTCCGAAGCGCACCGCCACCAAGACCACCGCCAAAATGAAAATGGCCACGATGTTGGATGACTCAAAATGCTCCGCCAGCGGCAGCGAAATGAGTGTGACCGCTCCGCAGGCCAGCGCCGCCCAAACATAGCGCAGATGCTTGGCCTGGGCCCGCTCGCTCGGCTCCGGGCCGGGCATCGTACGCGGCGGCTCGGCAGGTTCCGGCTGCGCCTGCAAGTCGCGCCCGATTTCAACCAGGTCGATGTCCGGCGCCAGCCACGCCAGCTTTTGTCCGTTCGAACGCTGCCATGGCCATAGTCTCCTGGACGGGTCGCGGCCAATCACCAGTCGCGACAGGTTGTGATTGCGGGCGTAGGCGACCAAACTTTCCGCCACCTTGGGATTGGCTATCACCGCGGTGATGGCGCCCAATTCCTTGGCGAGATTCAGGGTGCGCAGGATTCGCTCGCGTTTCGGTGCCGGTAAACGCTGCAGTGCCGGTGTCTCCACATACACGGCATGCCAGTCGGCATTCAACTGGCTCGCCAACCGCGCGGCTGCGCGCACCACTCTTTCGGCGCCCGAATCCGGCGCCACCGCCGTCAGCAAGGTCGCGCCGGTTTTCCACACCGGTTCGATGGAACGATCGACGCGGTAGGCCTGTACATCGCCTTCCACCCGGTCCGCCGTGCGCCGTAGCGCCAGTTCGCGCAGCGCCATCAGATTGCCGCGGCGGAAGAAATTGTTGGCCGCTCGCTCTGCCTGCTGCGGCACGTACACCTTGCCGGCCTTCAATCGCGCCAGCAATTCATCGGCCGGTATGTCCACCAACACCACTTCATCGGCCTGATCGAAGACTTTATCCGGCACCGTTTCGAACACGCGCACATTGACGATGCCGCCCACCACATCGTTCAGGCTCTCCAAGTGCTGCACGTTCAAGGTGGTGAACACCGAAATGCCGGCCGCCAACAATTCCTCGACGTCCTGCCAACGTTTGGGGTGGCGCACGCCGGGAAGATTCGAGTGCGCCAATTCATCGACAAGGATCAATTCCGGGCGCTGGGCGAGCGCGGCGTCCAAGTCGAATTCGGTCAGCTCCTTGTCGCGGTGCAGGATGAGTTTGCGGGGCAGCACCTTCAACCCCTCGAGCAGCGAGGCGGTCTCGGTGCGTCCGTGGGTTTCCACCACCCCGGCAAGCACCTCGCGCCCCTCCGCTTTCAGCTTTTGAGCGGCAGCCAGCATGGCGTAGGTCTTGCCGACGCCGGCCGAGGAGCCGAAATAGATGCGCAGTTTGCCGCGCTTGCCCTTGGTCTCTTGCTCTTGAACCTTGGCCAGCAGCAAATCCGGATTCGGTCTCTGATCCCGCGATGACCCCATGGGTCTAGTTTCGGCTATCCAGCGCCAGATTCAACTTGAGCACATTGACCCTCGGTTCGCCGAACAGGCCCCACTGCGGCCCCTCCACGGCGGCGAGCACTGTTGCGCGCAATTGTGCGGTACTCATTTGCCGTGCGGTGGCCACCCGATTTACCTGATACAAGGCCGCCGCCGGACTGATGTGCGGATCCAGGCCGCTGGCCGAGGCAGTCACCAGATCCACCGGGATGGGCTTAGCGTTGTCGGGATCAGCCGCCTTCAAGGCGTCGATGCGTGCCTTGGCCGCATCGAGCAGCGCCGGATTCGTGGGTCCGAAGTTCGAGCCGCTCGAGGCAAGCGCATTGTTCGGCATGGGCGCGGTGGCCGATAGTCTGCCCCAGAAGTATTTCGGGTCCTGAAAAGGTTGTGCAATCAGCGAGGAACCAATCAGCTTATCGTTGCGCAAGATCAGACTGCCGGCAGCCTGGCTTGAGAAAAATGCCTTGCCAACGGCAGCCACGATCAGCGGGTAGATCAATCCGGTGATCAGCGTGAGGGCCGCAAACAGCACGATCGAGGCACGCAGCAGATCTTTGTTCATGAATATTCCAATCTAGATAAGGTGTGTGGCACCGAGCACCAAGTCGATGGCCTTGATCCCGAGGAATGGCACCGCAATTCCGCCTGCCCCATAAATCAGCAAGTTCCGGCGCAGCAATGCGGCAGCGCCCAGTGCCCGGTATTTCACGCCCTTCAGCGCCAGCGGTATCAGCAACACGATGATCAAAGCGTTGAATATCACCGCCGACAGAATGGCGGAATTCGGGGACCCCAAATGCATGACATCCAGCGCGCGCAGCTGCGGATACGTGGTGGCGAATGCCGCCGGGATGATGGCGAAATACTTGGCCACATCGTTGGCGATGGAGAAGGTGGTCAGCGAACCACGCGTGATAAGAAGCTGCTTGCCCACCTCGACAATCTCGATCAGCTTGGTCGGATTGGAATCCAGATCCACCATATTGCCGGCTTCCTTGGCCGCCTGAGTACCCGAATTCATCGCCACGGCCACATCGGCCTGCGCCAAGGCGGGCGCATCGTTGGTACCATCTCCCGTCATGGCGACCAACCGCCCTTCGGATTGGTACTGTCGGATCAGCTTGAGCTTCGCTTCCGGTGTCGCTTCGGCGAGGAAATCATCCACTCCCGATTCCGCCGCGATGGCCGCTGCGGTCAAGCGGTTATCACCGGTGATCATGATGGTGCGGATGCCCATGCTGCGCAGCTCGCCGAATCGCTCCTTGATGCCGCCTTTGATGATGTCCTTCAGTTCGATCACACCCAGGACCTTGCCGCCATCGCAGACCACCAGTGGTGTGCTGCCGCGGCGCGCGATCTCATCCACCACCTGCGACACCGCGGCCGGATAGGAGAACCCCTTCGACTCCACGTGTTGGCGGATGGCTGTGGCGGCGCCTTTGCGGATTTCCCGGCCGCCCATATCCACGCCGCTCATGCGACTTTGAGCGGAGAACGGCACGAAGGTTGCCTTGAGTTCGCTGATGTTGCGTTCGCGGATATTGAAGCGCTGTTTTGCCAGAACGACGATGCTGCGTCCTTCCGGGGTTTCATCCGCAAGGGAGCTCAGCTGAGCGGCGTCGGCGAGCTGCTCTTCGGTGACTCCTTCCGCCGGCACGAAGGTGGCTGCCTGGCGATTGCCCAAGGTGATGGTGCCGGTTTTGTCCAGCAGCAATACGTCCACATCGCCCGCCGCTTCGACTGCGCGGCCTGAGGTGGCGATCACGTTGGAGGCCATCATCCGGCTCATCCCGGCCACGCCGATGGCGGAGAGCAAGGCGCCGATCGTCGTGGGTATCAAACACACCAGCAGCGCCACCAACACCGTGATGGTTACGGGCAGGCCGGTTTTCGCCACCTCCACGCTGAACAGAGAAAACGGCAGCAGCGTCGCGGTGGCCAGCAAGAACACCAACGTCAAGGCAATCAAGAGAATGGTGAGCGCAATTTCGTTCGGCGTCTTCTGCCGCTTGGCGCCTTCGACCATGGCGATCATCCGGTCGATGAAGGCCTCGCCCGGATTCACCGCCACCTTGACCACCAGCCAATCCGACAGCACCCGGGTGCCGCCGGTGACAGCCGAGAAGTCTCCGCCCGCTTCCCGGATGACCGGCGCCGATTCTCCGGTGATGGCGCTTTCATCCACCGTGGCAACGCCCTCGACCACCACGCCGTCGGCAGGGATGACATTGCCGATTTCCACCAAAAAGTAATCGCCCTTGCGCAACTCGGTGGCCGGCACGAACACCCACTTGGATTGCTGCGTCGGGCCTTCCAGCTTCTTGGCGTTGATCGATTGTTTCAGACCGCGCAGCGATGCTGCCTGAGCCTTGCTGCGCCCTTCGGCCAGCGCTTCGGCGAAATTCGCGAACAGCACCGTGAACCACAGCCAGGCGGCGATGGCGAAGATGAATCCCGTCGGCGCCTCGCCTTGGCCGCGCAGCGCCTGCAGCCATAGCACGGTCGTCAACAAGCTGCCTACGTAGACCACGAACATCACCGGATTGCGCAGCTGCACTGTGGGCGAAAGTTTGCGAAAGGAATCCGCGATCGCCGGTCCCAGCAGTTTGGAATCGAATAATTGCAGAGATTGACGCGTCACTTTCAAAGACTCCTAACGATGCGCATACAGCTGCAGCTGCTCGATCACCGGGCCCAAGGCCAAAGCCGGCACATAGGTCAGTGCTCCCACCAAAACCACCGTGCCGACCAGCAGGACGACGAACAGCAGCCCATGCGTCGGCATGGTCCCCGCGGTGGCCTCGATGCGCTTCTTCTTGGCGAGTGAGCCCGCAATGGCGAGCACCGGCACGATGAAGGCAAAGCGTCCGAACCACATGACCAGCGCGAGGGTCACATTGTAGAAAGGCGTGTTGGCAGACAGCCCCGCGAACGCACTGCCATTGTTGTTGGCGGCGGACGAGAAGGCGTAGAGGATTTCCGAGAAGCCGTGGGCGCCGGGATTTGCGATTCCCAATTTTCCCGGTTCGCTCATCACCGCAATGGCGGTGCCCACCAGGACCAGGAAGGGCGTGATCAGAATCACGATGGAGGTCATCTTGATTTCGAAGGACTCGATTTTCTTGCCCAGATACTCGGGCGTGCGTCCGATCATGAGGCCGGCGATGAACACCGCCATGATGGCGAAGATCAGCATGCCGTAGAGGCCGGAGCCGACGCCGCCGAATACCACTTCGCCCAGCTGAATGAGCCACATCGGCACCAAGCCCCCCAAGGGCGTGAAGGAGTCGTGCATGGCATTCACCGCGCCGCAGGACGCAGCGGTGGTGATGGTGGCAAACAAGGCAGACGCGGTAATCCCGAAACGCAGTTCCTTGCCTTCCATGTTGCCGCCCGGCTGCAGGTCGCTGTGCGTCTGATCGACACTCAAGGCCGCGAAGCCCGGATTGCCCTGCTGTTCCGCCCACAGCGCCACCGCCGCCATCGCCACGAAGATCAAGGTCATCGCACCCAACACCGCCCAACCCTGTCGCGTGTCCCCCACCATGCGGCCGAACACGAAGCACAGCGCCGCCGGGATCAGGAAAATCGCCAACATCTGCACGAAATTGCTCAGGGGCGTCGGATTCTCGTACGGATGGGCCGAGTTGGCGTTGAAGAATCCACCGCCATTCGTCCCCAGCATCTTGATGGCTTCTTGCGAGGCCACCGGCCCCATGGGCAGCGTCTGGGTCTGCGTGCTCGCCGGCTCGGTGACCGGGTTGCCGGACGCATCTTTGAGCGGGGCGCCGGAAGGGTCGAGTTTCGGATTCGCGTAATCGACCCGCTCCAGCGTGGTGGCATCCTTGTAGGCATCGAAATTCTGAATGACGCCCTGCCCCATGAAAATCATCGCCAGCAGCAATGAAATCGGCAACAGTACGTACAGGGTGCTGCGAGTCACATCGACCCAGAAGTTGCCCACCCCAAGGTATGAGTGGCGGGCAAAACCACGGATCAGGGCGAACGCCACCGAGAGTCCGGTCGCCGCGGACAGAAAGTTCTGAACCGCGAAGGCCAACATCTGAGTGAGATAACTCATGGTGGACTCGCCCGAGTAGCCCTGCCAATTGGTGTTGGTGACGAAGCTCACCGCGTTGTCGAAAGCCGAGTCGGCCGAGACATTGATCAGATGCTGCGGATTGAATGGCAGCCACAGTTGTACCCGTTGCAAGAAGTACACCACCACCGCGCCCAAGGTGTTGAACAACAGCAGCGTCACGGCATAGCGTGTCCACGGCATGTCAGCGGATTCCTCTACACCGGCGGCGCGGTATAGCAATCTCTCCAGGCCGCCGGCCCAGCCGCCGATCGGTGTGGCCTGCGCCATACGGGCAATGTATTTCGACAGCGGCGCCGCCAGCACCAGCAGCACCGCCAAGAACAACACCACCATGAACCAGGGCTGGCCGCTCATCTACAGGTCCTCGGCGCGAAACAGCGCCACCACCAGGTAAATGAGCAGCGCCACCGCCAGCACCCCGCTCAATGCATACGCCCAGCTCATTTCTTACGCTCCAGCGCCGCACAGCCGGCAACCAACCCCAACGAGGTGATCAGGAGCACGGCCAACAGTGCGAGATATAGGAAATCCATGAGCGCTCCGTCAGAGCTTGTGGCGAATCAACGGGCACGCAGGAAGTCGGTGATCCATCGGGCTCACTTTCGTCGCCTGAGCATGCTTGAAACGTGGATGCTAGTGAGCGGCCTATAAAATTGTCGTCGAGCTCGCGCCGCTCGGTGTAAAGATTTTGTAAAGGCAAAGTCGCGCAAGGCGAACCCAACGATGGGATGCCCCTCAAAACTACCGCAGCTGAATGGCGAATTGACGCCTGAGCCGATCGCCTGAAGTGTCTTCGCAGATTTCGGTGGCACCTTTTCGAAGCAAGTCGCGGCCGAGTCGTCCCAGCCCCTGGGGGCAAGGCGCACTGCTTGCACTGGATAGGTGCAGTGGTCCGTAGGCGATTGCGGCTGCGACCAGTGCGATGGGCAGCGAAGCCCGCACGCAGTGAAGCAATTTGTTCATAACGGGGAGCAGGATACGATCCATGCCGGTAAAATTGCTGCAAGGAAGGTTCGCGGCGCCGTAAAGATTTTGTAACTAGGCGCCCCGGTTCCAAGCCGCGTAAGGCAGCCGCCGCGGCCTACGACTCGATGA
>CAZZWM010000018.1:0-37810 GCA_964657945.1 uncultured Steroidobacteraceae bacterium
TGGCAGCTAAAGACGTACGCTTCAGCGACGACGCTCGGGCACGCATGTTCAAGGGCGTCAACATCCTCGCGAATGCCGTCAAGGTAACGCTGGGTCCCAAGGGCCGCAATGCGGTGCTCGACAAGAGCTTCGGCGCCCCCACCGTCACCAAGGACGGCGTCTCGGTCGCGAAAGAGATCGAGTTGAAGGACAAGTTCGAAAACATGGGAGCGCAGATGGTGAAGGAAGTTGCTTCCAACACGTCTGACGAAGCCGGCGACGGCACCACCACCGCGACCGTGTTGGCGCAAGCCATCATCCGCGAAGGTCTGAAGTCGGTCGCCGCTGGTGCGAACCCGATGGACCTGAAGCGCGGCATCGACCAGGCGGTCGCTGCGGCCACCGAAGAGCTCAAGAAGCTCTCCAAGCCCTGCAAGGACCCGAAGGCGATTGCACAGGTCGGAACGATCTCTGCGAACTCCGATGAGTCCATTGGCAAGACGATTGCCGATGCGATGGCGAAGGTCGGCAAAGAAGGCGTGATCACGGTCGAAGAAGGTTCGGGCCTCGAGAACGAACTCGAAGTGGTCGAAGGCATGCAGTTCGATCGCGGCTACCTGTCGCCTTACTTCATCAACAATCAGCAGAGCCAGAGCGCCGAGCTCGACAAGCCGCTGGTGTTGTTGGTCGACAAGAAGATCTCCAACATTCGTGAGCTGCTCCCCTTGTTGGAAGCCATTGCGAAGGGCGGCCGTCAGCTGCTGATCGTGGCGGAAGACGTGGAAGGCGAGGCATTGGCCACGCTGGTGGTGAACACCATCCGCGGCATCGTCAAGGTCGCCGCCGTCAAGGCGCCGGGCTTCGGCGATCGTCGCAAAGCCATGCTGCAGGACATCGCCATCCTCACGGGTGGAACCGTCATCTCCGACGAAGTGGGCTTGTCGCTGGAAAAGGCCACGCTGAACGACCTCGGCGAAGCGAAGAAGATCCTGGTGGAGAAAGAGAACACCACCATCATCGACGGACACGGCAAGGCTTCCGACATCAAGGGCCGCGTCGAGAGCATTCGTGCGCAGATCGAAGAAGCGACCTCTGACTACGACAAGGAAAAGCTGCAGGAGCGCGTTGCCAAGCTCTCCGGCGGTGTTGCCGTGATCAAAGTCGGTGCCGCGACCGAAATCGAAATGAAGGAAAAGAAGGCCCGCGTCGAAGACGCGCTGCACGCGACCCGTGCCGCCGTTGAAGAAGGCGTGGTCCCGGGCGGCGGCGTCGCTCTGGTGCGTGCATTGAAGGCCATCGAGAAACTGGCCGGCAAGAACGAAGATCAGACCACCGGAATCAAGATTCTGGCGCGTTCGATCGAAGAGCCGCTGCGTCAGATCGTCACCAATGCCGGCGAAGATGCGGCAGTCGTTCTGAACCGAGTCCGCGAGGGCAAGGGCACGTACGGCTACAACGCCGCGACGGGTGAGTACGGCGACATGATCGACATGGGCATTCTGGATCCCACCAAGGTAACGCGTCTGGCTCTGCAGAACGCCGCCTCGGTCTCGGGCCTCCTGTTGACCACGGAAGTCATGATTGCCGAGTCGCCGAAGGAAGAAGAGCATGCACATGGCGCCCCGGGCGGCGGCATGGGTGGAATGGGCGGCATGGATATGTAATTGGCGCCCGTCGCTACCGATCATTCGGCAGTTGCGGTTCGAGAAAGGGTGGGCTTCGGCTCACCCTTTTTTTTCGGGGGTGCGCCTGTGGCTTGAGATGGCCCGCGCCGCTCACTCTCGATCGGATCAGGCAGCGGAACTCGATGCAGTCAACCACGCTGTGCAGGCCCACACGGGCGTGGGTCTGCGGCTCACCTTTTTTTAGGGTGGATGGTCTGCCAAACGTTGCTCCGGGTCAAAACGTTCCCGCGGAAACGCTTCTGGGTGATCTCGATAGTAGTTGATCCTCGTGCTCAGCGCGAAAACAGCGAAGTCGTAGTCCATCGGCTCGCCGCGCCAACGGGTGACTGCGGTCTTTTCATCAATGTAAATGCCATTGGATTCATTGACCTGGCGGATGCCGGTCCAATCATGCGGATTGCCGGGTGCTGGATAGCACCGAAACGGAACCCGATCTGTATTCATGAATTGCCAGCCTTCCGAATGACTGCCTTCGATAATGATTTCGTTGCTATGTACCATTCGATGATGCGCACGGCAGAGCGTGATCAAGTTCGACAGCTTGGTCTCGCCGCCGTCAGCCCAATGCTCGATGTGGTGCGCATCGACATATCGGCTGTTGGTGCATCCGGGAAACTGGCAGCCCTTGTCGCGGGATTTGAGTGCGCGCTGCAATGCGAACGGTATGCTGCGGGTCTTGCGGCCGACACTCAGCGGCTCGCCCGATGCGTCTTCGGTGATGCGCAACAAACTCGCGTCGCACGCTATCCTGCGCGCGGTTTCGATCGGCAGCGACGGACCGCTTTGCAACTCGCACCGACCGTCGGCGTGGTTTCTGAGCGTCTCTGCGGCCACGTGCACCACCACTTGATATCGATCGGCGGTGGATCGCTCGGCAGGGCCGCTTTGCAGGTACGATTCGGCGATCAGCCCCAAGGCGTCGGCCCTGCGGCTCGCCCACGACAGATGCTTGGGTTCTTCCCGGTCAGGATCGTCGAATGATTCGGCTTGAGGCACGACTTCCATGGCGGCTTCCATCGCCGTTACGAATGCAGCACCCGCGATTGCCGGCAGGCGGCCATGAAATACCAACGAACCGTCATGGTCGTACCAATAGCGAAAAGAACGCATTTCATACTGGCGCGTCTCCTGGGCATTGGCCTCGGCTTGATTGGCGCGGCGCATGTGCCGCACCAGCGTCTCAACGTGATGAGCGGTGCCATGCAGAGCAATGTTGAGCAATGGCTCTTCGGTAATTTCATCGGCAATGCGAGTCAGTGCGCGAACTTTGGAATAACTCAGTTCACCGCGAGCCATCGATGCCGAAATCCTGGGCAGACCTTTCAGCGCGTGCGCAACCCGAACCTTTTCGCGAGCCGCGCCTAAATTGAGGCCGCACTTATAGTTCAACCAGTGAGCGCAAGAGCTGAGTCTCGCGCCGTTCCAACCGCCTCTTTGGTCAAACTCAGCGATCAGCATGAGCCATCTGTAATTGGCTGCGTTCAAATGCCCGGTGAGTTCCGTGATCTGAAGTTCCAATTCGTCTGTGGAGAGGTTGGCGAAGGGAGTTGCGAGCGGCTGCATACGATTCTCCAGGCACTGTTCATACGTACAGTATACCAATCACAGTGGGAGCTGGAGCTATCCATTGCCTGAAACGCGCCGAGATTTTTATTACCTCGCAAACCCGCGATGCTCGAGGTCAGCACGATCGCGCCGTGTCTGCGGGCCGCCATCTGCGGCGCGATATGCGATGTCAGCTCCACCGCGTGGCGCAAAATTGACGTCGAATGCAGCTCGCCAGCGCTCTTCGTCGGCTTCCGCCAACGGACCTGAATGGGCGGATATTCCGGCGTTCGCCAATAGGATATCGATGCGACCGAATGCGTCATTCGCATCCGCTACCACCCGTCGAAGCGCGGCTCGGTCCCGGACGTCGCAGGGTAAGGCGACCGCCCGCCGCCCCGCCCGATCGAAACCGGAGGCCATGGCATGGCAGGCATCAGACTGGTCGCTGCTCAGCACGAGCCGGGCACCGGCTGCCGCAAACGCGTCAGCCATCGCGCGACCAATCCCGCCGGTCGCGCCGGTCAGCAGCACCACCTCATCCTGCAAACCGAAATAACGCGAGAGTCCCGCATCGTCAGCCATCATGAAATAACCTGCTTGGCCTTGACCGGAGAGCTTTCAGATAGCAAGTCGAGGCGATCGCACCGATGACCAATGCCACCAGGCCGATACTGGAAATGCCGAAACCCACCACCAGCAAGCCGCCGCATAGAGGTCCCATAGCCGCGCCGCTCATCAACATCGCCGGCGTCAAAGCCACCGCGCGGCCACTGACATCGTTGGCCGCCAACCAGCCGAACACGAAGTTATGCGTGACGATCATGGTAGCGACGAACAGAGAGCCGGCGATTGCGTAGGCGATGAAGGAGCTGCTGAAAACCAAGGTGGCGACCAAAAACGCCTGGCAGATCGAGCCCGCGAGCGCCACCCGCAGAGCCTCGGCGCGTCTCTCGAACACGCCTGCCAAAACCGGCGCAATGAGATTCATGAAACCCAGGACGATCAGCACGGCCTGAACACCGCTGCCGAAATCGCGCGATGCGCCGATGCGTTCGAGGAAACTGAATGTCATGGACTGGGTAACGGCCATCAGCGTAATGGCTGCGATCGGAAACCAGAGGCGCGTTGCGATCGGATTGTCGCTCCTCGACCCACTTGGCTGAACCGCGCCAACCCGGGACGCCGCTTCGGGGAATGCCACGGCCGTGGCAATCGTGGCAGCAGTCATCACGCCTGCAAAAATCACAAAAAGCACATAGCCGCCATAGCGGGGCACCAGGTTTTGAGAAGTGGCCAGGAACACAATGCTGACGATCCCCAGGCCCGTGCTGACGATCGCAAACAGTCGATGCGGCCTGAGGCTGCGCCCGATGGTGCCTTGAATGATCGACAGGCCCGTGCCGGCGGCGAATCCGGCAATGATGTGCAAGGCGAACATCAGGGCGACCTGCGTGGTAAAGACGAGCGCTGTAAAGCTCAATGCCGCCATACCGAAGGCCAAGGTCACGACCTTTCGCGCAGGGATGCGGTTGAACAGCGGTGCGATGATCAGGCTCGCGGCCACCGCGGCTGCCAGGTATCCCGTGACCATGCCGCCCGCCACTTGCGGCCTCAACCGATATTGGCCGATCAGTGCCGTGCCCACCCACACGGGCAGCGCCACCAGATCGATCATTCCGGCGACGTGCGCCAGCGTCAATACCAGCCGACCCGTCCAACTCTCCGTATCTATACGCAATCAGTCTTCGATCTTGTCGTGCACCGCCACACTTCCGTGGCGCCAGTAGCCGGCAGTTTTGACCCACGACGGCCTGGCCGACCGTTCGTCGATGAGATGGCGTCGAATGGCACGCGCCACGCTGGTCTCAGTCGCCGACCACGCGAAACCGTCACCTTGTGGCCAAGAGATGGCACGTAATGCGCTGAGCAGCATTTCGCTTTGCCCGGCAGGCCGATCGCCGCGATGCACCCACTGAATAGTCAACGCTGCCGCAGTGTTGAACGTCTGCTCCTCAGCTGCATCGGCGACTTCGGCAATGACGATCGCCTTGGCGCCCGCCGAGAATTCACTGAGCCTACGCCCAATGGCCGGAAGCGCCGTTTCGTCCCCGATCAACAGGTGCCAGTCAAAATCGAGAGGAATGATCGCCGATCCGCGTGGACCACCGATGTTGAGGTGGTCTCCGACCTGCGCCTTCTCCGCCCAGGCCGTCGCAGGTCCGGCTTGATGTATCGCGAAATCGATGTGCAGCACGTTTGCGGCTGGATCGTAGCGGGGCGTGTAGTCCCGCATCGCCGGCGAGCCTTGCGGATCATTGAAGAACAGCTTGATGTGGTCGTCGAAACCGAGGCTTTTGAATCCCGTCAGCTCTTCCCCGCCGAGCGTCACGCGGCACATCTTCGGCGTTATTCTCCGGACCTGCGTCACAGTCAATCGACGTCGCACCAACTCGTGCCGGACCCGCCGTATTTCTCTGTCGCTGACGTTCATGACGTTCAGGAAAACGAACAGACATCGTCGAAGTTGAAGCGCGGTAGCCGCGGATACAACATCTCTTGGGTACCGTGACCCAACGCGCAAATGAAGTTCGATTTGACGGAGGTATTGGAAAAAAAGGCAGCATCGAGCTTGGCATTGTCGAAACCGGACATGGGCCCGCAATCGAGACCGGCCAATCGAGCGGCCAACATGAAATAAGCGCCTTGCAGGCTCGAGTTGCGGAACGCTGTCGCATACCTGGCTTCGGGATTGGCAAACCATGATCGTGCATCGGGAACATGTGGAAACAAAAACGGCAGAGTGTCCTGGAAGTTTTCATCCATGCCGATGATCACCGTCAGCGGCGCCTGCTCGACCTTGACGCGGTTATTGTCCGCCACGCAGGCTGCCAACTTCAGTTTCGCTGCCGGACTCTGCACGAACACGAAACGGGCCGGCGAGCAGTTGGCCGACGTGGGTCCCCACTTCATCAAATCGAAAACCGCGCGGATTTCGGCCTCGGAGATCCCCGCTGACGACCAGCGGTTGTACGACCGCGCGTTCCTGAACAGCAAATTCATAGCTTCTTCGTTCATAGTCCCTGCATTGTCCCCGCTGTGCGCACTTATCGCAATTGCCTGCTTCCAGTCTCGCCACCTGCGCGACACCGGAGCCGATCAAAACCCTTTATGAGTGCATAACCTCGAGGCGGACCTGGAGAGTGCATTGTTCAAATTTATGATCGCATCAATTCTTAGTATTTCGCGGACACCCGCCATCGGCGTATGGTGCTCCTGGCTTCCGTTGGGGGACGAAAAACAAAGTGAATATGGTGAAGGGGGCTCAATTGAACAAGAATATCGCGGCATTGGCGCTCGCGTTGTCGGCGTCCGTCACGGTGGCGAACGCGCAGACCTCGGCTTCGGTGGCACTCGATGAAATCGTCGTCACCGCAACGAAGGTCGAATTGAATCTGCAGAAGGCGCCGATCGCGGTGTCCATCGTCACCGGTGACGAACTGGAACGCGCCGGAGTTCACACTCCTCAAGATTTGGACAAATTGGTGCCAGGCCTGCAGATAGAGCAAAACGGTCCCGGCTCCTCGATCTTCATTCGCGGCGTGGGATCGCGCGTGCTGTCCCCGGCACAGGATCCGGCGGTCGCCTTCAGCGTCGACGGCGTTTATTACTCTAGGGTCACCGGACCGAGCGCTACGTTTTTCGATCTGTCGCGAGTTGAAGTGGTCAACGGCCCGCAGGGTATTTTGTACGGTCGCAATGCGACCGGCGGTGCCGTGAACGTCGTCACCAACCAACCGAACTTCGATGCAGCGAGCATCGATTTCTCGGCAGATTATGGAAATTATAATACCAAGCGGTTCGATGCGGCGATCAACGCACCGCTCAATGATCAATTCGCATTGCGGCTCGCGGGGCAGTTCTACAAGCATTCCGGCTATTTGAGCGATGGATATGACGATGACGACACGGGTGCCGTTCGGGCCAGCCTCAGCTGGCGGCCCTCCTCGGGCGTGTCGGTGTATTTATCGGCCGATTACGCCCATCAAGGCGGACGCGGTGCGGGGACGGTCCCGGTCGGACCTGGCGGTGACAATGACGCGTTGCCGACGCGCTTTGCGGTGCCGGGCAATCCGTATGTCGGTCCTTCCTCTACTGAGGTGAATGCGGTATTGCAGAAGGCAGCGCCGCCCGGTGCCATCCCGATCCCGATTCCCGGCGTCTACTGCATTGGCGTTCCAGTTTCTGCGACCGGGGCCCCCGCGGTTGCCGCGCCGGGCACGCCGGCCATTCTTACTTGCAACTATCCATTGGGCGTTCCCAACATCAAGCCGGATGGCTTTCAAGACAACGATTACTACGGCACCAACTTGACGACGCAGGCAGACTTGGGATTTGCGGAACTGACCGCCATCGGCGGATACCGCGGCAGCCGGATCGATACGTTTTTTCGAGTGGATCCGACCAGCCAGTTGGAGAACGCGCGGGAGAACCAGGAAAGCATCGAGGTGCGTTTGAACTCGCCCCGCAATCAAGGGCCGCTGACCTGGCTGGCCGGCGCATTTTTTCTGCATGAAAGCCAGAATGTGACGACCAATGTTTCAACTGATCAATCGGGCATCTCGAATCCCTTTCCGGCACCGGGCTCCCCGATACCGGCGACCACCTGTGTGGCGCCCTTTCAGCCGGGCGGTCCGGCCAGCCCGCCGGTCCCAGGCCTGTGTCTGGCGCAGGTGACCGCAATCCAGAACAGCTTCATATTGAGCGCGCCGGACCTACTGGATCAGACCTACGCCGGTTTCGGACAGGTAACGTATGCCGTCGTCGACTGGCTGCGTTTGTCGGCGGGCGTCAGATATACACACGAATATAAGTCCCAGTCGAACGGCTCCATCACGGATGTCTATGACTTGCCTGCGAACACGCAGGTGTCGTTTCCATCGCAGGGGTCGGTTTCGTTCAACAAGATCAATTACCGCGCAGCAATCGAAGTCGACATTGCGGAGCACTCGATGGCCTACGCCAGTTATTCGACCGGTTTCCACGCCGGCGGATTGAATTTCGGCGTGGCACAAGGCCCCAATCCGTACGTGTATCAACCCGAGGTCGTCACCAACTACGCCATCGGCATCAAAAATCGGTTCTTCGATGAGCGTTTGCAGGTCAATGCGGAGGCCTTTTGGTTGGACTACGATAATTATCAGTCGCAATCCCTCGGACGCATCAACGACGGCTCCACGGCCTGCAGCCAGCTCGGCATCATCCAGGCCTGCCCCTTCACGCTGCGTACCGACAACGCGGCCACCGCACGCTCGCGCGGTGTTCAAACCGACGTTTTATGGCGAGTCTTCGCACACGGCACGCTCGATGCCAACGTTCTCTACAACGACGCCGCTTTCACCAGCTTCAACGTGACAGACCCGTTCACCGGGCAACTTACCGATTACGCCGGTGCCGCTCTGCCGGGAGTGAATCGGTGGACGCTCTCGAGCGGCTACGATCATGAATTCCCGCTTGCCAATGGCGCGGCCATCACCGCAGATGTGCACAGTCAGTTCAAGAACGCCAGTTATCTGTGGTATGTGCACGTTCCGGGCGATTACCAAAAATCCTACACCCGCACCGACCTGAACCTCGGCTATGCTGCCCTCGGCAGACGCTGGAGCATCAGCGCTTATGTACGCAACGTGGAGAATAGCGGAGCGATCTTGCAGGGCAGTCCTCCTGAGAGCGTGACCGGGCTGCCCTGGAACAACTTGATTGCGCCGCGCACCTACGGCGTGACATTTCAAGCCCATTTGAACCCCTGACGCACACTGAATGATTCGGGACCAAACCTCGCGTGCATATGCCGGGTATGTCCTGGGCGTTCTGGCGTTGGTCAATTGCGTCAATTCGATGGACCGTTCGATCGTCAATATCCTGGTGGAACCGATTCGGCTCGAATTCGGATTCACCGATGGTCAAATAGGCGTGATATCGGGTCTTGGATTCGCCATCTTTTACACCCTCATTGGTTTGCCGATCGCGCGCGCGGCTGACCTGGGCAATCGACGCAATATCTTGTCGGCGGGAGTGGCCATTTGGTCGGCAATGACAGTCTTGACCGGCCGTGCGATCGGCTTTTGGACCATGCTTGCCGCGCGCATCGGCGTCGGAATCGGCGAATCCACCTGTTTTCCCACGGCCTACTCGCTCATCAGCGACTATTTCCCGAGCGCGCAACGATCGCGCGCAATGGCCATATTTCAGCTCGGGTTGTACGGCGGAATCATCGCCGGGGCGGTGGCTGCCGGAACGATTGCGCAAGCGCATGGATGGCGTGCCGCGTTTTATGTCGTCGGCGCTCCGGGGTTGGTTCTCGCGGTCCTCACGCGCTTGACCGTCCGAGAGCCCAAGCGTGGCAAATCCGAGGTGATCGTGACACAGGCGGCCTCACCGCGGAGCGGAATGGCCGCCATATTGGCATTGATGCTCGCCGATCGGGCATTCATGTTTCTGGTGCTGTCAACGACCCTTTTCTCCGTCACTTCAGCGATCATGGGCTCTTGGGGTTCGGCATTTTTGATGCGACTGCACGCCGTGCAGCCGGAACAGGTGGGTCTGCTGGTCGGTCCCATCATCGCCTCGGGCGGCATCACCGGAACGTTGCTGGGTGGATTCCTCGGAACGTTCCTGGCGCGCCGCAATCGCCAGGCACGCGCGCCGATTCTGGTGCCGTTGTGGCTTGAATTAGTCGCAGTCCCGGCCATCCTGACATTCGTTTTCGCAAAACCGCTGTGGCTCTGTGTCGCCGGCGGAGGCATCGGTAGTTTCATCCTGGGCGCACATACCGGACCCGTCCTCGCCGTCGCCATCAGCCGAATGCGGCCGGAGGTTCGCGGACTGGCCTCCTCCATCGTGATCGGCGGCCAGCTTCTGCTGGGATTCGGCCTCGGTCCGACGTTGGTGGGCCTTCTGAGCGATGCCTTTCAGCCATCGGCTGGGGTCGATGCCCTGCGCTATGCCCTGTTGGCTGCGCCCGCCGCGGTGCTCTGCGGCTGGGGCTGTCTCGTGATCGCGTTTCGCATACTGGGACCAGAAACCTACAGCGCGCAAGCGTGACGGCGCCACGCCCGGTGTTGAACCTCGGCGCGGTAGAATTGCCCCCGACCATCCCACCGGGAGCTGCTGTGGAACGATTCAACTTCAATTTGTTCTTCTCACTCGACGCCATTCTGAATGCGCGCACCTTGACCGATGCCGCGAAGAAAGTCTTCATCAGCCAGCCCGCGATGAGCGTTTCTTTGAAAAAGCTGCGGGCTTATTACGGCGATGATCTGGTCACCTACTCGAGTGGGCATGCTCAGTTGACCGCCCTCGGTGAGGCAATTCGTCCGAGAATTGGCGAGGTTCTGCGCGCCGCCCGCGAGGCATTGCAGATCACGCTGAGCTTCGACCCCGCCGTCGACGATCGTGTCTTGACCTTCGCCGCTCCCGACGTCATCGAGCTGGATTTCCTGCGCTACGCGTTCGCGCGAATCGCCCGCGAAGCGCCGAACCTCGCATGCGTATCGATACCCTTCTCATTCACTCCGGTTGCATCCCTTTTCCGGAAACCGTTGGATGTTGCCATCGTCTCGGAGCCTTTTGCGTCCACCGACTTCGCGCGCGAGCACCTGTTTTCCGATACGCTCAGCTGCGTCGTGTGGCGCGACAATCAACAGGTTGGTGAGTCGCTCACGGAAGAGGCCTTTTTTCAATGCCGGCATGCGGCCATTTATCTTTCCGAGGACGCCGACACTCAGCCCGTCGATGCCAGCTTGTATAAGATCGATGCGCGCAAGAAAGTGGCGCTTCGCGCAACCAGTGTCTCCGCGCTGCCCCACATGGTTATCGGCACCGATCTCATTGCCACCACCCTGACACGTTTCGCGAACTACTGTGCGCAAACGCTGCCCATCCGGGTGTTGCCGATACCATTCGACATAGCGCCCATACGATTTGTCGCGCAATGGCGGGAGTACCGCAGCAACGAGCCGGTGATCCAGTGGGTCGTTTCGCAGCTGAAGTCTGCAGCCGCCGAGGTGCACACCCGATAACTTGGCGCGATGGCGGCATCACTTATATACATTGGGAATTGACTGCCGGCTGATCTAGCATCGCAGTTCGAAAGAGGAAGTGCCGCAATGCGAATCGACGTTCATGCCCATTACTATCCGAAACCCTATACCGACAAACTGGTGGATCTTGGGCTGCGGCACGCGGCACATGCCGGCCAATCCAGCGACCTCAGCGTCCGCCTAAAGGTGCTGGACGATGCGAAGACGGATTGCCAGATCCTCTCCTCTGCCGCGCTCGACACCCAGATTCACAACAAAGCGGGTGCCGTCGAGGGAGCCATCCTGATCAACGACATCTATGCTGAGACCGAACAGTCCACTCGAGGACGCTTGCGAGCCTTCGGCTGGGTGCCGTTGCCCTATGTCGATGAGGCCATCATCGAGATGCAGCGCTGCTTGGACGATCTGCATTTTGCCGGCATTTGCTTTCCTTGCTTTTTTCACGGACGGCCATTGGACGATCCCGAATTCGAGCCTTTCTGGGCGGAGATGAACCAACGCAAGGCGAAGGCTTACATTCATCCGGTGGGCTCCCACAGCTGCGTTCATCCCGGTATGGCGGATTATAATTTATCGATGGCCGTGGGTTCGATGGCGCAGCTCCAAGTGGCCCTGCAGCGCCTCGTGTATTCCGGCTTGACCTCTCGATATCCTGACATCGAATTCATTTTTGCCGTTTGCGGAGGCCACTTTCTCTACACTTGGTCACGCATTCGCAGAAATCTCGAGCGGGCATTGAGTTCGAGTGCAAAAGCCGCGGTGGGCCCCAATTTCTTCTCGTTCATCAAGAACACGCCGATCACGGCGGATGATCCGATGAGACCATTCAAGCGCTTTTGGTACGACTCGAGCGTCCAGGAAATTCCGGAAGCGATGCTTCTGGTGAAGAACGGTTACGGAGTGGATCGCCTGTTGCTCGGCTCCGACGAAATATTTGCAAGCCTCGTCGAGGCAGTGCGATACATCGAGACGTCGCCTTACCTGACCGCGGACGAAAAGCGCATGGTGCTCGACGAAAACGCGCAACGCTTGTTTCAGTTCAGCTGAAATGATGGGCACCTCCGAAAAAAGACGTCGCACGAAAGGGAGATTTTGATGTACGTAGCGGTATTTATGGGTCCCTTCGCGCGGGGTCCGCGCGACGACCGGGCGGTGATGGAATACTGTATCGAGGGCGCCGTCAAAGCTGCAAATGCAGGTTTTTCGATGGTGAGCTTTGGAGAACAACACTTCAATAATTACGAGCCATACTGCAATCCCTTCCTCATGGGTGCGCGGCTCGCGCCGTTCTTGAAAAACGCGTATTTCGGCACGACGATGTGTCCTCTGCCTTTTCATAATCCCATCATGCTGGCGGAAAACATCAACGTGCTCGACCAATTGCTGGCCGGTAAGCTGATCGTCGGCATATCCGCGGGCCGGGTGGGATTCTCACCGGACTTTGAAAATTTCGGACTCGACCCGAAGGAACAACGCGCAATCTTCGCCGAGAAATTCACCGCGCTGACGCGCTTGTGGGCCCACAAACCCGAGGACGGTCCCGTAAAGTTCGAGGGACCGTGGGTGAAGGGCGGGATGCACGGCCGATTGATGCCCATGTCCTACCGTGCGCCTCGGCCGCTGCTGGCGATCGGCACCAGCACCGATGCGACTTGCGCCAAGACCGGAAAGGATGGCCTGTTGCTGTCGTTGGGTCCTTGCATCTTGGCGGACGCCTCCCAGAAATTCGCGTTGTACCGCGAGGGCCTGGAGGAGGGCGGCCACACAGACGCGAAAAAGGCAGATTGTCTGGCCAAATCTTTGGTGCACCACCAATTCGTGGTTGGTTCAACCGACGATGCAGCGTGGGTGCTCGCGGAAAAAATGGCCGGCATGAATCCTTTCATACGTCGCGACCTAGACACCCGATCGCTGCGCCAAATGCACGACGATGGTAAAGCCGGCAGGTCGGGAATGACCGAACTGGAACAGAAACATAGCGCGTTCATGCAGGCGTGGTTTGTCGTCGGCGGCCCATCGACGATCGTTGCGGAACTCGAGGCGCACCGCGATGCAGGCATTCAGCATGTGCTGACCCGGTTCGCCATTGGACCTTACAACCCACCGGTTTGGGACGAGTCTTTCCAATATTTCGTCGGCGAAGTGCTGCCGAAAATCGATGCGAGGCAATTCGATGCCCCCATGGGAGATCAGGTGCAGACCGCCGTCGCGGCAGGTCCTCTGCCGGCCGGAGTGGCACCTGTGGGCTACAACGCGCAGGACGCCAAACGCTTTCGGCAACCCTCGGCCGGCTGACCCACTCAAATCAAAGGTTTGGCCCTAGACGGCTCTGCGGATTGCTGAATCGCACCATGCGCACGATATTGCCGGACTTGTCGCGTTCGAAACGAACTTCATCGGCTTCGCTGCCATCTTCGCGCACGCGGCGAAAGCTATCGCCGCCCTTGGGCTTGAGGAATGTCAATTGGGAAGCTGGACTGGTTGACGGCAAATCCAACACGGCCAAGCCTTCTGCCCAAGGCACGATGACTGTTTCCGAACCCCAGGGCTGGGCGTCGTAGCGGCCGGCATAGGCTTGCAAAGTCACGTCCTTGGCGGGGGCGGGGTCTTTGAAGGCAAACGCTTTGCGCTTATCCAGCAGCTGAAACATTGCCGCGACGTAAGGACCCGGATTCTCGGAGCCGGTTGACATCGCAATGACCGCGGTCTCGGTTTCAGGCCGCAATGACAGCCTGGAGTGGTATCCCGGGCAATCGCCACCATGACCCACGTAGGTCTGATCGCCTTCGCGCGCCACCGCGAACCCCAAGCCGCGGGTGGTCTTCCAATCGACGTCGGTGAACTGAACACGTTGCATTTCACGCAAGGTGGAGGCCTTCAACACCTCGGTCTTCTCGGTACGCAGCAGCCGGAATTGCCAGCCCGCGAATCGCCCAAGGTCCTCCACCGTGGAGGTGTAGCCTGCCGCAGGGGTGATAGCACGCGTATCGAAGGGCTTGAGCAGTTCGCGGGTGCCCTGGCGGTTGAGTGCGCTCCAGCCCACCGCCAGCCGCTTGCCGTACAAAGGCATGGGCATGAACGGGTGTGTGTCTTGCAGATCCAGCGGTCCCAGAATGTGTTGCTGGCTGTAGGCGGCATAGGGCTCGCCCGAAACCGCGACCACGGTTTCGCCGACCAATGTCAGGCCTAGATTGCTATATTGGTACCAACGGGACGCAGGCCACAGGGGTGCCTGCTCTGCAAGTTTGCCCTTCAACTGATCGAGGGTGGGAAACGGATAGTCTGGTCCCGACCAATACGGAAAATCGGATTCACGCGGCAGACCCGCGGAGTGGGTGAGCATTCCACGCAGGGTGATGGGTACTCCATCCTGGCCAGTCGGTTTGAGCGCAAACCAAGGAAGATAGCTGGCGATGGGTTCATCCAAGCGTACCCGCCCCGCTTCCCACTGCTGCATCAAGGCGATCGAGGTGAACAGTTTGGAGATGGAGCAAATGGAGTAGATGGTCTTAGATGTCGTGGGAATCTTGTGTGCGGCATCCAAAGTGCCGTAGCCCTTCGACCAAACAGTTCTCTCGCCCTGAACGATGGCCGCCGACAGCGAGGGAATGTGATTGTAGGCTTGCACACTGTCCATCCACAGATCGATGAGGCGTGTTGCTTCCGCCCGCGAATTCTCATCCTTTTGATCGGAGCCAGTCGCTTGAGCGCTTGCGGAGGCGGTCAGGCAGACAGAGACAATGAAGGCGGTGAGCTTGATGAAAGGCTGCATCATGAGGTCGTCTCGCAATTCCGGTGAATCAAGTCTGCCACAGATGACCCATCAATCCTTGACGTACGCGATCTTCTGTTCACGAATTTCGCAGGCGGCGTCAACCAATCGAGCATGATCCGCAAACAAATCAACGTTACCGAGGCGAGATTTCGCTATCAAACGGGACATGGCTTCCTGATTGGATTCAAGGGCGCCATCCGCGAGTATATGAACGATGGCCGCACCTCTTTTCTCCAGGGCACGGCTGACCAAAAGAGTCCTGTGGCAGTCCAGCGGTTCCTTCTCCGCACACATGAGCGCGATGCGATAACGCTGTGCGCCCATCAGCACTCTGTCAATGCCTTGATTGAACGATTGTGTTTGGGCCAGCAGACTGTATTGGACCCGGCCGTCCTCGTCGTAGCACCCCGGATCCTCGCTTCGCGCACCGAGTTCTTTGCCGAGAAATACGTAGCTGACGGCGCAGGCGTCCAGTGAAGCCATGAGCGGCTTGCTGTTGAACTGCGGATTGCGCCGGCTGTAGGGAACCGATCGCACATCCGCGATTGCGGTGACCGCGTGCCGGCGCAGGAGCGCGAGAAACTTCTCGATCGGATGATTGGAATGTCCGACGGTGAAAATTTTTGCCGCCATACATCATATGGTTACAGAGATCTGAATCGGCGTAAAATGAGTCTCGAGGAATTCTCGACTCGACTGTAGGGATGGCAACAATGATGAGCTTGATTCTTGCGGCGGCTGCATTGAGCGGCTCTTTTCAGCATCCAACTCCCAGCCCTGCTGCAGATTTGCCGGCCTCCGTGTATCACGAGCGCCGCGAACGGGTCATGAAGGCGCTGGATGGCTGCGTTGCCGTGATTGCGGCGCAGGGAGAAACCTCGGGTATCACCGAGGACTTCCGCCAGGACGCCGATTTTTACTGGCTCACGGGTATCAACGAGCCTGGCGCCTACCTGGTGCTGGCGCCTAAGTCCATCTACAACAAAGTCACCCTGTATCTGAAGGCCCGCGACCCGGAAGCAGAGCGTTGGACCGGACCCCGGGATGGCATTTCTCCGGAGCTGATGGAACGATACGGCGTGGATCGTGTGCGGCGTGGATCGCCGGAGCCCGGTTTGCTCGCCGCCGGTCCGCAACACAACTGCGTGGCCGTCATCGCGCCGCCCACCATGGGCAAGGAAGATCGACTCGACGCCGAGCTTTCGGCAAGGGTGGCGCAGCGCTTCGGCTTGAAGATGGTCTACAAGCGCTCATTGCTGGCGGGACTGCGCGAGGCGCATTCGCCCGAGGAGCTTGCGCTGATGGAGCGAGCCATTGCGATCACCCGCACCGGCCATGAGGCAGTGGCGAAGGGTACCGTGCCGGGAGTTTCCGAGCGAGACGTGCAGACGCAGCTGGAATATGCCTTCTTCTCCAATGGCGCCACCGGATTGAGCTATTCATCGATCGTGGGGTCAGGACCCAACGGAGCGGTGTTGCACTGGGATCAGAACTCGCGCTTGTTGAAGGATGGCGATTTGGTGGTCGTCGACGCCGCCGCTGAGTACGGCCGCTATGCCGCCGACGTCACACGCACTTATCCTGTGTCCGGACGCTTCAATGATGAACAGGCGAAGGTGTATCGCGCCGTCTACCAGGCGCAGGAAGACATCATGGCTGCCATTCATCCCGGCGTGACCATGGCGGATCTGCAGCACGCCGCCGAAGCGTCATTGCGCCGCAGCGGTTATCTCAAGTATTTCATACATGGCTTTGGGCACTTTGTCGGCCTTGACGTGCACGATGCAGGTTTGGCGGAACTGCCCATCGCCGTTGGCGCGGTGTTCACGGTGGAGCCCGGCATCTACCTGCCGGATCGAGGCTTCGGCGTGCGCATCGAGGATGAGGTGTTGATAACGCCGACCGGCTTCCGTCTCTTGACGTCGGATTTTCCGCGCAAGTTGGAGGATGTGGAGGCATGGGTGCAGAAGGCGCGGCAGTAGCGATGGAATCGCCGCCGGCCCCCGCGCCGAAGAGGGCGTTCCCGCTGATCCTGGTTGCGGCGGTCGTTCAGGGTTGCGGCGCGCCCGCGGAGAGTTTCTTGCGTGAAATCGAGCAAGGGAACTACAAGAGTGAACGCGCACCATGGGACCAGCTATCCGTAGGCTCGCATGACTTTCGTGTCAGCCCGTAGCGGCAATGAGCTGGTCGGCCAAACAATACACTGCCTTCGAAGACGAACGGACGCGGCCGGTCCGCGATCTGCTCGCTGCGCTGCCGCCGATGGGCGCGAAGGCCGTCATGGACCTGGGCTGCGGGCCGGGAAACTCCACCGAGGTCTTGGCAGACCGCTACGGCGATGCCAGGGTATTCGGGATCGACAGCTCCGAGGACATGATCACCGCCGCACGCAAACGGATGCCGAGTGCCGACTTCGCGGTGCAGGACATCATCGACTGGCCGGATCGCGGCCCGTTCGACGTGATTTTGGCAAACGCCGTATTCCAATGGGTGCCCCATCACGAAACAGTGTTGCCCGATCTCATCCCGCGCTTGACCCGTGGCGGGGCATTGGCGCTGCAAATGCCCGACAACTTGGAAGAACCGGCGCATCGGCTGATGCGTGAGACCGCGGCAGCAGGTCCCTGGTCCGCCAAACTCGCGGCTGCGACCGAGTCGCGCACCAGCCTGGCGGGTGCCGGGTGGTACTACGAGTTGTTGAAGCCGTTGACCTCGCGCGTGGAAGCGTGGCGAACGACGTACTACCACGTTCTTGGCAACCCGGGTGCCATCGTCGAGTGGTTCAAAGGCAGCGGACTTCGGCCCTTCCTCGACCCGTTGAGCGCGGCAGAACGACAAGCCTATTTGGAGCGCTACACCGAGGCGATTGCCGGCGCATATCCGGCGCTCAACGACGGCAGGGTGCTGCTGCCATTTCCAAGACTGTTCCTCATAGCCGTTCGCTAAGTGCTGCAGAATCTCGAAGCGGTTGCGGCGCAATTGCGTGGGCAGGTGCAGCGCTGGTGGGAGCGCGCCAGCGCACAGCCGCGCTGGGATGAAATTTACGCCGCACTGGCGCCGGCGTATCGGCAGCAACTGCCGATCGTCGTGGCCGGCAGTGAATTCGCCGACGCCGTGCTGATTCAGGATCCCGGCGCATTGCAATGGTTCGGGTCGAATGCAGAACCGCCGGCCGCGGGCGTGGCAAATGCCGATTACGAAGGCCGTGCGGCGGCGGCCGAATCGGTGGAGTCGTGCCAAAAAATTCTGCGGGAGTGGCGCCGCCGGGAAATGCTGCGGATCGCATGGCGTGATATCGCCTCCACGGCGGGTGTGACCGAGACCCTGCAAGCCGTGTCGGAGCTGGCGGACGCCTGCATCCGCGCGGCATGCAAGGCTGCGCGCCTGCACTTGCTGCCGGTGTTCGGCGTCCCGCGCGACCCGAACGGTGACGAGTCAAGCTTCGTCGTCTTGGGTATGGGCAAGCTGGGCGGCCGGGAACTCAATTTTTCCTCTGACATCGATTTGGTATTTCTATTCTCGGGCGCTGGGCAGACCGATGGCCGGCGCATCCTGGAGAATGAGGAGTATTTCAACCGCCTCGGCCGCGAGGTGATCCGCTTGCTGGATGCGCGCACCGCCGATGGTTTCGTGTTCAGGGTGGACATGCGGCTGCGCCCCTTTGGAGACAGCGGCCCATTGGTGGTCAGTCTGGGTTCGCTGGAGAGCTATCTTCAGCAACACGGCCGCGATTGGGAGCGCTACGCGTGGATCAAGGCGCGCGCCATCGTCGGCATGGAAGCATACGCTGCCGCCTATCAGGAGTTCGTGCGTCCTTTCGTGTACAGGCGCTACCTGGACTTCGGCGTGTTCGAATCGTTGCGCAGTATGAAGGCTCTGATCGAGCGCGAGGTTGCAAGACGCGATTTGGAGAATCACCTCAAGCTCGGCAAGGGCGGCATCCGCGAAATCGAGTTCATCGTGCAGTCGATGCAGTTGGTGCGGGGCGGCAACGACCGAAGGTTGCAGACCCCTTCGTTGCTCAGCGTGTTGCCCTTGTTGGCGGAATCCAAGCTGATTGGGGCGCAAGAGACAGCCGATCTGGGTGTCGATTACCTGATTTTGAGAAAGGCGGAAAACGCCCTGCAGATGTTGCGTGATCAGCAGGTGCACACGCTGCCGGACAATGAGATGGACCGTTTGCGCCTGAGCGCAAACATGGGCTTTGCCGACTGGGGCGCAGCGGTCGCGCGCATCGACTCGACCCGGTCACGTGTTGCAAGGCACTTCGAGGCGCTGCTGTTCGGCGCGCCTGACGGGCCGCGCCGCTTCGATGATTTGGGCATCAGTTGGTTGGATTCGGACAGTGCGAAGATCGACGAGGAACTGCTCGGTCTTGGATTTCCGGGCAGCGATATTCCCGCGGTGGCCGCCATTCTGGAGACGTATCGCCACGCGGCCGCCTATCGGCGCCTCGACGAAAGCGGCCATCGACGCCTGTTCGTGATCTTGGCACGGCTGCTGCAATCGGCCGCCAAGCGCAGCGCTCCTGCGGAAGTGGTGGAGCGGGTGCTGCGAGTGTTGGAGGCGATCGGCACGCGCTCGTCGTATCTGGCATTGCTCAAGGAGCAGCCTCCTGCCCTGGATCGCTTGATCGATATCTGCGCCATCAGTGGATTCTTGTCGCGCCAGATCGCCGATTTCCCGCTGCTGCTGGATGAGCTGATCGATGCCAAGGCATTTGACGAACTGCCTTCGCGCGCGGGTTTCATCGCGGAACTGGCGGCGCGCACGGAGCGGATCTCGGAGGATCCGGAGCGGCAGGTGGAGGCGCTGCGTCAGTTTCAGAAGGTGGCGGTGTTCAGCGTGGCATTGGCCGACCTCACAGGCCGCCTGCCGTTGATGCGCGTGAGCGATCGGCTGACGGATATCGCCGAGTTGATCGTGCAGCGCTGCATGGACCTCGCGTGGCAGCAAATGACCGAGGCCTATGGCAGCCCTTACTGCGGCGAGCAGGAAAGTGCCTTGCGGCCGGTGGCGGTTGGGGTGGTTGCGTACGGCAAGCTGGGCGGCCTGGAGCTTGGCTACGGTTCTGACCTGGATTTGGTTTTTCTGCACGATTCCAGCGGATCGATTCAATCGACCCGGGGCGAGCGGGCGCTGGACAACAACATATTTTTCCTGCGCTTGGGCCAGCGGATCGTGCACCTGCTCACCATGCATTCTGCCGCGGGTCGCCTGTACGAAGTCGACATGCGGTTGCGGCCCAATGGCAAGGGCGGATTTCTGATGACGGGCATCGGTGCCTTCGAGCGCTATCAGCAAAGCGATGCATGGACCTGGGAGCACCAGGCATTGCTTCGGGCCAGGGCGGTGGCCGGCGATTCAGGTTTGTGCGCCCAATTCGAAGCGGTGAGGCGGCGAATCCTGACCCTCGCCGTGCGCCGCGACACGCTGCGGGCGGACGTGCGTGACATGCGCCTGCGAATGCGGCGCGAACTCTCACGTTCAAAGGCCGGCCAATTCGATATCAAGCAGGACGCGGGAGGCATCGCCGACATCGAGTTCCTGGTGCAGTACTGGGTGTTGGCGGCTGCGGCCGACCATCCGGCGTTGGTGACTTACAGCGACAATATCCGCCAGCTCGAGGGCCTGGCTGCCGTCGGCGTGCTGGATCTCGAGACTGCAGAGTGGCTGAAGCAGGCCTACATAGGCTATCGAACCGTACTGCATCACTTGAGCTTGGAAGGCGACGGCGAGCGCGTGGTGCAAGCCGAACCGCATGTACAAACACGCGCGCGCATCGAAGCAATTTGGCACAGCGTGTTCGAATAGAGCAAAATCCTGCCGATGCCGAGCGCCGATAATTTGCTGGCCGCATGGGCCGGTCCCTATGGTGGCGTACCGCCCTTCGACCGGGTGCGCGTGGCCGATTTCAAGCCTGCCTTGGAAGCGGCCATGGCGGAAAACCTGGCGGAAATCGCCGCAATTGCCGGCAACCCGCAGGCACCGAGCTTCGAGAACACCCTTGTCGCGCTGGAACGCAGCGGCCGGCGCCTGAGCCGGGTGAGCGCCGTTTACAGCGTGTGGTCCTCGACCATGAGCTCGGCCGAGTTTCAACGGGTCGAACGCGAGATGCAGCCGAAGCTCGCGGCCTTTGCCGACAAGATTCATCAAAATGAAGCGTTGTTCGGACGCATTGCCGCCGTTTACGAATCCTCCACTCAACTGACCCCCGTCCAGCAACGGCTTGCATGGCACTACCACAACAATTTCGTGCGCGCGGGAGCGAAGCTGCGCGCCGCAGCCAAGTCACGTGTTGCGGCGATCAACGAGCGGTTGGCGGCACTGTTTGCCAACTTCAGCCAGAACCTGCTCGCCGATGAAACCGAACACGTCCTGTATCTGAACGCCGCAACCGATCTGGCGGGATTGCCGCTGTCGCTGCGCGCGGCGGCACAAGCAGCCGCCGCGGCGCGGGGGCACCCGGGCGAATGGGCCATCGTCAATACGCGCTCCTCGATGGACCCGTTCCTCACCTATGCGCAGCGGCGCGACCTGCGCGAAAGGGTTTGGCGTACCTACTACAGCCGCGGCGACAACGGTGACGCGCGCGACAACAAAGCCATCATCACGGAGATACTGGGCTTGCGCGCCGAACGGGCCAGACTGCTGGGATACGAGACGCACGCGCATTGGCGCGTGGCCGACAGCATGGCAAAGACGCCGGAAAATGCCATGAGCCTGTTGATGCAGGTGTGGCCGGCGGCGGTCGCGCGCGAGCGCGAGGAAGTCGCCGACATGCAGGCTGTCGCCGATCGTGAAGCTGCCGGCATCAAGATCGAGCCTTGGGACTATCGCTACTACGCTGAAAAGGTCCGCAAAGCCAAATACGATCTGGACATGAGCGAGGTAAAGCCCTACCTGCAACTGGAGAAGTTGCGCGAGGGCATGTTCTGGGTGGCGCAACAGCTGTACGGCTTCACCTTCACGCAGATATACGGGCTGCCGGTGGCGAATCCCGATGTGCGTGTCTGGGAGGTCGCGGACGAATCGAAGCAGCCGCTGGGAGTCTGGTACTTCGATCCCTATGCACGCCCGGGCAAGAGTTCAGGAGCCTGGATGAGCGAATATCGCGGGCAGGAGAAGTTGGACGGGGCGGTGCTACCCATCGTCTCGAACAACACAAATTTTGCCAAGGACGAAAGCGGCCGACCCTTGCTCATCAGTTGGGACGATGCCGTGACCCTGTTTCACGAATTTGGCCATGCCTTGCATGGGTTGAATTCGAACGTGGTGTATCCATCCTTGGCGGGGACCAACGTGGTGCGCGACTTCGTGGAGTTTCCCTCGCAGCTGAACGAGAACTGGCTGTCGACTCCCGAAGTGCTTTCACGCTTCGCGGTGCATTATGAGACCGGCGAGCCCATACCCACGGCCTTGGTGACCAAGATCAAAGCGGCCAGCCGGTTCAATCAAGGGTTCGCCACGGTGGAATACCTGGCCGCCGCATTGGTGGATATGCAATTGCATCTGGCCGGCGAGCGGCGCATCGAGCCGAACGAGTTCGAACGCACCGTGCTCGCGGCGCTGGACATGCCGCCCGAAGTGGTGATGCGGCATCGCACCCCGCAGTTTGCGCACATTTTCTCCAGCGATTCCTATTCGGCCGGTTATTACAGCTACCTCTGGGCCGAGGTTCTCGATCACGACGCGTTCAAGGCCTTCATCGAGGCGGGCGGGCCCTACGACAAAGTCGTTGCAAAGCGGCTGCACGATGAGATCATGTCGATCGGAAACAGCGTCGATCCGGGGCAGGCGTACCGAAATTTCCGGGGCGCTGACCCGAAAATCGAAGGTTTATTGCAGGCCCGCGGTTTCGCGGCGCCTGCTCAACCGGTGCCAGTGGAGCGATGACAATGCCGGCGATGGTACAAGACGATTCCAAACATCAATTGATTCAGCCCAATGCGCTGCATCAGTACACGGTGACGCCGGCAGACCTGCCGCTGTCCTGTCCGATGCCCGGCATGTTTTTGTGGAATTCCCACCCCAGGGTTTATCTGGCGATCGAGCCGACCGGCTGGGTCAAGTGCGGCTATTGCGGCGCCGAATACACGCTGAATCGCGCCTAAGGCCTGTAGGATGCGTAGGATTTCTCCTCGACCAGCGCCGAGCCCAGCGCCAAGTTGATGCGCCGCTTGATGGCCGCGCGTTCGTCATTCTCGAAGTAAACCGCTCTGGCCAGCCGGACGAACCCGGCATCGAAGGTTTGGGTCCGCTCCTTGTCGCGGATATCATCCTCGATCACCCAGAGCTTCTCATTGACCGCCTGCAGCGCTTGCATATCGGCGGCGATGTCGATCTTGGAATAACCGGATTCAGACCAGGTCTGCTCCAGTTGCTGCAATTCGAGCCTTACATTGGCAAGTTTCTTTGCATCGCTCATGCGCTTGGATTTGATGCGCAGAATGGTGATCTTGTCGAGCAACTCGCCGGGCGATATGGGCACCTTGATTTCGCTCATGCGCCATATTAACTCGGCGTGCCCATGAGTTCGTCGAGTTTTGCGATGGCCTCCGATGCTTCGATCAGATCCATCACGCCCGGACGCTCGATCTTGGTGGTCCAGGCAATCTCGCTGGCGGGCTTGCCGCAGAATCTGCGGGCGGCGGCGTCATATTTATCGACGCACCACCGGCGGCTGTAATAGGGGCCGGCGCGTTGCGGATTGGTGGCCGCATACAATCCGATGACGGGCAGTTCCACCATGGTCGCCATGTGCGCGGGCCCGGAATCCGGCGACAGCAGCACGGCGCTCTTGGCCATCAGCCCCAACAGCTGCGGCAAGGTGTCCTTGCCGATTTGATTCAGCAGCGGATTCCTGGCTGCCGCACCGATGGCCTCGCCCATCCGTGATTCCAGCGGCGTCCGCCCCCCGACCAGCACGACGCGCATGCCATGGCGATCGATGGCGTGATCGGCCACCGCCGCGTAGCGTACCGGCGACCAGTTGCGCGCTGTGTGTCTGGAACAGGGGCTGATCAGCAGGGTCGGGGTCGAATCGGGAATGATCTGCCCGGCATAGTCGAGCGCGTCCGACGGCAGAGTGATATCCCATTCGGGCTTGCCGGGATCGATGCCGCAGGCGCGGGCAAAACCCATGAAGGAATCCAGCACGTGTTCACGGACGGCCGGGGCGATCTGCGCGTTGGTGAACAGCCACTGCAGCTCGCGAGCGCGTCGACGGTCGAAGCCCAGTTTTATCGGGGCCCGCACATATCGACTGACCATGCTCGCCCGGAACGACAGCTGCAGATCCAACAGCAGATCGAAGCGCCGCGCACGCAGCAAGCCGCGCGCCCTCCACAGTTCCTTGAGCGTTGCGCCCTTGTCGAAAATGATAAACTCGACGCCCGGAAGAATCGCCGACATCAGCTTGGCTTCGAGCTTGCCGATGATCCAGGTGAAGCGGGCCTCAGGCCACGCCGCTTGAAAGGCACGCAGCATTGCGGCCGCGTGGCAGGTGTCGCCGATGGCGGAGAGGCGCAGCAGACAGATACGTTGCACCGGTGTGTTGAAGCTCAAGGTATTCATATCCAATGTCTAACGCCGGTCGACGCATTGCCACTGAGACCGGCGTCATGCTGGCTGATCCTGCACTTGTTGGCAATGCACTGTCCGAGTTGGGCGGCCGCATCTTCGATCCGCAATTTTGGCGGGGCCGCTCGCAGTTGGCTGTGGTTGAGGGCGGCCGCGGCGCGGCGTGGTTCGTGGGTCCTTCCGGCGATTGGGTGCTGCGTCATTATCGACGCGGCGGTTTCGTGGCACGGATCTCCCAAGATCTATATTGGTGGCACGGCGAACAGGCGGTGCGCTGCTTCGCGGAATGGCGTTTGCTGGAACTGCTGACCTTGCGTGGTCTGCCGGTGCCGCGGCCCGTGGCGGCGGGCTATCGCCGCTACGGACTGGGCTATCGTTGCGATCTGATCACGCAGCGGCTGGCAAACACGCATTCACTCACCCAGGCGCTGAAGTCGGCTGCGCTGCAGGAGCAGTCATGGGCGAGAGTCGCCGGGGTGATCGCCCAATTGCATCGCAATGGCGTCGATCACGCGGATCTCAACGCACACAACATCTTATTGGGAGAGCAAGGCCAGGTCAGCGTGATCGATTTCGATCGAAGCCGACTGCGCGGCGTCCCGGGCAGCTGGCAGCAAGGCAATCTGCAGCGCCTGCATCGGTCGCTGCTGAAGGTGAGTCGGACGTTTCCGCCGGATCGGTTTTCGCCATTGCAGTGGACCTGGTTCATGGCTGCGTATCGGAGCGCGGTCTAGCTTGCGCATGCTCTATTCCTTGCTGATGCGTTGCGCCGCGCCGCTGGCGTTCGCAGCCGTGGTGTGGCGGGGGTTTCGAGATCGCGAATACTGGCAGGGCTTGGGTGAGCGGTTTGGTTTTGGTCCGCGACTGGCGGGGGGCGGATCGATCTGGCTGCATGCGGTTTCTCTTGGGGAAATGACGGCCGCGGCGCCGCTGATCCGCGGCATCCAAGCCAGGCATCCGCACCTTCCCTTGATGGTCACGACCGCGACGCCGGCGGGACGGGCCCGCGCCTTCGCCTCGTTCGGCGGCGGCCCGGATATCCGCTACCTGCCTTACGACACGCCCGGTTCGGTGGACCGATTCTTTGCCCGCGCACGGCCGAAGCTCGCGGTGATCTTGGAAACCGAGCTGTGGCCCAACCTGTTTGAACGCTGCCGTGTCGACCGCATCCCGCTGTTGCTGGCGAATGCCCGATTGTCGGGCAGGTCCGTCGCGCGCTACCAGCGGTTGGATGGGATTTTCGGCGGATTGGTGCGCAATCTGTTCAGCGAGACGGTGTTCGTCGCCGCGCAAAGCGCCGGCGACGTCGAGCGCTTCAGAGCCATCGGCGCCTCCGAGGTACAGTCGGCGGTGGTCGGCAACATCAAATTCGATTTGCATGTGGATGCGAAGCTTCAGAGTCTGGGGCACGCGCTGCGCCGCAGCTTTGGCCTGCGCCACGATGGCAGCCCGCGTCCCGTTTGGATTGCCGGCAGCACGCATGCCGGTGAGGATGAACAAGTGCTGGCGGCCCATGCAGCGGTGCTCGCCACGATGCCCGAGACGCTGCTGTTGTTGGCGCCGCGTCACAAGGACCGCTTTGCGGCGGTGGCGACGCTGATCGAAGGTTGCGGTTTCTCCTTCGTTCGCCGCAGCAACGGTGCCGCGCCCACGGCGCAGTGCAGCGTGGTGTTGGTCGACACGCTGGGCGAACTGTCGATGCTGTACGCAGCCGCGGATGTGGCCTTCGTCGGCGGCAGTCTGGTGCCGATCGGCGGGCACAATCTATTGGAACCCGCCGCCCTCGGAATACCCGTACTGACCGGACCGTCCCAATCCAACAGCCGCGACGTGGCACAGGCGCTGCTGCAGTGTGGCGCGGCGCTCGAAGTGGCAGATGCGCAGGCGCTGGCGAGCGCCGTGTCAGGCATGCTGGTCGATGAGCCGGAGCGACGGCGCATCGGCACGTTGGCCAGGGAGTTGATCGCGGCGAATCGCGGCAGCGTCGAGCGCCTGCTGGATCTGCTGGATGCGCGGCTGTGATTATTTGGCGGGCGGCTCGTCCTTGAGCAGGGCGTTGATACTGGACAGGCTCTGTTCGGTCAGAGTGCCGGCTGCCTGCTGCAGCTTGATCACGTTCAGCATGTAGTCGTAACGGCTGTGCGAGTAATCGGTTTGCGCCTGCACCCATTGCTGCCGCGATTGCAGCACGTCGACCGCGGTGCGAGTGCCGGCCTCGTAGCCCGATTCAGTGGCGCGCAGGGCGGTCTGATTGGATTCGACCGCGCGTCGAAGCGCTTTGACGCGCGAGATCTCGGACAGCACTCCCAGATAGGCATCGCGCGCGTCGTGCTCGGTTTGACGCGCAGTCCGCTCGAGGCGTTCCTTCGCGGCTCGGTGACGGTAGGTGGCCTGGCGCACCTGGGAGGAAACCATGCCGCCCGAGTACAGCGGGAAGGTGAGTTGAATGCCGATGGAGCGTTGATTCTGGTCCAGTGTTGAGCCGCCCGCGGGACTGCCGTCGGGGAATACATTGATTCCATCGGTGGTGATCTTGCCGGCGCTTCCCACCAAGTCGAGCGAGGGATAGTGGCCGCCGCGCGCAATGCCGATGTTATCGCGGGCAATGTCGGCGGCCAGACGGCTGGAGACCAAGGACAGATTCTGTTGCAGCGCCATCTCGACCCAGCGGTCCTCGCTGATGGGGTCCGGCGAGGCGAGTTCGAAAGGTTCGATCGGACGCGCCAGGTAATCGAAAGGATCGCCGGTGATCTCACGCAGCGCCTCTTGCGCCGAGGCCAGCGCGCGCTTGTCGGCAATGAGCGCAGCGGCCGTCGTGTCATGGGAAGCTCGTGCTTCTTCCACGTCCGTGATTGCGATCAGGCCGATTTCGTAGCGCGATTCGGCCTGATCCAGCTGACGATTCACCGAGGTAAGCGCCACCTGCTGCGCTTCGACATCATCCTGCGCACCGAGTACGTTGAAATAGGCCTGCGCGACGCGCGACATGAGATCCTGGCGGGCTGCCTGATAATCCGCCTCGGCCTGCGCCACCTGCGCATCGGCGGCCTGCAATGCAATCCAATTGCCCCATTTGAACAAACTTTGGTGCAAGTCCACGGTGTAATGATGGGTCGTGGTCGTGGTACGTCCGGTGAAGCCGAAGCTTTCGAACACGGTACTCGGGGTTCCCGCAGCTGCGCAGGGGTTGATGTCCGACGGCGCCACCCCTGCCACGCACGGCGGCAGGGTCAGCGCTTCGGTTTGGTTCTGCGTGCCGCTGTCGCGCTCCCGCGAGATCAAACCGTTGCCGGTCAGCTGGGGCAGCAAGGCTGACAGGGCTTGAGGCTTCGCTTCGAGCGTGGCCAGTCGGGTGTTTTCGGCCTCGCGCAATTGAGGATCGTTTTGCAGCGCCCGTTGGTAAACCGCAAGCAAATCGGCGGCTGACGCAGCCCCAATGTAAAGAAATGCCAAGACCGTGATGAGCAGCCGCTTCATTAACGAGTATAGTGTTGTATACAACTATATCACCTAAATGAGCGGCGGCGTCAATACTGCGGAATGCGAGGGTCGATATCCCTCGACCATGCCAGGATTCCGCCGGTCAGATTGGCCACCGAGGTGAAGCCTGAGGCGTCGAGAAACTGCGCAACCTGCGCGCTACGGCCGCCGGAGCGGCAGATCACGACCGTGTCCTTGTTCGGATCCAATTCCCTGACGCGATCCGAGATCTCGCCCATGGGAATGTGGACCACCTCGCTGGGGACCGGCGCCAAACCGATCTCCCAATCCTCGCGCACGTCCAGCAAGGTCATGGCCGCTCCGCTGGCGCGTCGCGCGACAAATTCCGCGGGGCTGAGATCTTTCACCATGGCTAGAACACGAACCGGGGTGCGGAAGTTGCATTGATCAAGGGTTCGACGACTGTTTCGAACAAGCTCTCGCGAATCCATTCGTTGTCATCGACGCGGCGGATCAGCACGGCATCCATCACCGGCGCGCTGCCCACCATGGCAAACAGCCTGCCGCCCGTGCGTAGAGCGCGCTCGAAGCGCGTGTCGTACACCGGCAGCGAGCCGGTCACCGCGATCACGTCGTATTCGCCCAGAGGCACGGCGCTGAATGCGTCGCGGGTTTCGAATTGCACGCGCGCATCGGGCACTGCGGCCAGGTTGGCGATGGACTTGGCGGTGAATTGCGGGTGGATGTCGATGGAATGCGTCGAGGCCGCGAGCAAGCTCAGCGCCGCCGCCAGATATCCGGTCCCGCTGCCCACTTCCAGCGCGGCATCGGCCGGATTGACCCCCAGTGCCTGCAGGATTCTGCCCTGCAGCTTCGGCGCCAGCATCGAGTGCCCTGAGCCGATGGGAATTTCAGCATCCGCAAATGCAAGCTCGAGATACTCGGCCGGCACGAATCGCTCTCGCGGAACCGCATTCAACGCATCCAAAACGCGCGGGTCGAGAACCTCCCAGGTGCGGATCTGTTGATCCACCATTTGGCGCCGCGCCGACAAGGTATCCATGATTTCTCGCGCTAATTTAAGACTGTTGATTATGGTCAATTTCAGCAGGCTTCGCGAGTCCCTTGAGCTATTCTTCACCTCACGATGGATCGAGACGTGTCCAGCCCGAGAGGGGCACAAAGATCAAGCGTCTCCGAGGCTCATCGTCATCGAGGTTCGCGTTGATCTTGTCTTCCACTTTGCCGTGGCTAATTACCGCTGCCGTTCTGGCGGTTGGCTTGGTCGTGCTGCTGATTCGCAGAAACCGCCAGCAGCGCGCCGTCAAGGAACTGTCAAACGAGGTATGGCAGCTCGCCGGCGAGGACAGCGCGCCCGGCCGCATCGCGCTCAACGGCAAATCGCGGCCGCTGAGCCAATTGAGCTCCGCTGTCAACAAACTACTGGAAAACCTCGAAACGCGCGGTGCGCGGTTGCAGGACCGCGAGCAGCTGTTCCAACGCCTGGTGGAAACGGTCCATGACGCCGTGCTGGTGCACCGAAGGCAGATTTTGTTTGCCAACGCGCGCTTTCTCGCCTTGCTGGGCGCCGCTTCGGGTGAAGTCGTCGGCCGCTCGCTGGCCGACTTCGTCGGTCCGGAATATGTGGAACTGGTGGAGAACAATCTTCGACGCCGGCTGACGGGAGAGCCTGCAGCCGAACGCTACGAGGTCGAACTGCTGGGCGCCAAGGGGCAGGTCACCCGGGTCGAGCTGTCGAGCACCGTGATCGACAGCTCCGGAGAGCCGGCGTTGTTGTTGACGGCACTCGAGATGATGCCGGGCGCGGCGCCCACGGCGGTGACGCCGAAGCCGCGCGCGATGGCGACCCTGGATGCGATGGGCGAGAGCGTCATCACCGTCGATGCCGACGGCCGCATCGACTACATCAATCAAGCCGCTGAAGCGTTGCTCGGCATGCAATTCGACCAGGTGATGGGAAAATCATTTCCGGAAGTGGCGACATTGGTCGACGAATCCGACCGGCACTCGCTCGGCGATCCGGTGCGCAAGGCATTGACCGCCGGCGGTCGGGTCACCATGGGGCGGCGCGCCGTGCTGGTGCCGGTGCCGTCCGGCGGCGTCACCGGACCCGAGCGCTCGGTCGAGATCAGCGTCACGCCGCTGCGCTTCGACGGCAAGGACATTCAAGGGCTGGTGATCGTATTGCACGACACCAGCGAGCTGCGCGGCCTGACGCGGCAGATGACCTATCAGGCCAGCCACGATGCGCTCACCGGTTTGGTGAACCGGCGCGAATTCGAGCGGCGGCTGCAAGAGGCCATGGACTCGGCGCAGACCGGCGATGTCGGACACGGACTGTGCTATCTGGATTTGGATCGCTTCAAGGTGGTCAACGACACCTGCGGCCACACCGCCGGCGACAACATGTTGCGCGAAGTCGCCTCGTTGATTCGCGAGGCGGTGCGCGATTCGGACACCGTCGGCCGCATCGGCGGCGACGAGTTTGCCCTGCTGCTGGTCGGTTGTCCGCTGGAGAAGGCGCGCCAGATCTGCGACAACGTGGTGCGCTCGGTCGGCGACTATCGCTTCGTGTGGAAGGACAAGATATTCAACATCGGCGTGAGCATCGGGTTGGTCGAGATCGGCCGCGACAGCGGTTCGATCGAAGACATCATGAGCTCGGCCGATTCCGCCTGTTACGTGGCGAAGAAGCAGGGCGGCCTGCACGTGCACGTGTACTCGGCGCGCGAGGAGGCCAGCGCCAGGCACAGCGGCGAAATCCAATGGCTGCGTCGCCTGCAAGGCGCATTGCGCGACAACAAATTCGAATTGTATTTTCAGCCCATCGTGCATGCGCGCGCCGGCGGCGTGCGCGGACCCGCGCTCGAGGTGTTCGTGCGGCTGGAGGGTGAGAACGGCCTGCCGCCGCCTCCGCCCGCGGAATTCATTCGTGCCGCCGAACGCTACCGCTTGATGCCGCTGGTGGATCGCTGGGTGGTGCGCGCGGTGCTCGCCGCGCTCGGCCGTGGCGGTCTGAAGTTGCCGCCGGGACGCAGCGTCGCCATCAACATTGCAGGGCAGACTTTGGGGGATGCGGAGTTCCTGGAATTCGTGGTGGAGTGCTTCGATCACACCGGCGCGACCCCGGCCGACATTTGTTTCGAGGTGACGGAGAGCTCCGTCGTGGCAAATCTCGATCATGCGCATCGTTTCATTGCGGTTCTGCACGGCATGGGCTGCGAGTTCGCATTGGACGATTTCGGCAGCGGCTTGAGCTCATTCTCGACCCTGAAAACGCTGCCCATGGATTACCTCAAGATCGACGGCTCCTTCATCCGCAATCTGGCAGCCGATTCGGTCAATCAAGCCATGGTGGCCGCGATGATCGAACTGTCGCGCAGCTTGAACTTCCGCATCGTGGCGGAGCAGGTCGAAGATCAATCGTCGTTGGATGCGGTCACCGGCATGGGCATCGATTTCGTGCAGGGTTTCGTCGTGGGGCGGCCGCAGCCCCTGTCAATGGTTCCGAGTCCAGCCTAGCCCATAACCGCGGCGCAGGCGCTAATAACCAAGTGCTATGGCAATTCTGCCGTGCTTAGGAGGAAAATCGCCCTCTTATCCTTAAAATTTCGTCGCGAGCGAGGTGGCACATGCCGGTATTCCAAGACAACACCCAATCCATCGGTCACACCCCGCTGGTACGCATCAATCGTCTCGACGCCGGCAGCGGCGCCACCATTCTGGCGAAGATCGAGGGGCGCAATCCGGCGTACTCCGTGAAATGCCGCATCGGCTCGGCCATGGTGTGGGACGCGGAGGAGCGCGGACTGCTCAAGCCCGGCATGTCCCTGGTCGAGGCCACCAGCGGCAACACCGGCATCGCGTTGGCATTCGCCGCGGCCGCGCGCGGCTATGGCTGCGTGCTCACCATGCCGGAGACCATGAGCATGGAGCGCCGCAAGGTGCTGGTCGCCTTTGGCGCGAAACTGATTCTCACGCCGGGACCCAAGGGGATGAAAGGCGCCATCGCAAAGGCCGAGGAGCTGGCCGCGTCCGATCCCGGCAAGTATCTGCTGATGAAACAGTTCGAAAACCCGGCGAATCCGGCCATTCACGAGAAGACCACGGGTCCTGAAATCTGGGACGACACCGACGGCAAAGTCGACATCTTCGTCAGCGGCGTGGGCACCGGCGGCACGCTCACCGGCGTGTCGCGCTACCTGAAGAAAACCCGTGGCAAGGCCATCACGACGGTAGCCGTGGAACCGACCCATTCGCCCGTCATTTCGCAGACGCTGGCGCATCAGCCGCTGGCGCCTTCGCCGCACAAGATCCAGGGCATCGGAGCCGGTTTCATCCCGGCCAACCTGGATCTGTCGATGATCGACAAGGTGGAGCAGGTGAGCAATGACGAAGCCATCGCGATGGCGCGCCGTCTGGCGCGCGAGGAAGGCATGCTCTGCGGCATCTCCTGCGGGGCGGCCATGACGGCGGCGGTGCGGTTGGCGAAGGACCCGGCCAACAAGGGCAAGACCATCGTGGTCATCCTTCCGGATGCCGGCGAGCGCTATCTGTCGGGCGCGCTATTCGAAGGCCTGTTCGAGGAAGTGGAAAAGATGCAGGCCGTCGCTTGACCGCAGCAGTCGACGATCTGGTCGGCGGTTTGCTCAAGAGCTATCTGGGCGATGAGCGGGCGAGGCGCATTTCGCATCGCTACCTGCCCTCGCGCGAGGGCATCGTCGACATTCTGCACTCGGTGCTGGATCTGATGTATCCGGGCTATTTCGGCCGGGGCGATTTGAGCCGCGACAATCTGGATGCACACGTGGCGAAAATGGCGGGCGATCTGGTGCCCAAGCTCGAGCGCGAAATCGAGCATTGTCTGTGCTACGGGCGTGAGCGCGAAGAAATTCCGCCGGCCATGGGCGAATGCGCGCCGAAGGCGCACGAACTGGCGCAGATCTTCTTGGAGCGATTGCCTCAGATCCGCGACCTGTTGATCCGCGACGTGCAGGCCGCCTTCGATGGCGATCCCGCGGCGCTCAACATCGACGAGATCATCCTGGCCTATCCGGGTGTGCTGGCGGTGAGCGTGTACCGCATCGCACATGCGTTGTACGATCTGGGCGTGCCGATGATGGCGCGGATCATGACCGAGTGGGCGCACTCGAAGACCGGTTGCGACATTCACCCGGGCGCCGTCATCGGTGCGGCGTTCTTCATCGATCACGCCACGGGTGTGGTCATCGGCGAGACCACACACATCGGCGAGGGCGTGAAGATCTACCAGGGCGTCACTTTGGGCGCGCTGTCGCTGCCGCGCGATGCCAGTGGACAGATCATCCGCGGCCGCAAGCGGCACCCGACGGTGGAAGACGGCGCCACCTTGTATGCGAATGCCACCGTACTCGGCGGCCAGACCGTGGTCGGCGCCCACAGCGTCATCGGAGGCTCGGTGTTCCTGACGCACAGCGTGCCGCCGCGTTCGCGGGTGTCGCTGAAGGAACCGGAGTTGCGCGTGGCCTCGCGCGACGGCGCAGCGGAGCCGGACGCCATTTATTTCGACATTTAATGCGTTACATCATCCGGCCAAGCACCGGCACCAGCAACAGCGCGACGATGTTGATGATCTTGATCAGCGGGTTGATGGCGGGACCGGCGGTGTCCTTGTAGGGATCACCCACGGTATCGCCGGTGACGGCGGCCTTGTGCGCATCCGAGCCCTTGCCGCCGAAGTTGCCTTCTTCAATGTACTTCTTGGCGTTGTCCCAGGCGCCGCCGCCGGTGGTCATGGAGATGGCGACGAACAGGCCGGTGACGATGGTGCCGATCAGCAAGCCGCCGAGCGCCTGAATCCCGGCACCGGGGCCCATCAGGAAGTTGATGACGAATACCAGCACGATGGGAACCAAGATGGGCAGCAACGAGGGAACGATCATCTCCTTGATGGCGGCCTTGGTCAGCATATCGACTGCGCGCGAATAGTCGGGCTTCGCGGTGCCTTCCATGATGCCCTTGATCTCGCGGAACTGACGGCGCACCTCGTTGACCACGGCGCCCGCCGCGCGGCCCACGGCTTCCATGGCCATGGCGGCAAACAGATACGGCACCAGGCCGCCTATGAACAGCCCGATGATGACGGCCGGATTCGACAGATCGAAGGTGGTCGCGTGGCCCAACACTTCGCCCAGCTTGTGGGTGTAATCCGCGAACAGCACCAGCGCCGCGAGGCCGGCGGAGCCGATGGCATAACCCTTGGTCACCGCCTTGGTGGTGTTGCCCACGGCGTCCAAAGGATCGGTGACAGCGCGCACCTTGTGATCGAGGCCGGCCATCTCGGCAATGCCGCCGGCGTTATCGGTGATGGGGCCGTAGGCATCGAGCGCCACGATCATGCCCGTCATGGAAAGCATGGCGGTGGCCGCGATTGCAATGCCGTACAGCCCAAGCAATTGATACGACGCCCAGATGCTCAAAGTCACCGCCAGCACGGGCAGCGCGCAGGCCTTCATCGACACACCCAACCCGGCGATGATGTTGGTGGCATGGCCGGTCTGCGAAGCCGACGCGACGTGGCGCACCGGGCCGTATTCCGTGGCGGTGTAGTACTCGGTGATGACGATCATGGCGGCGGTCAGCCCCAGGCCCACCAGGGTGCAGTACCACACCGCCATGGCCTCATCGCCCATGATTTGCTGGGCGACGAAGTAGAACGCAACGGCGGAAATCACCGCCGACACGCCCACGCCGCGATACAAGGCGTTCATGATCTTCCCGCCCGGACGCGCCGAGACGAAGAAGGTGCCGATGATGGAGGAAACGATGGAAATCGCACCGAGCACCAGGGGAAACAGGATGGCGCGTGCGCCCATGTTCACCATGACGAGGCCGCCGAGCAGCATGGTCGCGACCAAGGTCACGGCGTAGGTTTCGAACAAGTCGGCCGCCATGCCGGCGCAGTCGCCGACGTTGTCACCCACGTTGTCCGCAATCACCGCAGGGTTGCGCGGATCGTCCTCGGGAATGCCGGCTTCCACTTTGCCGACCAGGTCGGCGCCGACGTCGGCGCCCTTGGTGAAAATGCCGCCGCCCAAGCGCGCAAAAATCGAGATCAGTGAACCGCCGAAGGCCAGTCCCACCAGAGAGCGCAGTGCCGCATCGGCATCACCCAACACCTTCGACATCAGCAAGAAGTACCCGGCGACGCCGAGCAGACCCAACCCCACCACCAGCATGCCGGTGATGGCACCGCCGCGGAATGCAACTTTCAATGCGGCGTTGATGCCGCCGTGGGCCGCCTGCGCCGTGCGCACATTGGCGCGCACCGAGATGAACATGCCGATGTAACCCGCCAAGCCGGACAGGATGGCGCCGGTGGCGAAGCCGCCTGCGGTGGGCCAGTCGAGCGCCAGACCGATGGCGACGAACAGAATCACGCCGACCACCGTAATGGTCGAGTACTGACGATTCAGGTAGGCGCCGGCGCCCGCCTGAATGGCCGCAGCGATTTCCTGCATGCGCGGGTTGCCTGCCGGCTGCGCCAGAATCCAGCGCACCGAAATGGCGCCGTAGAGGATTGCAACAACCCCTGCTGCAATAGCCAACCATAGCGCATAGTCAAGCGTCATGAGGAAATCTCCCATCGGGTCTTATGTTATTGAAAAGTATGTAATTTGCTGTCAAAAAAAGCGGCGGGGACTATACCACAAAAGGGGTCTTCAAGCGCTTCGGAACGCTGGCGCCTTTGAGGCTCGCGTAGGCGGGCAAGCCGTCGCGGTACGGTGGGTAACCTTCGCCGCCGATGAGGGGCAACAGATAGCGGCGGCAGGCCGCGGTGATGCCAAAACCATCCTCCGTGATGAAGTTGCGCGGCACCTTTTTCTCCTGGTTGGCGATGGCAGAAATGGGGGCTTGGCCGATGGCCCAGCGATAGGGTTTGGCCGACTTGCGCACGATGATGGGCATGACGGCATTCTTGCCCTCGAGCGCGAGTTCTACGGCGGCCTTGCCCACGGCATAGGCTTGATCCACATCGACTTGGGAGGCGATGTGGCGCGCTGAGCGTTGCAGATAGTCCGCCACTGCCCAATGAAACTTGTAGCCGAAGGCCTCCTGGGTCATCTGCGCAACCACGGGGCCGACGCCGCCCAATTGGGCATGGCCGAAGGCGTCCTTGCCGCCGGCCTCAGCCAGAAATTTGCCGGCGGCGTCCTTCACGCCCTCCGAGACCACGACCACACAATAACCGCGCTTTTCCACGGTCTGCTTCACCTTGGCGAGGAAGTTCGCCTTGTCGAAGGCAATCTCCGGAAACAGGATGATATGCGGCGCTTCTCCCGGCTTTGTGTTGGCCAAACCGCCGGCCGCCGCCATCCAACCGGCATGCCTGCCCATGACTTCGAGCACGAACACCTTGGTGGAAGTTCGCGCCATGGAGGCCACATCGAGAGCCGCCTCTTTGGTGGACACCGCGATGTACTTCGCGGCGGAGCCGAATCCTGGGCAGCAGTCGGTGATGGGAAGGTCGTTGTCGATGGTCTTCGGCACGCCGACGCAAATGATGGGGTAATCCATCTGCACCGCGATTTCCGAGACTTTCTGGGCGGTGTCCATGGAATCGTTGCCGCCGTTGTAGAAGAAGTAGCCGATGTCGTGAGCGCGGAATATGTCTATCAATCGCGCGTATTGGGCGCGGTTTTTATCGAGTCCCGCCAGCTTGTAACGGGCCGAGCCGAATGCTCCGCCCGGGGTGTAGCGCAGGGCCGCGATGGTGGCCTTCGACTCTTTGCCGGTGTCGATCATGTCTTCGGTCAGGGCGCCCAAAATGCCGTGGCGTCCGGCGTAGACCTTGCCGATCTTGGCGGGATGGCGGCGGGCGGTTTCGATGACCCCGCACGCTGAGGCGTTGATGACGGCGGTGACGCCGCCGGATTGAGCATAAAAGGCGTTTTTTTTGGCCATGTCCACCCCTCAATGAGAGCCGCGCAGGATAGCCCATCAGCGTTGGTTTGACGACCGCGCCTCCCAAAGGTACGGTAGCGCGCTTTCGGCTAATCGGAGACACATGCGCATAGTTCTATTAGGGGCTCCCGGTTCGGGCAAAGGCACACAGTCCCAACGGCTGGTCAAAGCCTATGGCGTTCCGCAGATCTCAACCGGCGACCTGCTGCGCGAGGCTGTGGCCAATGGCACCGAGCTCGGGCGCAGAGCCAAATCGGCGATGGACGCCGGCAAGCTGGTGGACGACGCCACGGTGCTGGGCATGATTCGCGAGCGCTTGAGCCGGCCGGATGCCGCCAAGGGCTTCATCCTCGATGGCTTCCCGCGCAATATTGCGCAGGCCGAGGCGCTCGAATCCATGCTGCGCGAGCTGGGCACTCCGCTCGATTCGGTGGTGCTGCTGAACCTGGACCTGGAGATTCTGTTCAAGCGGCTCTCGGGCCGCCGCATCTGTGAACTTTGCGGGCAGGTGTTCAACATCTTCACGTCGACTCCGGAGGCGCTGGCACATTGCGCAAAGGCTCCCGCGCACAAACTCACGCAACGCCCCGATGACAAGGAAGAGGTGATCGGCAAGCGGCTGGAAGTTTACGAGGCGCAAACCAAGCCGCTGATAAAGCACTACACGGCCCTGCGCCTGTTGCGAGTGGTGGATGCGGACGCCGACATGGAAACTGTGTTCAAGAGCATCGAGCGAG
>CAZZWM010000019.1:0-37320 GCA_964657945.1 uncultured Steroidobacteraceae bacterium
TAGGCAGGGCCGCTTAGGCGGGGCCGCTAGGCCAAGGCGGCTTGCAGCCGCAAGCCGATCTCCTCGAGGCGCCAACCCGTCATCGCATGTGTGTCGCGCCTGCCCATGGCAAGGGCCTTCAGTTCGCCGCGCGGCGCCAACACCTCGGCGCTCACCTGCAGCTGCGCTGCCCGCGCGTCGACAATTTTCGCCAGGCGATCTGCCAAGGCTTTTTGTTCGGGAGTGGGCCGCAGATCCTGGATGGGTGCCTCGCTCTCGCCCTCACCGGTCACACCGTCCAAGGCATCGAGCAGCGTGGCGGCGAATTTATCGTTCAGGGGTTGTATGCGCTCCAAGGCTTCGCGGTTGGCCGGATTGCCTTGCGCAATGGCGAACAGTGCGGCGTCGGCCAGGATCCAGGAACGCGGCAAATCGCGCGAGCGCGCCAGTTTTTCGCGCCAGTTGGCAATCGCTTTGGCCCTGGCACGCGGCGCGGCGGTCAGTTGCGCAATGCCGCGCAGCCGCTCCCAGGCGAGAGCGGGATCCGGTTCGTACAAGCGTCGATCCTCGATGGCGGCGCAATCCTCACGTACCCAATGCTCGCGGCCCAAGCTTTGCAGCCGCTGCATCAATAACGCCTCGATGTCGCTCAAGTACAGCACGTCATCGGCGGCGTACTCCAACTGTTCGCGGGTCAGCGGCCGCTTCGACCAGTCGGTGCGCGTCTGCCCCTTCGGAATGGTCACCTTGAGCAGCGTCAGAACCAACTCTGCGTAACCGACCTGGGGCTTGAGGCCGACGCAGGCCGCCGCGATTTGCGTGTCGAACACCGGCGTCAGCACCTGCTTGCTGGTGAGATACAAGGCCTCCAAGTCCTGCCTCGCGGCATGAATGAGCTTGCGGGTGTGCGGCGCCGTGAGCGCCGGCATCAGCGCCTCTAAACTGCCGACCTTGAGCGTGTCCACGCAGTAGATCGTTCCGCCAACGCTCAGCTGCAGCAGGCATAGCCTGGGAAAGAACGTGCGCTCGCGCAGGAATTCCGTGTCCACGCCGACCGCAGGCTGCGAGGCCATGGCGCTTGCGAGCCCGGGCAACTCGTCGTTTCTGTCGATCCAATTCGCCTCAGGCATACGGTACCGCGTGTACAATTTGCACCGGATTATGACTGAATCGAAATGACGCGACTGCTAAAAGCATTCCTGGATATCGCATTGTGGCGAAAATCTCCGGCGATTCTGCCTGCGTCGACATTTCTGTTGGTGCTGGTCGCCACCGCGGCGGCATTGCTGGAACCGCTGTCCGATCTGTTGTCGCCGCTGCCGCGTCATCTGCTCTTGCCACGCATGGCGTTTGCCGTGTCCGTGCCGCTGTGCTTCACCTGGCTGGTACTGGCGCTGGCGAAACGGCGCGAACGGTTTTTGCAAACCGGCAGCGCCGTTCTCGGCGTGGATGTGCTGGCGGGCGTGGTGTTGTACCCCTTGGATGCGGCGATTCAAATGATGGGGGAAGGCAAACCTTGGGCGGTGCCCCTGGGCGTTGCGCTGCTCGGCGGCTACGTCAGCTACATCGCGGCGGGGGCCAATATCTGGCGTGCGGCATTGGATTCGGGCGTGGTCGTCGGCGGCCTGGTCAGCCTGGGCTATTTCCTGGTGCAGTTGCTGCTCGGGCAATATCTGGCGTCGACGGCGTGAGCAGGCATATTCATATCCTGGGGATAGCCGGCACTTTCATGGGCGGCATCGCGGCCATAGCCAAAGCCGCGGGCTTTCGCGTCACGGGATCGGACCTCAACGTGTATCCGCCGATGAGCACGCAGCTCGAGGCATTGGGCATCGAGTTCGTACAGGGCTATGGCGCGGATCAGCTGAATCTCAAGCCCGATGTCGTGGTGGTGGGCAATGCTCTGAGTCGCGGCGCGCCGGTGGTCGAAGCGATGCTCGACCGCGGCATGCCCTACACCTCGGGTCCGCTGTGGTTGGCCGATCAGGTGCTGCATGAGCGGCACGTGATCGCGGTGACCGGCACCCATGGCAAGACCACCACGACTTCCATGCTCACCTGGATCCTGGAACACGCGGGACTGCAGCCCGGATTTCTGGTGGGAGGCGTGCCCAGCAATTTCGACAGCAGCGCGCGCCTGGGTGCGGCGCCTTATTTCGTGATCGAAGCCGACGAATACGACACGGCATTCTTCGACAAGCGCGCCAAGTTCGTGCACTACCGTCCGCGCACCGCTATCCTCAACAATCTCGAATACGACCACGCCGACATCTACCCCGACGTCGCATCGATTCGGCGGCAATTCAACCAGCTGCTGCGCACGGTGCCCGGCGCCGGACGGCTGATCGTGAATGGCGGGGATGCGGAATTGGCCGCCACCTTGAAAATGGGCTGTTGGACGCCGCAGGAAACCTTCGGCATGAGCGGCGGCGACTGGATCGCGCACATCGAGCCGGGTTCGGCCGCCGGAAAATTCGCCGTGCACTTCAAGGGAGCCCATGTGGCGGATGTGAAATGGGATCTGCTTGGCCGGCACAATGTGATGAATGCACTGGCCGCCATCGCCGCGGCGAATCACGTCGGCGTGAATCCGCAGCGCTCGGCCGCCGCGTTGGCAGCGTTTCGCGGTGTAAAACGCCGCATGGAAGTGCGCGGTGTGGTGCACGGCATCACGGTGTACGACGATTTTGCGCATCATCCGACGGCCATTGAAACCACGCTGGCGGGCCTGCGCGCCCGTGTCGGCGCAGCGCGCATCATCGCGGTGGTCGAACCAAGGTCCAACACCATGAAGCTGGGCGTGCATCGCGATGAACTGGCGCCCTCCTTGGCTGCCGCGGACCAGAGTTGGTTCTTGAGCGCGCCGGAACTGGGTTGGGATCTGGCAGAGGCATTGAAGCCCCTGGGCGATCGGCTGCATTTCGGCGCCGGCGTCGAGGACCTGGTGAAGGGCCTGGCCGGCGAGCTGCGCTCCGGCGATCACGTGTTGATCATGAGCAACGGCGGCTTCGGCGGGTTGCACGAGAAGCTTCTGACGGCGCTGCGGGCGCGCAAATGAATTGGGCTCCGGAATCGATCGCACTGTTTCCGCTGAACGTGGTGTTGTTCCCTGAAGGGCGGCTGCCGCTGCGGATATTCGAAACCCGCTACATCGACATGGTGCGCAGCTGCATGCGCGGCAATTTGAATTTCGGTGTCGTGCTGATTCGTGAAGGCAATGAGGTGGGACCCGCCGATACTTTTGAGGTGGGCACGACGGCGAAGATCGTCGACTTCCACCAGTTGTCGGACGGATTCCTGGGATTGTCCTGCGTCGGCGAGCAGCGCTTCCGGATCTTGCGCCGCAGCCGCCAAACGGATGGCCTGAATCTGGCCGAAGTCGATTGGCTCAACGCGGAACCGGTGGTGCCCGTGCCGCCGCGTCATGCGCATCTGGCCGAGCTGTTGAAAACCGTGCTGCCGCAGCTCGGTGAGGTTTATACGGACATTCCGATGCGCTTGGACGATGCGGCCTGGGTGGGACATCGATTGGCGGAAATCCTGCCGATACCCGCAGCCGAGAAGCAGCTCACTCTGGAGATGGATGACCCGCTGGCAAGGCTGGACATGCTCGAGCCGAAGGCCAAAAAGAAAGCCGAGAAATAGAGCGGCGGGTTCTATTCCAAGACTGCATGCAGCTTGAGCAGCGATGCCGATGCTTGATTGCGCCACGCCTGCACCAGGGCAGGCCAGATCGCGGCGCGATTCGCCGCCTTCAGATTGACGTTGGCGACTGTTGGGCGGGGGTCAGTTCCTGAAACCCTTAAACGTCATGTTGCCCTCGCATCCGTTGCCGCCGGCACCCAGGCCTTGCGCGTGAACCACAGCATGGCGCCAATTGCCGTGCCCCAGGGCAGCAGCCAGTAGCCGAGCAGCCCGTCGAAACGTCCGACCCAGGCTGCGTAGGCCGGCGCGCTGGCACCGTTGGTGGCTTCTTGCAGCATGCGCAAGACGATCACCCAACCGGCATGCAAGCCCAGCGCGACAGCGATGTTGCCGGTGAGCACGCGCGTGAGGCTCAAGATCAGTCCGAGCAGCAGCCATGACATGAATGAATCGAAAACCAACGATGGGTGCGCAAGTGGGGCAAAGGAGCGCGCCAGCAAATCGAAGCCGCTGCCCCAGCCGACCTCCTCGGGCGGTATACGCACTTTTGCGAAGAAATGCAGCACAGCGAACAACGGCGCAGTGAGCCATGCCGCGGTCCACGGCCCGGCCTCGCGCTGGATCGCCGTGTGCATGGCGCCGCGCATCACGGTTTCTTCGAGCAATGCGACGGCAATCCCGGAAGCCACACCCACCGCGAAGATTTTCAGCAGGCCCGCAGCCGTGATGGCGAACGCCGGGTCGATCACCCGCAGGCCGGTACCGAGCAGGAAGGCCGCCCCGAAGCTGGCTGTGGCCATGCCGATGAGCGACCAAGCCGCGCTGACTTTGAGAAACCGGCGCCACGGCAGGCCGTAGCCGAAGTCGCCCTTGGTGGTGAGTTGCAGATGCCGGCACAGCCAGACCAGCTCTGCGATCAGGACCAGCATGGCGATGCGGCTGGCAACTCGATGAAAGGCAAAGTTCGCGAATGCCGTGGTCAGCTCGAACACCGGGTAGGCAAGGATGGCGCCGAGCACCCCGGCCAGCACGATGGCGCCCGCGAACCAGCAGAAGGCGCGCACGCCTAGGCCTTGGCCAGGACCCGCGCTGCCGCAGCCACGGTCGCCTCGATATCGGCGGCTGTGTGGGCCGCCGAGAGGAAGCCGGCCTCGAATGCGGAGGGTGCGAGATAAATTCCCTGGTCCAGCATACCGTGGAAGAACCGCTTGAAGCGCTCGACGTCGCAGGACATCACCTTCTCGTACCGGTCGACCTGACGCTCGGCGGTGAAGAACAGGCCGAACATGCCGCACACGTGGTTGGTGGAGAAGGGCACGCCGGCCGCCGCGGCCGCAGAGGTGAGCTCCTCCATGAGCACGTCGGTCATGGCGCTCAAGCGCTGGTGAAATCCGGGGACGCTGATCAGATCGAGCGTCGTCAGGCCGGCAATCATGGCAACCGGATTGCCCGAGAGGGTGCCGGCTTGATAAACCGGACCCAGCGGCGCGAGTTGCTCCATGATGTCGCGGCGCCCGCCGAACGCGCCCACCGGCATGCCGCCGCCGATGATTTTTCCCAGTGTGGTCAGATCCGGGCGCACGCCGTAAAGCGCTTGCGCTCCGCCCGGCGCCACGCGAAACCCCGTCATGACTTCGTCGAAAATCAACACGGCGCCGGCGCGATCGCATTCGCGGCGCAAGGTCTGCAGAAAATCCTCGGCCGGCAGAATGCAATTCATGTTGCCGGCCACCGGTTCAACGATGACGCAAGCAACCTGCTCGCCGATCTGACGCATGACGCGGTGTACCTGATCGTTGTCGTTGTAGTTGAGGGTTACCGTGTGCGCCGCCAAAGCTTTTGGCACGCCGGGTGAGGTCGGGACACCCAAGGTGAGCGCGCCGGACCCGGCCTTGATCAGCAAGGAATCCGAATGTCCGTGGTAGCAGCCCTCGAACTTGACGATGGTGTCGCGTCCGGTGAAGCCGCGCGCCAGACGGATGGCGCTCATGGTGGCCTCGGTTCCTGAACTGACGAAGCGCACCAGCTCGATGGATGGCATGAGCTGGGTGACCCGGCGCGCCAGCTGAGTCTCGAGTTCCGTGGGCGCTCCGAAGCTCAAACCGTCGGCGGCAACGTCCTGGACTGCTTTGATCACCTGGGGATGCGCATGGCCCAAAATCATGGGACCCCATGAGCCGACATAGTCGATGAAGCGCCGTCCATCGGCCGACTCGACGTGAGCGCCCCGGGCGCGCTTGAAGAAGATCGGTTCACCCCCGACGCCGCGGAATGCGCGCACCGGAGAGTTGACGCCGCCGGGAATGTACTTGCAGGCTTCTTGGAACAGGCTCATCCGGCCATGCTAAACAGCGAGACTGGCCTGCGGCAAGCTAAGTCGTACTTCCAGTCCGCCGCCCGCGGCATTCGTGGCTTTGGCGGTGCCGCCATGCGCCTGCATCACGCGCGAGGTGATGGCGAGGCCGATGCCCTCTCCACCGCTGTCGCGGTCACGCGATTCAGCGACCCGGTAAAAGGGTTCGAAGATGCGCTCCAAGGCCGCGGGCGGCACGCCCGGGCCATGATCGCGTATCACGATGTCGAGCCCCGCGCCGCGAATGAGCGAGATCTCCACCGATTGCCCTTCAGGGCTGTAGCGCACCGCATTGCGCAGCACATTCTCGATGGCGCTGCTCATCAGCTCGCGATTGCCGATGACGGCAACTTTTGCGGCGCCGCGCAGATTCACGCTGCAGTTCTTTATGGCACCCTCGAAATTCGCATCGAGCGCGACCTCGTCGAGCATTTCATCGAAATCGAAGCTTTCGCGGATTCCGAGCACATCGGTGCCCTGCAGCCGGGCGAGTTTCAGCACCTGGCCGATCATCGAATCCAGGCGTTCGATTTCCTTCTCCAGCCGGTCCAACTGGCGCACGAAGTCCGCCGGCGGCTGACGCGCCAGACCCAGAGCCACCCGCATGCGGGCCAGAGGCGAGCGCAGCTCGTGCGAAATATCGCGCAGCAATTGCGTGGTCGCTGCACGATTCGCGCGCAACTGATCCGCCATGGCGTCGAAGTCACGGGCCAACACCGCCAGTTCATCGTGGCGATCCTCGAGGCCGGCGCTGACCCTGACGTCGAGGTTCTCCGAGGCCAGCGCACGCGCGCCGGCCTGAATGCGGCGGATTGGCGCGGTCAGGTGTTCCGCCAGCCACCAACTGGTGAGCGCGCTCACCACCAGAGCGATCACCAGAATGGTGAGCGAAATCGCCGGCAGGCTGAGCGCGCCGAATATGCTCGGCCGGCGCGGCATGAACAGCACGGTGTAGGTCGACCCGTCGGCGGCGACGATTTGCGGTGCCACGCGGGATGGGCGGAAATTCCCGGTGGCGCCCGGATTGCCTTCGCGATTGAGGTACTCCAGCCGGCGCACGGCGCTCTCGGGCAGATGGCGGCCGAGAATGTCGGTGCCGTCAGCGCCCACGATGTACAACTCCCGATCGACCACCGTATCTTTGTTCGTGCTGAGCCAGCGCTTCAGCGCGCCGATGCCGCCCTCGGCCAGGACCTCGGAGGCTTTAATGGCGGCCGATGGCCGCCGCTGCGCATCCGGCGGATCGAACTCGCGCGCGGTGATCGTATAGGTGGTGGCGATGCTGCTGCCCACGATCAGCGCCATGGCCACCCAGAACAGGAGGAAGATCCTCAGGAACAGGCTATGCATGCGCCCATGTCAGGGTGTACCCGGAGCCGCGTACGTTCTTGATCTCCGGATTGGTGCCGGCTTCGAGATCCAGCTTGCGGCGCAGATTGCTGATATGCGTATCGATGCTGCGATCGTATGCGACGAGCTTGCGGCCCAGCGCCTGTTCGGTCATCGACTCGCGCGAGATGACCTGGCCCGCGGAGCGCATCAACAGTTCGAGCACGCGGAATTCGGCGCCGGTGAGGGGAACCAGGCTGTTGTTGACATGTACCTGATGCGTGCCGGTGTTCAAGACGATGGGACCGACGCTCAATTCGTCGGGCGCACGCGCCGCGCCCGCACGGCTGCTGGCACGGCGCAAAATTGCGCGGATGCGCGCCACCAACTCGCGTGGGTTGAAGGGCTTGCTCAGGTAGTCGTCAGCGCCCAGTTCCAAGCCGACGATGCGGTCGACGTCGTCGCCGCGTGCGGTCAGCATCAGGATGGGTGTGTCGTACGAAGCGCCGAGCTTGCGCAGGACGTCGAAGCCGCCGACGCTGGGCAACATCACATCGAGAATCACGATCTCGAAATCGCCTTCCTGCAGCTGTGCCAGCGCATCGCCGCCGTCGTGCACGCTTTTCACATCGAAGTGCTCGGCGTGCAGATACTCGGACAGCATGGCACACAGCTCCCTGTCGTCGTCGACCAGCAAGACACGTGCTTCGCTCGGGGTGTTCATGGGCCCTACTTTGGCACAGAGGCGTCCTGGCCGAAGAACAACCCTTTGAATTTGCAATTCTTAACAGATCTCTGCGCGGCTTCCGACACTTGTTTGCACAGCGACGGCTTAGGATGGCGCCCATCGTTCCCATTCACCGTATCGGAGCAAAGCACATGAATTCGATCCGCAAATCGCTGGCCGGAAGCCTCTTGGCCGCCGGAGCCCTGGCCACCGCCGCGGCAGGCATTTCGATCGCAACCGCAGCCGACACCGCTGCCACGACTGCGCCGGCCGCGGGCGAGGGCGGCTGGCACCATCATCGCCACCATCACGGGTCCGGCCATTGGCTGTTGTCCAAGCTGAATCTCACCGACGCACAGAAGGCGCAGGTCAAGAGCATCATGACCGCGGCGGGTCCGCAGTTGAAGAGCATCCATCAGCAGATGCATGCCAATTCGCTGAAGCTGAGCCAGCTGGCGCCGAACGATGCCGCTTACGCCGCCACGGTCACGGAAGTCAGCCAGGCAAATGCCGCGCTGCACGCGCAGATGATCACGCAGCGCGAGCAGGTTCGCGCCAGTGTCTTCGGGGTTCTGACTCCCGCCCAGCAACAGCAGCTGGCCACGATCAAGGCTGAAATGCAGGCCAAGATGCAGGCGCGTCAGCAGGCTTGGGCGGCATCGCGCGCGCAGGGCACGCCGCAATGATTTGAAGCGAGCGGGGTCGAGGTCATCCGATCTAGTGTTGGGTGGCTCCGATCCCGTCTTTTTTCAGCAGGTCGATGACGCTCCCCGCGCCGACCAAGTGACCGGTTCCCACGATGATCAGATAATTCTTGTCTTCCTTGAGCAGCGCTTCGATCTTCGGGATCCATTTGCGGTTGCGCGCCACCAGCACGGATTCATAAAGGCCGGGGTCACGGCCGAACTCGGTCTTCATCTGCCGCTCGAACCAGGCGGTGTCGCCGCGATTCCACGCTTTGACCATGGAGTCGACCTGCTTCGGCAGCTCGCGAGCTTCCTCGAGACTGGACAGCAGATACTCGGCCTGCGCATCCATGGACAAGCCATCGAACAGCGCGAACTGATCATGCACCGTCTCCAGACCTGCCACGGACTTGCGGTCGCTATTGGCGCGCTGCAGGAAGTACATTTCGACGCCCGACTGCGGCTGAAAGCCCAGCTGGGTCAACTGCAGCTGCGAAATGGCCTCGGCGGCGAACCAGGGCGCAAATCGGTCGAAATTCGACAAGTCGACGCCGACGTCGCGGGCCAGGGCGGCGGCATGATCGTAGCGCTGTTTGCCGAGAATGCCCGGCAGAGTCTTGCCCTGAGGCAGGGTGGCGCTCGCCAACAGCTCTCCCTGCATGCTTTGCGGGTCGAGTTTCTGCAGATTCACTTCCATGTAAAGGGATTGCGCATGGCTGTAGGCTTCGAGCAGCTGCGGCGCGAGCGGGTAGTCGCTGGGCCGCAGCACGTGAATCGACCCGAGCAGATAAACAATGTTGTGTTTGCCGTGAATTTCCCACAACGCATGGGTGACGCCATCGGCGCGCGCACCGCTGCACAGGAACGCCAGGCCTGCGAGCGCGAAAATTCGTCGCATGGATGTTGGGTTCGTCAGCCGTTGGCGAAGTGACGCATGGCTCGGGTTTCCACCCAATGAACGCTGGACTCGACGCGTCCGTCGGCGTGCAAATCGAAGCTGCGGTAGGCGGGCGGCCGCGAGTCCACGGCGTAGCGTTCACTCTTCGGCAGGAACTGCGCGCCGGTCGAGGGTGTGGCGAACAACTGCACGTTGCCGCGCCTGCCGTCATAGGCTTGGTGAACATGGCCCCATGCCACGGCGCGCACGTTGGCGTGCGTGTCGATCACGCGCCAGAAGTCATCGGATTCCGCGAGGCCCACGCCATCCAACCAGCGGCTGCCCATCGGTATCGGGTGATGATGCAGGCACACCATGGAGTGCTTGGTCGACAGGCTGAGCGCACTGTCGAGGCGCGCCAATTCGCTTTGCGTGAGACGGCCGCCGACATGTCCCGGATCGTAGCTGTCGAGCATCACGAACTGCCAATCGCCGATTTCATGCGTGCCGCAGATTTCAAACGGGGCGCAGTTCAATTCCGCGCGCATCGCTTCGGGTTCGTCGTGATTTCCGGGAATGCACAGCACCGGCTTGGGTATGTTGCCGAAGATGCTGCGGAAACGCAGATAGCCCGATTTGTCATCCTGGACCAAGTCACCGGTCACCAGCAACGCGGCATAGTCGGGAACACGGGCGAATGCATCCTCGAGCACGGCGTGCAGGCTCGAATCCGTCTCGACGCCGCGCAAGCGGCCGGATGCGCTGCCATACAGATGAGGGTCGGTGATTTGTAGAATTTGCATCGTCAAAATTTTAGCAAAGCACCCTTGCGGTGACGGTGAACTGGGTCATGGGGACGGCTGAATGCGTTATACATAAACAGACTACCGTTGTGTGAACGTGTTCCGTCGCCAAACGCCTACGAACACCAAATTGCGACCGATATCACGCGGCATTGCTGGCAGGCGACGCATCGGGGACAATAGCCGGCTTGTCTCGTCAAATTGAGAACCCCATGCCGACCCGCCGCGAACTTGCCAACGCCATCCGTGCCCTTTCCATGGACGCCGTTCAAAAGGCCAATTCGGGCCATCCGGGCGCTCCCTTGGGAATGGCGGACATCGCCGAAGTACTGTGGCGCGACGTCCTTAAGTTCAATCCCGGCAATCCAACCTGGATCGATCGCGACCGCTTCGTGCTGTCCAACGGTCATGCCTCGATGCTGCTGTATTCCGTCCTGCATCTGACGGGGTATCCCCTATCGATGGATGAGATCAAGAACTTTCGGCAGTGGGGTTCGAAAACTGCGGGTCACCCGGAGCGCGAGCTGCACTTGGGGATCGAAACCACCACCGGACCCTTGGGCCAGGGCTTTTCCAATGCGGTCGGCATGGCACTCGCCGAACGCTCGCTGGCGGCCACCTTCAACCGGCCCGGGCACGCCATCATCGATCACCATACGTACGTGTTCCTGGGCGACGGCTGCATGATGGAGGGTATTTCTCACGAAGTGGCCTCGTTCGCCGGCATGCAGAAGCTCGGCAAGCTCATCATGGTGTACGACGACAACGGCATCTCCATCGACGGCAAGGTGGTGGGCTGGTTCGACGACGACACGGCGCATCGCTTCGAAGCCTACGGCTGGCACGTGGTGCCGCACGTCGACGGTCAGGACAGCGCCGCGGTTGCGGCAGCCTTGGCCGCCGCGCGCGCCGTGACCGACAAACCCTCGCTGATTTGCGCGCGTACCACCATCGGTTGGGGCGCGCCGAAGCAGGGCACGCAAACCATGCACGGCGAAGCCATGGGCGACGCCGACATTGCCACCACGCGCAAAACGCTGGGCTGGACCGCGCCGCCCTTTGAAATCCCCGCGGATATCGCCGCTGCGTGGGACCGGCGCGAGAAAGGCGCCAAGGCGGAGAAGGAGTGGCGCACGCGTTTCGCGGCGTACAAACAGGAATTCCCTGCGCTGTCGGCCGAACTCGAGCGTCGCATGGCGGGCGATCTGCCGGCAGGCTTCGACGAATTGCTGCGCGCCTTCGTCGGCGGCGTCCAGGCGGAAGGAAAAGTGCTGGCGACGCGCCAGTCCTCGCAGGCGGCGTTGAATGCCATCGGGCCTGCATTGCCCGAGCTGCTCGGGGGATCCGCCGACCTGACCCCATCGAACGGCACCTGGCGCAAGGACTCGGTGACGTTGAATCCGGATGTGCCCGCCGGCAACTACGTGCACTGGGGTGTGCGCGAGTTCGGCATGTCGGGAATCATGAACGGCATCGCGGCGCATGGCGGCCTCATTCCCTACGGCGGCACCTTCCTGACCTTCTCCGATTACGCGCGCAACGCCATCCGCATGGCTTGCCTGATGCGCATCCGCGTCATCTACGTGTACACCCACGACTCCATCGGCTTGGGCGAAGACGGTCCGACGCACCAACCCATCGAACACCTTGCAAGTCTGCGGGTCATCCCTCATATGGATCTGTGGCGCCCCTGCGACGGGGTGGAGACTGCGGCGGCCTGGGGCGTGGCGGTGGACAATCGCGACGGCCCGACCCTGTTGGTGCTGACGCGCCAGGCTTGCAACCATCAGCCGCGCGATGCGGCGCAGGTGGCGAATATTTCGCGAGGCGGGTACGTATTGATCGATCCAGCCGGCACGCCGGAAGCCATCGTCATCGCCACGGGCTCCGAGGTCGGGATTGCTGCCGATGCGGTGCGCGCGGCTAATTCAAAAGGCCGCAGGATCCGGCTGGTATCGATGCCGAGCACGAACGCCTACGACCGCCAGGATGAGGCGTACAAAGAGAGCGTGCTGCCTGCCGCGGTCACACGGCGCGTCGCGGTCGAGGCCGGCGTGCGCGGCGCGTGGTGGCACTACGTGGGCCTCAAGGGCCAGATCGTGGGCATCGATCATTTCGGCGCGTCCGCGCCTGCCAAGGTTCTGTTCAAGGAGTTCGGCTTCACTGCGGAGAAGGTGGGCGAGGCGATCGACAAAGTGCTGGCGGATTGAACAATGGAACAAGGGGTTAGACGACGATGGCAATCAAAGTGGGCATCAACGGCTATGGCCGCATCGGCCGCAACATTTTGCGGGCTCTGTATGAAGGCAAGCACGGCAACGACATCAAGATCGTCGCCATCAACGATTTGGGCGATGCCAACACCAATGCTCATCTGACCCGGTTCGACACGGTGCATGGGCGCTTTCACGGGGAAGTCCGCGTCGACGGCGACTCGATGGTGGTCAACGGCGACCGGATTCGGGTCGTCGCGCAGCGCGATCCGGCCAAACTGCCGTGGGGCGAATTGGGCGTGGACGTGGTGCTGGAGTGCACCGGACTTTTCACCAGCAAGGCCAAAGCGTCGGCGCATTTGACCGCCGGCGCGAAGAAAGTGGTGATATCGGCGCCGGGCGGCGACGACGTCGATGCCACCATCGTTTTTGGCGTCAACCATGACGTGCTGAAATCCAGCATGACGGTGATCTCCAACGCGTCGTGCACCACCAATTGCCTGGCGCCGCTGGTCAAGGTGCTGCACGAGAAAATCGGCGTGGTCGCCGGCACCATGAACACCATTCATTCCTATACCAACGATCAGGTGCTCACGGACGTCTATCATGCCGACCTGCGCCGCGCCCGTTCCGCCACCCACTCCATGATCCCGACCAAGACCGGCGCCGCCGCCGCGGTCGGATTGGTGCTGCCGGAGCTCAAGGGCAAGATCGATGGATTCTCCATTCGCGTGCCCACCATCAATGTATCCCTGGTGGACTTCACGTTCATTGCGGCGCGAAAGACGTCGATTGATGAAATTCACGCGGCGATGAAGGCCGCCGCGGTCGGCGATTTGAAGGGCATTCTGGCATACAGCGATGCGCCGTTGGTGTCGGTGGATTTCAATCACGATCCGGCATCCTCAACTTATGATGCGACGCTCACCAAGGTGATCGACGGCACCCTGGTGAAAGTGTGTAGCTGGTACGACAACGAATGGGGATTTTCGAACCGCATGCTCGACACCACGCTGGCGTGGTCGAAAGCGGCATAGAAGGTGTACCTTGAAACTCAAGACAATGGCGGGCATGGATCTGCGCGATAAGCGCGTGCTGATCCGCGAGGATTTGAACGTCCCCATCAAGGATGGGCAGGTCTCGAGCGACGCGCGCATCCGCGCGGCGTTGCCGACATTGCAGGCCGCGCTGAATGCCAAGGCGCGCGTGCTGGTGATGTCGCATCTCGGCCGCCCCGAGGAAGGCCATGCGTCCGAGGAATTCAGTCTGGCGCCCGTGGCGAAGCGCCTGTCACAGCTGCTCGGCGTGCCGGTGGCATTGAAGAAAGACTGGTTGGGAGGCGTCGAAGTCGGGCCGGGTGAGATCGTGCTGCTGGAGAATGTGCGTTTCAACAAGGGCGAGAAGAAGGATTCCGAGGAATTGTCGCGTCGCATGGCATCGCTGTGCGACGTGTACGTGATGGATGCCTTCGGCACCGCGCACCGGGCCGAGGCAAGCACCCACGGTGTCGCCAAGTACGCGGCGATCGCCTGCGCGGGACCGCTGCTGGTGAGCGAACTGTCGGCGCTGGAAACCGCGCTGGACAAGCCTGCGCGCCCCCTGTTGGCCATCGTCGCCGGATCCAAGGTGTCCACCAAGCTCACCGTGCTGGAATCGCTGCTCGGCAAGGTGGATCAGTTGATCGTCGGCGGCGGCATCACCAACACCTTTCTCGCCGCGCTGGGTTTCAAGGTGGGCAAGTCGCTGTACGAACCGGCGATGTTGGACATCTGCAATCGCCTGTTGGAGCAGTCCAAGCAGCGCGGCATCGTCATTCCCATGCCCACCGATGTGGTCGTGGCCAAGGAATTTTCCGCCAAGGCCGAAGCCGACGTTAAGGCAGTGGGGGCCGTCGGGGCGGAAGACATGATTCTCGACATCGGCCCCGATTCGGCCGAAGCGATGGCCGGGCTGGTGGCATCGGCGGGCACGATTTTATGGAACGGTCCGGTGGGCGTGTTCGAGTTCGAGCAGTTCGGCGAAGGCACCCGCACCATCGCAACGGCCATTGCCCGCAGCAAGGCCTTTTCACTGGCCGGCGGCGGGGACACGCTGGCAGCCATCGAGAAATATGGCATCGAGGAAAGCATTTCCTATATTTCCACCGGCGGCGGCGCGTTCCTGGAATTCGTCGAGGGCAAGAAACTGCCGGCGGTGGACATCCTGGAGAAGCGAGCCGCATGATTTCGAATTTACGCAGCACGAAAATCGTCGCCACCCTGGGTCCCGCAACGGACGATCAGGAGGTGTTGGCGGGCATCGTGCGCGCCGGCGTGGATGTGGTGCGCCTGAATTTCTCGCATGGCGCCACCGCCGATCACGAACGGCGGGTCACCCTGGTGCGCGAGGCGGCGCGTCAGGCCGGGCGCTACGTGGGCGTGCTCGGAGACCTGCAAGGTCCGAAGATCCGCATCGACCGTTTCAAGGGCGGCAAGATTTATTTGCCGGATGGCGCCGACTTCACTTTGGATGCGTCTTTGGCGGTGGATGCCGGCACCCTGGAGTCGGTGGGCATCGCTTACAAGAAACTGCCCAGCGACGTATTTGCAGGCGACGTGCTGCTGCTCAACGACGGACAGATCAGCCTGCAAGTGACCGGCGTCGACGGCCCGCGCATCAATACCCGTGTGCTGGTGGGCGGCGAACTCGGCAACAGCAAGGGCATCAACCGCCAGGGCGGCGGCCTGTCCGCCGGCGCGCTCACGGACAAGGATCGCGAGGACATCGTCACGGCGGCGCGCCTCAAGGTGGACTATCTCGGCGTCTCGTTTCCGCGCGATGCCGCGGACATGGACGAAGCGCGCGGCCTGCTGCGCCAGGCGGGCGGTCACGCCTTGCTGGTGGCCAAGATCGAACGCGCCGAAGCCATCGCCAATCTGGCCGAGGTCACCAAGGCCAGCGACGGCGTGATGGTGGCGCGTGGCGATCTGGGGGTGGAAATGGGCTATGCCGAACTGGCCGGACTGCAGAAGCTGATCATTCACGAGGCGCGCCACCAAAACAAAGTCGTGATCATGGCCACGCAAATGATGGAATCCATGATCACGGCGACCATCCCCACCCGCGCCGAAGTATCGGACGTGGCGAATGCGGTCATGGACGGTGCCGACGCCGTCATGCTGTCGGCCGAATCTGCGTCGGGCAAACATCCGGTGAAAGTGGTCGAGGCCATGGCGCAAATCGTGGTCGGCGCGGAAAAGTATCAGGTGGCGCATGTACGCGTGCGGCAGCGCAACACTGGATTCTTTGCCCAGACCGACGAGGCCATCGCCGCGGCGGTGATGTACACGGCCAATCATCTGCACGTCAAGGCCATCGTCGCCCTGACGGAGTCCGGATCGACGGCCCTTTGGATGTCGCGCGTGCGTGCCGATATTCCGATCTATGCATTCACCCGCCATGAAAGCACGCGCTGCCGGGTGACCTTGTACCGCGGCGTGCATCCGGTGGCCTACGACATCGAGGATCGTGGCGAAGCGGTGTATTTCTCGATCTTCCGCCGCCTGCTCGGCATGCGACTGGTGGCGGAGGGGGATCACATCATCCTCACCAAGGGCGAACTCAGCGGCATTTCCGGCGGGACGAATTCCATGCAGATACTGCGCGTGATGCGCAAATAGCATGGCCGGCGAATTCGAGGGTACGGATCGCTATATTGCCACCGACGAGTTGACGGCGGCGGTGAACGCCGCCGTGGTGCTGTCCAGGCCGCTGCTCATCAAGGGCGAGCCCGGCACAGGCAAGACCCTGCTGGCCACGGAAATAGCGCGCTCTTTGAACAAGCCGTTCTTCGAGTGGCACATCAAATCCACCACCAAGGCTCAACAGGGCCTGTACGAATACGACGCAGTCTCGCGCCTGCGCGACTCGCAGCTGGGCGATCCGCGGGTCAAGGACATCCGCAATTACATCCTCAAGGGCAATCTGTGGGAGGCGTTCGACTGCGATGAGCAGCCGGTGCTGCTGATCGACGAGATCGACAAGGCCGACATCGAATTCCCGAATGATTTGCTGCGCGAACTCGACCGCATGGAATTCTATGTGTACGAGACCCGCGAGACGGTGCGCGCCAAGCACCGGCCCGTGATCGTGATCACCAGCAACAACGAGAAGGAATTGCCCGACGCGTTCCTGCGGCGCTGCTTCTTCCACTACATCCGTTTCCCCGATGCGGCCACCATGACGCAGATCGTGGATGTGCATTTTCCGAACCTGAAGCGCGAGTTGTTGCACGAGGCATTGAACTCATTCTTCAAGATCCGCGAGACCCCGGGACTGAAAAAGAAGCCCACCACCTCGGAGTTGCTGGATTGGATCAAGCTGCTGGTCACCGACGATATTCCGCCCGAGGCGCTGCGCGCCGATGACGCCAAGAAATTGATTCCGCCGCTGTACGGGGCGCTGCTCAAGAACGAACAGGATGTCCATCTGTTCGAGCAACTCGTGTTCCTCAATCGCCGGAATGCTCGTTAAGTTTTTCTTCCTGCTGCGTAAGACCGGCGTGCCGGTCTCGATCACCGAACTGTTGACCCTGCTCGAAGCCCTGAAGGCGGGGTTGGGCGAGCTGAGCGCCGAACGCTTCTACTATCTGGCGCGCACCTGCCTGGTGAAGGATGAGCGCTTCTACGATCGCTATGACCGCGCCTTCGCCGCCCATTTCAAGGGGGTCGAGGATCTGTTCTCAGCGCTGCAGCGGGAGCTGCCCGCCGACTGGCTGGAGAAGCTCACGGTGCGGGAATTCAGCGACGAGGAAAAGGCCCAGATCGAGGCCTTGGGCGGCTGGGACAAATTGATGGAAACCTTGAAGAAGCGACTCGAGGAGCAGAAAGAGCGCCATCAGGGCGGCAACAAATGGATCGGCACAGCGGGCACCTCGCCCTATGGCGCCTACGGATTCAATCCGGAAGGCGTGCGCATCGGCCAGGACGGAGGGCGCAATCGCAGTGCCGTGAAGGTGTGGGACAAGCGCGAATTCGCCAACCTCGACGACAAGGTGGAACTGGGCACCCGCAACATCAAGATCGCACTGCGCCGCCTGCGCAAGTTCGCGCGACAGGGCGTGGCCGATGAGCTGGCGCTGGCCGATACCATCGATGCGACGGCCCGCTCGGGCGGCTGGCTCGACATCAAAATGCAGGCGGAGCGCCGCAATGCCATCAAAGTTCTGCTGCTGCTGGATATCGGCGGCTCCATGGACGATCACGTCAAAACCTGCGAGGAGCTGTTTTCGGCGGCCAAGAGCGAGTTCAAGCACCTCGAGCATTTCTACTTTCACAATTTCGTGTATGAAGCCCTGTGGAAGGACAACCGGCGCCGCTTCAATGAACACACCGCCACCACGGAAATCATCCGCACCTACGGACCGGACTACAAACTGATTTTCGTCGGCGATGCGACCATGAGTCCGTACGAAATCACCCACGCCGGCGGCAGCGTCGAACATTGGAATGCCGAGCCGGGCAGCGTGTGGCTCGACCGGTTGATCAAGCATTATCCGAAATTCGCATGGATCAACCCGCAGCCGCAATCGCGCTGGCGGCAAACCGCCTCCATCGACATGACCCGTGAGATGCTGGAGGGCCGCATGTATCCGCTGACACTGGCGGGACTGGACCAGTGCATCGATGCCTTGACGTGAGCTTGAAAGGCGCTGAAATATCGCCAACGTGAGTCGCGTCGCATTCGTGATGAAGGGCGGCGTGGTAGTTAAGCCCATCGCGACGCGATAGGAGAGGGATGATGCGGTCGATCCAATGGAGTTGCCTGGCTCTGTGTGCGTGGCTGCTGGCGGCGTGCGCGCCACCGCCCTTCGATGCCGTCAGCGAGGGCCGAAAATTGGCGGCCCGCGATGCCGACTTTGCCAATGTCTCGCGCGAGGGTAAGGATGTGGAGAAGATCCTGTCCTACTGGACCGAGGATGCGCGGGTCATCCTGCCCGGCCAGCCGGTGTACGACGGCAAGGCGGCCATCCGCAGCTTCGTCACGGCCGCATTGAAGAGGCCCGGCTTCAAGATCCATTGGGTGTCCGAGGCCCCGGTATTTTCCGCCGACGGCACGCTGGCATGGATATTCAGCGTCACTGAAACCAGCGTGGCGGACGAGAAGGGCACGGTGAGCACCCTGAAGAGCCGCACGGTCACGGTGTGGCGCAAAGACCCGGACGGCGAGTATCGCTGCGTCATGGACATCAGCAGCGATTCGCCGCCGGCGAGCTGAATGACGATGGCCGCTGAGCCGCACAAGTTGGGCTTGGTGTTGACCGGCGGCGGCGCGCGTTCCGCCTATCAGGTGGGGGTCCTCAAGGGCCTGACGGACCTCGTGCGCCGCGGCTCGGCCTGTCCGTTTCCCATCATCACCGGCACGTCTGCCGGCGCGGTGAGCGCCATCGCGCTGGCCTCCGACGCCGCCCATTTCCGGCGCTCGGTGTATGCCATCGAGAGCGTATGGCGCGAGTTTCGCGTGCATCATGTATTCAAAGCCGATGCCCTGAGCATGTTGCGATCCGGACTGCATTGGCTGCTGGCTTTCATGACCGGCGGTTGGCTGGTGCACCCGCCGCATTCCCTGTTCGACAATACGCCGCTGTGGGAGCTGCTCAAGATCAAGCTCAACTTCGACGGCATCCCGCGCAGTTTGTACAAGCGGCATTTGCGCGCCATCGGCATTTGCTCCACCTGCTACGCGGACGCCGATTCGGTCACGTTCTACGCCGGGGACTCCGGGGTGCTGCCTTGGGCACGGGTGGCCCGCAAGGGCGCCCGCGCCTCGCTGACTTTGGATCACCTGATGGCGAGCCTTGCGATCCCGTTTCTGTTCAGGCCGGTGTGGCTGCACGACTCCTACTTCGGCGACGGCGCGATGCGCCAGACCTCGCCGTTGAGCCCGGCAATCCACCTGGGCGCCAATCGCTTGTTCATAGTGGGCGTGAATGACCCGCCGGCCTCCGCTTCCACGCCCCGGCCCCCGCCCATCGAGCCGACTTTCGGGCAGATGTTCGGATTCATGCTCGACTCGCTGTTCATGGATCAGTTGCATGCCGACCTGGAGCGAATCGTGCGCTACAACGAAACCTCGGGCATGCGGCGCATCGAGACCTTGGTGATGACGCCCAGCCAGGATGTGAACGAAATCGCGCGCCGCCATGCGCGTGAATTGCCGCGCTCATTGCGCGCGCTGCTGCGGGCATTGGGGGCAAACAATTCCACCAGCACGCTGCTGCTCAGCTACCTGCTGTTCGAACGCGGCTTCACGCGCGAGTTGATCGCCTTGGGATATGCGGATGCCAGGGCGCGGGCCGGCGAAATACGCGAGTTCCTGGCGCTGGAACAGGCGCCGCGGTTCCGATCGGCGCAAGCCTAATCCGTCGCGCTTTGTAGGGTGTCGTGGCGGGTCAGAACCTGCGGGTGGGCCTCGCGGAAATGCTCGGCCAGCCGCTCCGCGATATACACCGAGCGGTGCTGGCCGCCGGTGCAACCCACCGCGATGGTCAGATAGCTGCGGTCGGCTTGCGCAAATTCGGCCACGCGCCGTTCGAGAAAGGCGATCAGATCGGCGATCATCACGCCGACGGCGGGAAATCCGCCCAGGTACTCGATGACTGCGGAATCGCGGCCGGTGAGGGGGCGCAATGCATGCTCCCAATACGGATTCGGCAGGCTGCGCACGTCGAACACGAAGTCGGCGTCGCCCGGTATGCCGTGCTTGAAACCGAAGGATTCGAACATCAATGAGAGCCGTCCTTCGCCGCGGCGGTCGATGCGCTCGCGGATCATCTCACGCAGCGCATGCACGCCCATGTGGGAGGTGTCGATGACGAAGTCCGCGGCCGCGATGATGGGTTCGAGCAGCCGGCGTTCCGTGGCGATGGCTTCGCGCAAACTGGTGTGCGCGGACACCAGCGGATGCTTGCGGCGGGTTTCCGCGTAGCGCTTCAGCAGCACCTCGTCCGAGGCGTGCAGATACAGCACGTCGCAGGGAATGCCGCTGCGCCGCAGCTCAGCAACCAGCGCCGGAATGGTTTCGATTTCGTTGGGCCGGTTGCGGGCGTCCAGCCCGACCGCGGTACGCGGATAGGTGTCGCCCATGCCGCGTACCGTGTGCGAGATGAACGGCTTGAGCAATGCCGCGGGAATGTTGTCGACGCAGTAAAAGTCCAAGTCCTCCAGCATGTGGAGGGCAACGCTTTTGCCGGAGCCCGATAAGCCGCTGACAATGATCAGCCGCATTTACTTCCTACAACGAGGCACGCGCCTTGATGGCCTCTATCGCGTGATGATCGGAGGCTTTTTCCTTGTGCTTCTTGATGCAGCGGTCGAGTTTGTCCGCCAGCGCGTCGATCGATGCGTACATGTTGGCCTCGGTCGCATCGGCGTAGATCTTGTTGCCGCTCAACATGACGGTGGCTTCCGCCTTGTGGCGCGATTTCTCCACGGTGAGGACGCAGTGAACGTCGATCAACTGTTCGAAATGGCGCGAGATGCGTTCGAATTTCTTGTGCACATAGGCGCGCATTGAGTCCGTGACTTCCACATGGTGGCCGCTGAGGTCGAGCTGCATGGGTTTCCTCCTGCTCTTGGGTTGACTCTTAAGACGCTCGGGCAGCGGCCCGCTTCCGTTCGTTCGACGGAGCGATTTGCATGCCCTCGCGGTACTTGGCTACCGTGCGCCGCGCAACCGGTATGCCTTCCTGCGACAGAATCTCCGCCAGCTTGCTGTCGCTGCACGGGTTGTCCGGGTTCTCGTGTGAGATGAGTTTCTTGATCTTGGCGCGGATGGCGATCGAAGACATTTCCGTGCCGTCCGCCGCCGCGACGTGACTGGAGAAGAAGTAACGGAATTCGAACACGCCGCGCGGCGTGTGCATGTACTTCGCCGTGGTGACGCGCGAGATGGTGGACTCGTGCATTTCCACCGCTTCGGCGACATCCTTGAGAATCAGCGGCTCCATCGCTTCCTCACCGATTTCGAAGAAGCTGGTCTGGCGTTGCACGATGCAGCGCGCCACCTTGATCAAGGTGTCGTTGCGGATCTCCAGGCTGCGCATCAGCCAGCGGGCTTCCTGCAGCTGGGTGCGCAGCATGGCGTGATCGGGAGATCGCGAAATCAAATTCGCATAGCTTTGGTTGACGCGCACGCGCGGCACGGTGGCTTGATTGATTTCGACCGTCCAGCCGTGTTCGGTGCGCCGCACGAACACGTCGGGAATCACATATTCGGCCTGCGCCGGATTGACGGCGGCTCCCGGCCTCGGATGGCAGGAACGCACCAGGGCCAGGGCCATCTCCAGATCGCTCTCGCTGCAGCGCAGCTGGCGGCGCAGCAGCACCAATTGCTGGCCTGCCACCAGATCCAGGTGCTCGAGGGCGACACGGATGGCGATGTCCCGGGCCGGGGTGTCGCGGTCGAGCTGGCGCAATTGCAGCGCGATGCATTCGCCCAGGTTGCGGGCGGCGACACCGGCGGGCTCCAGCGATTGCACCAGCGCCAACACCCGCTCCACATCGGCTTGCGAGGCCTCGATCTCGGGTAGCAAACTGGATCGAATGTCGTCCAGGCTGTCTTTCAGATAGCCATCGTCGTTGATGGCGTCGGTGATGACGTGGGCAATGGCCATGTCGATGGGCGACAGCTTGGCCAGATCGAGCTGCTCGATCAGCTGTTCTTGAAGCGTCTGGCCGTGCTGATCGCTGAAGTCGCTGCTGCGGTCGTCATCGCCGGACCAGGGTGTGTCCGAGGGTCCGCTGGTCTGCTCGCCCCAGGCTTCATCGGCGATTTCCACTTCCGGGGTTTCGTGCTGATCGACCGGCGTGGTGTTGCCGTCCAGCTCGACGTATTTGTCTTCGAGGCGGACGGGTTCTTCGCGCGCCGCATCGGGGATGAGGTCCGCTTCTTCCTCACCCTCGAGCATGACGTTGGTCTCGAGAGTCTCGCGGACGTGTGCCTGCAGGTCCAAGGATGGCAGTTGCAGCAACCTGATCGCCTGCTGAAGCTGCGGCGTCATGGTGAGCTGCTGGCCGATGCGAAGCTGCAGACTTGGCTTCAACATAATGCTTTCAAATCCAAGCCTACAGTTTGAAATCCTGACCCAAGTACACCTCACGGACCTGCGGGTTGGCAAGAATCTGGTCGGCAGATCCCGCGGCAAGCACCGTACCTTGGCTCACGATATAGGCTCTGGTGCAAATACCCAAGGTCTCGCGCACATTATGGTCGGTAATGAGCACGCCGATGCCCTTGTCGGACAAGTGCTTGATTATGCGCTGGATATCGGCGACCGAGAGCGGATCCACCCCAGCAAACGGCTCATCCAGCAGCATGAAGCGCGGATCTGCCGCGAGGGCCCGGGCAATCTCCACACGCCGCCGCTCGCCGCCGGAGAGGCTCATGCCGAGGCTATCGCGCACGTGGTCGATATGCAGCTCCCCGAGCAGCTCCTCGAGCCGTTCGGCGCGCGCGGCGCCACCCAGCTTGGGCCGGGTCTCCAGGATGGCCATGACGTTGTCGGCCACCGACAGCTTGCGAAATACCGAGGGTTCCTGCGGCAGGTAGCCCAAGCCGAGCTGGGCGCGGCGGTGCATCGCCAAGCGGGTGATGTCGCGGTTATCCAGGAATATTTCGCCCTGCTCACAGCGCGCCAAACCGACCATCATGTAGAAGGCCGTGGTCTTGCCGGCGCCATTCGGGCCCAGCAGCCCGACGACCTCGCCGCTTTCCACCTCCAGGGACAAATCTCGCAACACCTGCCGTGATTTGTAACTTTTGGCGAGGCTCAGGGCTCGCAATACGCTCATGGATTGGGCGGTGGAGGGGTGGGGGTCGGTTTCGACGGTGGCGGCGTGATCACGAAATGCACGCGCTGGGAGTCCTGTTCGCCGGGGTCCGCGGTGGATACCTGCCGGACGATGTCGTATTTCAATGATTCGCCGCGCGCTTCGACTTGTCCATTGTCGAGGTAAGCGTCTTTGGTCAGCCTCACCAATCCTTTACTGACGTCGTAGTCGATGTTGTCCGCATGGCCGGTGGCGATCTTGTCGGATTTCGGGATTTTTTGCTGGAAGGTGGCGGGACGGCCCGTGACCACCGCCTTGCTCAGCACCTTGTTGGAGAAGGTGACCTGGGCCTCGTCCGAATTGAGCGCTCCGCCCTCCATGGTGACCTTGACGGAACCCTTGAAAATCCAAACGCTGTTATCGAAGGAATTCTCGACCGAGCTGCCGTTGACCTGGCCCTGGTCCGCGGTCAGGGTCATATTTCCCTGCACGATGTGCACCTTGCGCACCGAAATGGTGTTGTTCTTGCGGTCTGTTTCAAAAAATGCGGCCGTCATGTCGATGGGGGCCTGAGTGGGCTTCGGCAGCACGCCGGCAATCAGCCGCAACGGTGCGCACAGCAAGGCGCCGGCGCAGACGATCAAAGGGAGTTTAGGGATGGAAACGGCCACTGACCTTGGATTCTAGACGTATGGTCTGATCTTTCATATTCGCCGTCATGCCGTGTCCCGTCATCACATGCTTGCCAAAGTCGATGCGCACGTCGCTCTTGGTGGTTGCGATGCCGTCGGTGACGTCGTAGCTCATGGTATCGGCATGGATGATGGCGGGCGTCGGATCGGACGCGGAGGGCGCGCCCTCGAAGCGTACATTGCCGGCCACATCGACGGCTTTCCCTCCCGGCTGCACATGGGCGGTGTCGCCCACCATTTCCCAGGTCTGCCCACCCGGTGCCTGATACTCGACCTTGACGTTCGACAGCTGCACTTCATTGCCGTGATCGATCTGATCGATGCGTTCGGCGTCGACGCGGATGCCGGGTGTGCCCGCCACATCGAAGTCGGTGAGCACGGCATTTTTCAAATAATACCCCGGCAGGCCGGACTTCTCCGTTGCGCCTTGCGCCGTGATCCTGCGGCCAGGCGACGTCAACATCCAACTGCTGACAGCCACGGCGATCACGGCAAGCACGGTCAGCACCCGGAATATCATCGACGCTCACCGTGACGCGCGCGCAGCAGCGCATCGCAAAGTTCGCGCACGGCGCCTTGTCCTCCGGCGGCCCGAGACACCCAGTGCGCGGCCGATTTCACCACCGGGTGGGCGTCGGCGACCGCAGCGGCGTACCCGACGGCGGACATCAACGCCAGATCCGGCGTGTCGTCCACGATGCAGGCGCAGCTCAAGGGATCGAGCTTCAGGCGCTGGGTCAGGCGCCGAAGGGCGCCGACCTTGTCGCTGCAGCCTTGAACGACGCTGCGCACGCCCAGTTCGCGCATCCGGGCGGTGACGGCGGCGGACCGCCGGCCGCTCAAGGCGGCCACGGCAATGCCGGCCTGCATCAACAGTTTGATGCCATGACCGTCGCGGACATGGAATGCCTTGAGGGCTTCACCCTGGGCGCCGAAGTACAAGCGGCCGTCGGTCAGCACGCCGTCCACGTCCAGCACCAGCAGCTCGATCTTCGACAACGGCGTGGGCTTGCGGGCGCTCAAATCACACCGGCGCGCAGCAGGTCGTGCACGTTCAGCGCGCCGACAACCTTGCGCTCATCGTCGGTGACGATGAGCGAGGTGATGCGATGCGCATCCATCAGATGCACCGCCTCGGCCGCCAGTGTGCCGGGCCGTACCGATTTCGGATTGCGCGTCATCACGTCAGCCATGGGCGTATTGCGCAGATCCGCGGCGCGGTCCAGCGCGCGCCGCAAATCGCCATCGGTGAACACACCGAGCACGTGCTGTTCCGCATCCACGATGGCGGTCATGCCGAGACCCTTGGAGGTGATCTCCATCAGGCCGTCGAGCATGGTGGTATCGCCATGCACCATGGGAACGTGTTCGCCGCTGCGCATCACATCGCGCACGAACAACAAGCGACGCCCCAGATTGCCGGCCGGATGCGAGCGCGCGAAATCCTCCTCGGTGAAGCCGCGCGCCTTGAGCAGCGCCACGGCGAGTGCATCGCCGACGGCCAACGCGGCGGTGGTGCTGGCGGTGGGCGCCAGATTCAAAGGGCAGGCCTCGGCGGGCACGCCGATATCCAGATGCACGCTGGCGAGGCGCGCCAGCGCAGAGTCGCGGGTGCCGGTGAAGGCGATCACCGGGACGCCGAGACGTTTGATGAAGGGCAGAATGGTCAAGATCTCTTCGGTTTCGCCGGAGTTCGACAAGGTCAGCAGCACATCGTCGCGGGTGATCATGCCCACATCCCCATGGCTGGCCTCGCCCGGATGCACGAAGAAGGCGGGTGTGCCGGTGCTGGCCAGGGTGGCGGCGATCTTGCCGCCGACGTGACCGGACTTGCCCATGCCGGTGACCACCACCCGTCCCCGGCAGTTAAGACAAATCCGGCAGGCGCGTGCAAAATCCCCACCCAGGCGCGGCAGCTGCGCGCGCAATCCATCGATCTCGATGGTCAGAGCCTGGCGGCCAAGTTCGACCAGGTCCGCGTCGGTGAAGCCGGAATTCATGCGCGAATGATACCGCGTATAAAGGAGCAGATAGTGAATGCACAACAGGTAGCGCAGCTCATCGAGGCCGGCTTGGGCGGCAGCCAGGCGCTGGTGACCAGCGATGACAATGTCCATTTCGAGGCGGTCGTGGTGGCGCCGGCCTTCGTCGGCAAGCGCGCAGTCCAACGCCACCAAATGGTGTACTCGACGCTGGGCGCTGCGGTGGGCAACGAAATTCACGCCCTGGCATTGCAGGTGTTCACTCCCGACGAGTATTCAAGGCAGGGACGTGGATAAGCTGCAAATCCAGGGTGGGATTGCGCTCGAAGGCGAGATCCGAATTTCCGGCGCCAAGAATGCGACCTTGCCCATACTGGCCGGGTGCCTGTTGGCGGACGGACCGGTGACGGTGTCGAACGTGCCGCATCTGCAGGATGTGACCACGATGATCGAGTTGCTGGGACGCATGGGCGTGTCGGTGACGATCGATGAGAAGATGCGCATCGAGGTGGATGCCTCCACCATCAAGGAGTATTTCGCGCCGTACCAGCTGGTGAAGACCATGCGCGCGTCCATCCTGGTGCTGGGACCCTTGCTGGCGCGCTTCGGCAAGGCGGATGTTTCGTTGCCCGGCGGCTGCGCCATCGGCGCGCGGCCGGTGAATATCCATGTGGCCGGGCTGCAGGCCATGGGTGCGGACATACACATCGAGAATGGCTATATCAAAGCGCGCGCCGGTCGCCTGAAGGGCGCGCGTTTGGTGCTGGAGACGGTGACGGTCACCGGCACCGAAAACCTGATGATGGCGGCGTCATTGGCCGATGGCGAAACCATCTTGGAGAATGCGGCGCGCGAGCCGGAAGTGGTGGACCTCGCCAACTTTCTGAAAGCGATGGGCGCGAATATCAGGGGCGCGGGAACCGACCGTATCGTGATACAGGGGGTGGAGCGGCTGAACGGCACTGCTTATGAAGTGCTGCCCGACAGGATCGAAACGGGCACCTATCTGGTGGCGGGCGCCATCACCGGCGGACACATCCGGGTGAAGAATACCCGGCCCGATCATCTGGACGCCGTGATCGCCAAGCTGCGCGAATCCGGCGCGACGCTCGAGGTCGGGGATACCTGGATCGAAGTCGACATGCGCGGCCGGCGGCCGAAGGCGGTGGACATCCGCACCGCGCCGTATCCCGCATTTCCGACCGACATGCAGGCACAGTTCGCCGCGTTGAATACCGTGGCCAAGGGTGTCGGCACCATCGTGGAAACGATTTTTGAAAATCGCTTCATGCACATGTTGGAAATGCGGCGCATGGGTGCGGAGATACGCCTCGAGGGCAATACCGCCATCATCAATGGCGTCGAACTGTTGACGGCCGCACCCGTGATGGCAACGGACTTGCGCGCTTCGGCCAGCCTGGTGTTGGCGGCGCTGGTCGCGGATGGCAGGACCGACATCGAGCGCATCTATCACATCGACCGCGGCTACGCTGCAATCGAAGAGAAGCTGCAGCAATTGGGCGCCAAGATCCGTCGCACTCCTTAGGCCCTAATGCTGCGCTTGACGGGTGGGGCGCTCGAGCACCGCCAGCTTGATCTTGAATTTCTCGCGGCCGCGCCGGCCTTCGATTTCCACTTGTGAGCCGGGCTTCAGCGCCGCAATGCGGCTCACCAGGTCCTGGGCGCTGCGCACCGGCTCGCCGCCCACGGCGGTGATCAGATCGTCGGGGCGCATGCCGGCTTCGTAAGCCGGGCTCTTCACCAAAATGTTGGCCACCGCCACGGCCGTCACCTCGCCGTTGAGATCACTGGATCCGGGGGCTGCGCCGAGCTGCTCGGCCTGTGCATCGGTCAGATCCTGGGGCACGAAGCCCAGCCAACCGCGCACCACATGACCCTGCGCCAGGATCTGTTCCATGACGCCGCGCACCAGATTGACCGGGATGGCAAAGCCGATCCCCTCGGGGCCGCCGTAGTTGCGATTCAGGACCGCCGTGTTGATCCCCACCAAATCGCCGTGCGCGTCGATGAGCGCGCCGCCGGAATTTCCCAGGTTGATGGCGGCGTCGGTTTGAATGAAATTCTCGAAGGTCGCGAGGCCGAGCTGGCCGCGACCGGTGGCGCTGACGATACCCTGGGTCACGGTTTGACTCAGGCCGTACGGATTGCCGATGGCCAGCACGATGTCGCCCACCCTCAACGTATCGGAGCGGCCGAGCGGCATGACCGGCAGATTGGCAACCTCGAGCCGCAGGATGGCGATATCGGTGTCCGGGTCCTGGCCGATGACGGTGGCTTCGGCAATCCTGCCATCAGCGATCTGCACCCGGATGGAATCCGCTTGTGCAATCACGTGCTGATTGGTGACGATGGTTCCCTTGGCATCGACGATGACGCCTGACCCCAGGCTGCGCTCGATGCGTCGCCGATAGCTCGGCCAATAGTCGCCGAACAATTGGTTCAAGGGAGTCGCCTGCGTGCGTTCCGTGATCACCCGGGCCGTATAAATATTGACGACGGCAGGCGCCGCGCGGGCGACGGAATCCGCGAAACTCTGCATCACCACGGTCGGGGGCAGGCTCTTGGTGGCCGGGGGAGTTTGCAAAGGCGCCATCGTGGTGCGCGCGCCGAGCAGGGTGGGGTTCCACCATACCACCAGAAATGCAATAGCGAGCCCCACGACGACGGCTCTGATCAAAAAAAACACGAACACGCGAGTGTTCCGCATCATCGACCTTCCCAGGGGCTTGCGCCGAACTGTGTATAATGCTCTCCCACCATTTATTGGGAAACACTGCGTCCACAGGGGTTTAAGTGAAGATTTGTCAACAATTTCGGGGGCGATCGAATGAGTGACGAGGTTGATCATGGCCGGCGCCGCTTGTTGACCGCCGCAACGGTGGGAACCGGCGCCATCGGCGTCGCTTTTGCGGCGGTGCCATTTCTCGCATCGTGGGAGCCCAGCGCCCGCGCCAAGGCCCTGGGGGCGCCGGTCGCGGTGGATGCCTCGAAATTGGAATCCGGCCAAATGTTGAAGGTGGTGTGGCGCGGACAGGCCGTGTTCATCGTGCGGCGCGCCAAGACCGTGATCGATCAATTGGGCAATCATGATGACCTGCTGGCCGATCCCAAGTCGGACAGCTCCGAGCAGCCGGCCTACATCAAGTCCACGGGGGCGGCTCGCGCACGCGACCCCGAATACTGGGTGGGTCTGGCGGTATGCACGCATCTGGGATGCTCGCCGCTGGGCGCATTCGAACCGAACAATTCCTTTCAAGTGGCGGGAGCCGACTTGGGTGCCAATTGGCCGGGCGGGTTTTATTGCCCCTGTCATGGTTCGAAGTACGACATATCGGGCCGCGTGTTCAAGAGCATGCCGGCGCCGAAGAACCTGACGGTGCCCCCGTATGCGCTGAGTGCCAACGCCCGCATCTCGATCGGCGTCGATGACGCCCCCAAGACAGTTTCGTAAGGAAGAGGTTAGCGATGGCTTTAGCACCTGAATCCGCCGGCTCCGGCAAGGGCTTGGTTGGTTGGATCGATCAGCGGTTCCCGTTGACCAAAATGTGGAGGGAGCAGGTTTCGGAGTACTACGCTCCGAAGAACTTCAATTTCTGGTACTACTTCGGCGTGCTGTCGCTGGTGGTGCTCGCCAACCAGCTGATCACGGGCATTTTCCTGACGATGAGCTACAAGCCTTCGTCGGCCGAAGCATTTGCCTCGATCGAATACATCATGCGCGACGTGGAGTGGGGCTGGCTGATCCGCTACATGCACTCCACTGGTGCATCTGCATTCTTCATCGTGATCTATCTGCATATGTTCCGTGCACTGCTGTACGGATCGGCGCGCAAGCCGCGCGAGTTGATCTGGATTTTCGGCTGCCTGATCTTCCTGCTGTTGATGGCGGAAGCCTTCATGGGCTACGTGCTGCCATGGGGCAACATGAGCTACTGGGGAGCCCAGGTGATCGTGTCTTTGTTCAGCAGTATTCCCATCGTCGGCGCAAGCCTGGTGGAATGGATCCGCGGCGACTACTACATCGCCGATGCGACGTTGAATCGCTTCTTCGCGCTGCACGTGGCCGCGTTGCCGCTGGCGCTGGTGTTCCTGGTGATCGCGCATCTGATGGCGCTGCATGAAGTCGGGTCGAACAATCCCGACGGCATCGAGATCAAGAAGCTCAAAGGTGCGGATGGCCACCCGCTGGACGGCATTCCCTTTCACCCGTACTACACGGTGAAGGATCTGGTCGGTTTGGCCGGCTTCCTGCTGCTGTTCTTCGGCGTGATTTTCTTCGCGCCGACTTTCGGCGGATTGTTCCTCGAGTCGCCGAATTTCGAGCCCGCGGATCCGCTGCAGACGCCGCCGCATATCGCGCCGGTGTGGTACTTCACGCCTTTCTACGCCATGCTGCGCGCGGTGCCTTCCTTTGCCGGGACGCAGGTTTGGGGCGTGATGGTGATGGGTGCCGCGGTGTTGGTGTTGTTCGTGGTGCCCTGGCTGGATCGATCGCCCGTCAAGTCGATCCGCTACAAGGGGCCGATTTACAAGATCGCATTGGTTATTTTCGTGCTGTCTTTCATCGCGCTGGGCGTGTGCGGCTTGAAGCCGCCGTCGGGCATTTACCCGAATCTGGCCAAGGTATGCACGATTCTTTACTTCCTGTTCTTCATACTCATGCCCGTATACACGAAGGTGGACAAAACCAAGCCGGTTCCTGAGAGGGTCACGGCCCATGGTTAAGCCCTGGATATTGCTCGCGGTGGGTTTGTTGAGCGGCGGCATGGCCGCGGCGGAGGAAGGCGGCATGGAGTTGCAGCACTCCAATACCGACATCAACAACGTGGAGTCCTTGCAGCGCGGCGCGCGCAATTTCATGAACTATTGTTCGGGTTGTCATTCGCTCAAGTACCTGCGGTACAACCGCATGGGAGCGGACCTGCATATTCCCGACACGGAACTTGTGAAGAATTTGATGTTCACAACGGATAAGGTATTCGATGGAGTGAATGTCGCCATGTCCAAGACGGATGCCGTGGCGTGGTTCGGCAAGCAACCGCCGGACTTGTCGCTGATCGCCCGGGAACGCGGCGTCGATTATCTCTACTCTTATTTGAAGGGCTATTACGTGGATCATGCCCGCATTTGGGGTGTGAACAACCTGTACCTGCCGGGTACGGCAATGCCGAACGTCCTGGCCAGTTTGCAGGGTTTACAAAAGCCGGTATTCAAACCGGACGCCGGCGCCAGGATGGTGCTGGTGGACGTCGAATCAATGTCCCCCGGCGCGATGAAGCCGGAGGAGTATGATCAATTCGTACGCGACATCGCCAATTTCCTGGATTACGCCGGCGAACCGGTCAAAGCCAAGAGGCAGTCGATGGGCGTGTTCATCACGCTATTCTTGTTGGTGTTTTTCGTATTCGCCTATTTGCTGAAGAAAGAATATTGGAAGGACGTCCACTGACGCAGCGGGACCGTCCCGTCAATTCTCTCTCGAGGAGACCGCGTTAGTGGCACGTCGTTCGGTGATGACTCTATTCTCTGCATCCACCGATCCGTGGAGTCATCGCACGCGCCTGGTGCTGGCGGAAAAAGGCATCGGCATCGAACTCATCGATGTCGATCCGAACGACCTGCCCGAAGACCTGATCGATTTGAATCCCTACCACAGCGTGCCCACACTGGTGGACCGCGACCTGGTGCTGTACGACTCCCGGGTCATCATCGAGTACCTGGACGAGCGATTTCCGCACCCGCCGCTGATGCCCATCGACCCGGTGACGCGCGCGCAGTTTCGGGTGGCTTTGTACCGCGTGGAGCGCGACTGGTATGCCCTCGCGCATGACATCGAACTCGATCCTCACAGCAAGACGGCGGAACACAGCCGCAAGGTGTTGGGCGAGGCAATCTGTGCCAGCGCAGAAGTCTTCAAGGCCAAGCCGTTTTTCTTGAGCGATGAATTCTCGCTGGTGGATGCCAGCATCGCGCCGATCTTGTGGCGCCTGCCGTCCTATGGCATCGAGCTGCCGGTGCAGGCCATGCCCATCACCAAGTACATGAACTCGATCTTCGCGCGCTCGACCTTCCGCTCCTGTCTCACCAACGCCGAAAGGGATATGCGTCATTGAAACCACGGCGACCCTACCTGCTGCGGGCGCTGCACGAATGGATTTCCGACAGCGGCGAAACACCGCACATCGTGGTGGATGCCTCCGCGGAAGGCGTGACCGTGCCGCGCCAATACGTCAAGGACGGCAAGATCGTTCTCAACGTCAGTTTCTCCGCCACGCAGCTATTGAAGCTCGGCAACGATTTCGTCAGCTTCGAGGCACGCTTCGGCGGCGTCGGATTCGCAGTGCAGGTGCCGGTGCGCGCGATACTGGGCATCTACGCCCGTGAGACCGGCCAAGGCATGATTTTTCCCGAGGGCGATGCCGACCCCGATCCGACGAATGCTCCGCCGGCCGGGCCTCCCACGCAGCCGCCGGCGAGCCCGCCGCCAAAGCGGCCGAAATTGCAGGTGGTGAAGTAGGGGTCAGCGTCAAGGGCGAAAGGCGTCCTGGACCCAATTGATTCGATGCTCCCCAGCGGGAGTGCCCTCCACGGCAACCACATCGAAACGCAGGCGAAGTCCACGCCATTCACGGTGCGCTTGCAGAAAGTAGCGGGTAGCTCGAATGATTTTGCGCTGCTTGCGCCAGTCCACCGACTCGAGCGCTCCGCCGAAGTCGGCTTTTGTCCGTTGCCGGACTTCTACAATGACAAGTACCCGGTGCTCGCGGGCGACGATGTCGAGTTCTCCGGATTTGCAGCGCAAGTTACGCGCCAGCACCTCAACACCAGCCAGCTGCAGATGGCGGACGGCGAGCGTTTCGCAGTCCAGCCCGCGCCGCATGCGTGCGTCGGTCATGAGGGCAGCGTGAATGCGGATGGGTTTACGACTTCTCATCGAGGTTGGCCGTGATTCCGATGGGTCGGCGCGTAGGAGCAGGCGGGTTCATGAGTTCGCGGATGGCCGAGAGGATGGCGGCGATGGCCTCATCGTGGTTCTTCAGTAACGCGGTGTTCGAAGCAAGCAGCTCGCGCAATTGCACGAAGGCGCGCACGACGTAGACACTCATCTCGACGGCGCGGGGACTGTTCAAGATCGCGGCGGCCATGATCGCGCCGTGTTCGGTGAAGGCGAACGGAGGATAACCCGGCGTCCGCGCAGGACGAGGATAGAGCGGGTGACGTCCTAAGGTCATGACCGCAGCATGCAGATTGCGGCGCTGGCCTGTGCAGGGGGAATGCGGCCAAAGAGTACAATTACTCGGTGTCGAAACCGCATCATACGCAGCACGGGTTCACCAACAACTATGTAGGCAGCGTCACCAAGTCGCTGGGCGATCTATTGCGCTGGCAGGTGGAGCGCTTTCGCAATCATCTGCCGCCGAAACCGACCTTGCCGATTCCGCAGCAAGCGCCGGACCTGGATTTCATATTGGGCAATGCCGCCACAGGCGGACAGATGATTCCCGCGGCAACCTGGATTGGGCACGCCTCGACTCTGGTGCAGGCGAATGGCTTGAATGTGCTTACCGATCCCGTGTTTTCCGAGCGCGTTTCGCCGGTGAGCTTTGCGGGACCGAAGCGGGCCCAGCCGGCGGGATTGTCGGTTGAACAACTGCCGCACATCGATGTCGTGCTGGTATCGCATAATCATTACGACCACTTGGATCGCGGCAGCATCAGGCGTTTGAGCGAGCAACCGGGTGGCTCACCGCTGTTCCTGATGCCGCTGGGGCTGAAGATATGGCTGCAGAGGCTGGGCATCGCCAACGCGGTGGAATTGGATTGGTGGGAGCATCATGTTCACTGCGGCGCCGAATTTCATTTCACGCCGGCGCAGCATTGGTCAGGCCGATCGTTGAACGATCGCAACAAGACTCTATGGGGCGCGTGGTCGGTTCTAGGCCCGGATTGTCATTGGTTTTTCAGCGGCGACACCGGCTACAGCCGCGATTTCATCGACACGCGCGAGCATTTTGCGTCGCGCCAGACCGGGGAACTGGGCGGCGGCTTCGATGTGGCGCTGATTGCGGTCGGCGCGTGCCTGCCGCGCTGGTTCATGAAGGAGCAGCACGTGGATTTGGACGAGGCCGTTCAAATCCACTTGGACCTTGGCGCCAAACGCAGCCTGGGCGTCCATTGGGGCACGTTTGCCCTGGCCGACGATCCGCTCGACCTGCCTTTGCATCAGCTGGACGCGGTGCGGGACGGCAAGGGCGTGGCGGCTGATGCATTCTTCTTGCTCCCCGTCGGCGGCACCCGTCGACTGCCGAGGCGCGAAATCAAAGGCCGATAGGCACGCCGCCCTTGATCTGCGCCCAGGAGAGCTCGCGGCGCACCCGGTTGTGCTCATCGATATGCAATTCACCGGTCACGCCCGCGATGTCGCCCGCAGGGACCTTGGCTTGCAGTGTGGGCAGCAGGCGATAGGCGTCGAATCCAAAGGCGTACAGCCGGTCACGCCGCGCGGTCTTGGTAGGCCACGCGTCGCGCACGCTGTCGCGAATTTGCGCGGTGACCGGATCGCTCGACACCATCCACGGCATGTCCGGGAACAGCATGCCATCGATGTCGGAGTTCGCCGCGGCATCCGGCTCGAAGCTGTCCGAAGTCGCGTACACCGGCACGTCCCCGGCGTAGTGAAATCGCAGCTGCGGCATGATCAGACGCGCGGCGCCCGCCGATCCTGAGATGAATACGAAGTTGGCGTCGGCGCGATGCACGTACGGCGTGTTGCGGTCCGGTTTGGCCTGGCCCGGAATTCTTTCCTGCCTCACCTGCAGCACCTGCTTGATGATTTCGGAGAAGTCCGGTTGTGAGCTGTCGTAACGCTGGCTGTCGAGCACGGTGCCGCCCAAGCGGTGCAGCTCATCGGAAAATGCCGCGAGCACACGATTGCCGAGCTCGCCGGCGGGAACGATGGCAACGCCGGCCGGACGCCCGTCGGTCACCACGCGGCGGGCGACGCTGCGCGCCTCGTCTTCCGGCAGCAGCGAGAACTGATAGAAGTTGCGTGCCGGGCTCACGGTGTCGGCGAGAAAGTTCAGCGCCAGCACCGGTGTCTTGCCGGCACTCAGAGGCGCGATGGCGGCGACATCTTCCTTGGTCAAGGGCCCGACGATGAAACCGGCGCCATCGCTCAAGGCCCGGTTGTAGACAGCCGGGATGGGCTCTGCGGCCACGTCGTAGATTTTCAGGCGCGGCCGCTTGGCCGGGTCCTGTTCGAGATACGCGGCGATGAAGCCGTCGCGAACGGCAATGCCCGCCACTTCGCTGCGTCCCGACAGCGGCAACAGCAGGGCGATTTGATCGGGGAACTCGGTGGCGGCGGTGACCTGGGTCTCCGCGGCGACGAGCACGCTGTCATTGGCCGGATGCTGCGGATAGGCGCGTTTCCAATTGTCGAGGGCGGCCGCCGCCCGCATGGGGTTGCGTTCCAATTCCACGGCCACGGGTCCCAACTCGAGCCACCCGGCAACCACAACCTCGGTTTTCGGCGGCGGTTTCAGCGGCTGGCCATGCTCGGCCGCGGAGCGGATCTTCGCGTACAGCTCGTCGCGGTTCGCCTTCAATGCGGCCGCATCGCTCAAATAGCGCTCGCGTTCAACCAAGGCGCGGGTGCCTTCGACCGGGTGACCGGTCAGAAAAGCACTTCGTCCGCGGATCCAATAATAATTCTGCGCTTGATCGGGCACGGTGGGCACGGGGATGGAATCCAGCTCTCGGATGGCGTTGGCCGGATCGTTTTCCGCATATGCGACTTCGGCCGCCACCAGTGCGCGCGCGGCCGGCAGTTTGGTGCGGGCGTCCGGCGACACCGCAGCCAGCGCATGCTTCGCCGCGGCAACGTCGCCCGCTACAATGGACTGCTCGGCCGACAACAACTGGTAGTTGTCGTTGTCGGCCGGAAATTGCGCTGCCAGATCCGCGTACACTTTGGCCGCTTCCGCATTCCTGCCTTCGCGTACCAGACGCGCGGCGCGTTCCTGTTCGTCCAATGTCCCTTCGGTGGGCTTGACCAAGCTGCACGCGGCGGCCAACAGCGACAGCGTCAGCGCCGCAATCAATGCGCGTCGTGGACGTCGAGAGATCGCTGCCATACTGTGCGCTCCTGGATCTAGCATCATGGACGCGGATTATAAGTGACAAAAGTGGCGGCAGTAGGGCGGCTGTTCGTGGTTGCGACGCCGATCGGAAATTTGGGAGATCTTTCTGCGCGCGCGCAAGAGATCCTGCGAGCCTGCCAATGGATCGCTGCGGAGGACACGCGGCATACGGGGGTGTTGCTGAAGCACTTCAACATTCAAACGCCGCAACTCTCACTGCATGAACACAACGAATCCGCGCGCTCGATTGAAATAATTGCAAGATTGCAGCAGGGCGGCTCGGTCGCGCTGGTCAGCGATGCGGGCACACCCGCGATCAGCGATCCCGGCTTCGAATTGGTGCGAGCAGCCGCGGCGGCCGGTGTCGAGGTTATAGCCATTCCAGGGCCGTGTGCCGCGATCGCCGCTCTGTCTATCGCCGGATTACCCACGGATCGATTTTGCTTCGAGGGGTTTCTGCCGGCCCGCGGCGCCGCGCGCCGCCAGCGGCTGGAGGCTTTGGCGAACGAGCCGCGCACCTTGGTGTTCTACGAATCCCCGCATCGGGTGATCGAAGCCCTCGAGGACTGCGCAGCGGCATTCGGCGAGCCGCGCGAAGCTGCCGTGGTGCGCGAAGCCACCAAGCTGCACGAAACCACGTATCGCGGCTCGCTAGGAGAGCTGCTGGTCATGGCTGGACGGGACACCGACTTCGCGCGCGGCGAGATCGTGTTGTTGATTGGCGGCGCGCCTCCGGCCGCCGCGGGCCAGGGTCGTGATGAGTTGCTGGACAAGACCCTGACCGTGCTCCTGAAGGAACTGCCGTTGAAACAGGCCGCGGCTCTGGCCGCCCAGCTCACCGGCGCGCGTGACAATGAGGCCTACAAGCGGGCTCTGCAGCTCAAAAGCCCCAGCACCTCGCAATAGCCGCCGGATCTGCGTATGGTGCGCCCCAAGAGTCGGCCAGACAGTCGCTGTGTGCGCAAGCACATGGAGGAAAGTCCGGGCTCCAGAGGGCACGGTGCCAGGTAACGCCTGGGAGGCGCGAGCCTACGGAAAGTGCAACAGAAAGATACCGCCTAAG
>CAZZWM010000020.1:0-37161 GCA_964657945.1 uncultured Steroidobacteraceae bacterium
CTCATCTCGACGGATCATTTCACCCGCCAAAGCAAGGTACGCCACGGCGCCGCGCGATTCCTTATCGTAAAAGAGGACCGGTTTTCCGAAGCTCGGCGCCTCGGCCAGGCGCACGTTGCGAGGAATGACGGTGCGGAACACCTTGGCGCCAAAGTGTTCGATCAACTGGGCCGAGACTTCATTCGATAAATTGTTGCGGGGATCGAACATCGTGCGCAGCAAACCTTCGATTTCCAGCGCAGGATTGATGCTGTCGTGAACTTGGTCCACCGTATGCAGCAACGCCGTCAACCCTTCCAGCGCGTAATACTCGCACTGCATCGGCACCATCACCGAGTCGGCTGCCACCAGGGCATTCAACGTGAGCATGTTCAGCGAGGGCGGGCAGTCGATCAGGATCACGTCGAAATCCTGGCGCACCGGCTGCAAGGCGTTGCGTAGTTTGAATTCCCGGCCCACCGCCATGGTGAGCAATCGCACTTCCGCGGCCGTGAGATCCTGATTTGCCGGCATGAGCATGAAGCCGCCGAATTCCACCGGCACCAGCGCCTCGATGGCGGTGCAGTCGTTCAGCAGCACGTCGCAGCTGGTGCGGGCTTGCGCCTGCTTGTCGACTCCGCAACCCATGGTGGCATTGCCCTGGGGATCGAGATCGATCAGCAACACCCGTCGCTTGGTGGCCGTCAGCGAAGCCGCAAGGTTGACCGACGTCGTGGTCTTGCCCACGCCGCCTTTTTGATTGGCTACTGCAATGACGCGCTTCATGTCCTACCCGATCTGGCCAACTCCACCAAATGCCGCTCGTCGATCATGCCCGGCACTTTCAGGCGGTGCACCGCGAGCACACGAAACGATCTCGGCAGCGCGGAAATCTCATCGTCCGGACGTTTGCCCTTCATGGCGAGCAAGCGGCCGCCGGGCGCGCACAAATGTCCGGCATAGGCCACGAAATCGGCCAGCGACGACAACGCCCGCGCCATCACTGTATCGAAAAGTTCGAACGGCCTATAGGTTTCTGCGCGTACATTCGCCACCTGGGCATTGCGCAGATCGAGCGCCGCCGCGGTGTGCTCGACGAACCGGGCCTTCTTGCCCGTTGCCTCGATCAGAGTGAAATGCCGCTCGGGATTGACCGCCGCCAATGCCAGCCCTGGAAAGCCCGCGCCGGTACCCACGTCCGCCATGCGTTCGCCGCGCAGATAAGGCTGCACGCTCAGGCTGTCGAGAACATGCTTGTGCAGCATCCCATGACGATCGCGGATTGCGGTCAGATTGAATTGGGCATTGGCCCGCTCCAGTTCATCGACCAGCCGCAGCAGGACTTCCGCACGCGCCGCGCTCAAGTCGATGCCGATTTCCTTCGCACCGGCGATGAGCGTTTCGCGTTCGGAGTCGCGCACGCAGTCAGCGCTGTTCCGCAGCGTCGATGTTGATCGATAAGGGCTGGTCGGCTTGATCCGGCTCGGCTTCCAGGCGTCCGCTGAACAGCGACGAACCGTCTTGGCCGCTGCACGTTGCGGCGGAGGCTGCCGTCGCGGCTGGAATCATCGGCGCGGGCAGCGCCGCATTCTTGAACCACAAGGAGCACGCATCGCTGAAAACCTTGTCCGCCTGATCAGCGGGCACGCGCACGGTCGCCTCGATGTGCGCAAGCCGGTCGTGCTTGAAGCACAACAGATATTCGTCGGGCACGCGGGCAATGAAAGTCGGCGCGGATGCATCGATGGCGTAGCAATCGCCTTCGTTGGACTCGGCACGCTTGTCGTCCGGGCGCTTGTCCTCGTCGCGAAACAGCAGCACCTCGTGCAGGGTGACCGGCATGTCCTTCAGCAAACTACCCATGGGCGCGCTCAACAGCACATGCCAATCATAGGAGGGGTCCAACGGCGCGGGCGCGGCGACAGGGGGCGCGACCGCTTGCCGCGGTGCAGTGGCGCAGGAGGCCGCCGTCAAACACAGCCCGAAACATAAAATCTGCGTCCTCATCAAGCGCCGCCGCCCAGACGGCTCATCAAGGTTTCGAGCTCGGCAACCGCCCCGGGATCCTCCGGGCGGTTGCGCTCCAGCACGCGATGCAAGGCTTGGACCGCGATATCCTTGAGTTTCGCGCAGGCCTTGGCGTAGTGCATGCGCCAATCCGCGATGAGTTCGTGCTCGAATATTTCGTAGTCGCGGTCGTTGATCAAAGCATCCAGAACCATGGCGCATACGGCCAGCTGCTGGACTCGGGCCCAGTTCAACACGGGGGCCGCACAGCCTTCCGCAAAACAACGCCGCAGATACGCAGGCGGATCCGAACTTGCGATATCGTCCAGCAGATCGCCGACGTCGAAGGATTTCGCCAAATGTTCGAAGGCTGCCATCGTCTGCATTATCCTCGTCATGTGAGAACATACCAGTCATGACACGACTATATCGTCCGCCCACGTTGCTGGCGGCATGCCTACTGCTGATCACTTCAGGATTCGCCGCGACGCGGGTCGAGCGTGGCGCGCTCACCTTCGACAATATCCCCGCCGCACCGGCCGAATTGACCGAAAAGCTCGACGGCTATTTGAGCGCACGCCAGGCTTCGCCGCTGGGCTGGTCGCCGAAGGGCCAATTGCTGATCAGCACGCGGTTCGGCGATGTGGAGCAATTGCACCTGGTCGAACGCGCGGCGGGTGACCGTCGGCAATTGACCTTCGTGCACGAGCCGATTCATCAGGGGGCCTTTTCACCTGATCCCGGGCGTTCGGCTTTCGCCTATCTCAAGGATGTGGGCGGCAACGAGAATTCGCAGCTTTATTATCAGCGCATCGGGCAATCGCCGAAGCTGCTGACGGACGGCAAGTCGCAGAACGGCTCTCCCGTCTGGTCGAATACCGGCCGCGAAATCGCCTTCACCAGCAATGCGCGCGATGGCGTCAATTACGACGTCGATATCGTGGATCCGGAATCGGGCACACTGCCGCGTTTGGCGATGGCGGGGGACAACAGCGGCGCCGCCTGGCGCGTGCTCGACTGGTCGCCCGACGATCGCAAGCTGTTGGTATTGAAGTCGCTGTCGATAGCCGATTGCTACCTCTATGTTGTCGACTTGAGCAGTGGCCAGAAGCGCGAGGTGGAACCCGCGCCTGCCAAAGTCGGCATCAGCGACGCAAGATTCTCGCGCGACGGCCAGGGCGTGTATCTGATATCGGATCGCGAAGCGGAGTTCGCGCGTCTGCGCTATGTGAATCTTTTCACCGGCGAGAAGAACGTGTTGTCGAATCACATCCTTTGGGACATCGAGGAACTTTCGATTTCCCGGGACGGCCACTATCTTGCGTTCGTCAGCAATGAGGGCGGCGTCAGCAAGCTCAATCTGCTGGATTTGCGCAGCCATCAGGATTTGACCGCGCCGCGGCTACCCAGCCCCGGCATCATCAGTTCGCTGGGTTTCGACGCGGAGGGCAAGCGCCTCGCGTTTGGATTTTCCGCGGCCAACCGCCCCAAAGATGCCTATGTGCTGGAACTCGCCGAGAATCGGCTGGAGGCATGGACAGCCAGCGAGACCGGGCCCATCGCCGCGGAGCACTTCGTGGTTCCGCGACTCGCGCAGTTTCCCAGCTTCGACCGCGTGGACGGCAAGGCGCGGCAGATTCCGGTCTTCGTGTACGAACCGGCCGGCGGCGGCCCGCATCCGGTGTTGATCGATTTGCACGGCGGTCCGGAGAGTCAATACCGTCCGTACTTCAGCGCCTGGCTGCAGTTCGTGGTGAACGAACTGGGTTACGCCGTGGTCGCGCCCAACGTGCGCGGCTCGTCCGGCTACGGCAAGAGCTACCTGGCCTTGGATAACGGCGTGTTGCGCGAAGACGCGGTCAAGGACGTAGGCGCGCTCATCATCTGGATCGGACTGCAGGGCAATTTTGACGCCAAGCACGTGGTGGTCTCGGGTGGTTCCTACGGCGGCTATCTCGCGCTGGCGACCTTGGTGAATTACAGCGATCGGCTGCGGGGCGGCGTGGATGTCAGCGGCATCGTGGATTTCGTGAGCTTCCTGACGAACACGGCGCCCTATCGCCAGAATCAGCGGCGCGCGGAATATGGCGACGAGCGCGATCCGGAAATGCGCAGCTTTCTGCGGCGCATTTCACCGCTCACCAATGCGGACCGGATCTCCAAGCCGCTGCTGGTCGTTCATGGGAAGAACGATCCGCGGGTACCGGTGTCGGAGGCGGAATCGATCGTCAACAAGCTGCGATCGAAAGGCGGTACCGTCTGGTACCTGCTGGCCGCCGATGAAGGCCATGGCTACCAGAAGCAGCCGAATCGCGACGCTTACTTCACCACCTTCGCGCAGTTTCTGACCACGCTGCGGGAGTAGCTTACTTGCTGTTCTCGCCTGCGGTGGCGAGCGGCGATTGCTGGCCGGCGAAGTAGGCCGCAGCGATTTTCACATCTTCATCGCTGGTCAACAGTTGCGCCATGCCGTCCATCACCACATTCTTGCGGCGCCCGTTGCGATACGAAGTCAGCGCCTGTTCGAGATAATCGACATGTTGACCGGCGAGCACCGGCGGTTTTGGATTCAGCGTCGCAGCGATTCCCTGACCGTTGTCGCCGTGGCAGGCAACGCAGGCCGCGACCTGCTTCGGGGTCGTTCCGACCACGGTGGTGGTGGGTTTCACCGGCTCGGCGCCCTGAAGGTAGGCGGCGATGTCCTCCATGTCCTGATCGCTGAGCGATGCGGCTTGCGCGTGCATGGTGGCGTGCGGCCGCTCGCCGCTGCGATATTCCTGCAGCGCTGCGACCAAGTAGGCGGCATTCTGGTGACGCAGCATCGGAACGCTGTAGTCGGGATAGGCGTTTCGGTAGTTCGGAATGCCGTGGCAACCGTAGCAGGTGTAAAACTTTTTCTGACCCAAGGCGGGGTCGCCCGCAGCATGCGCCGGCAGCGGGACAATCGAAGCCAATGCAATGCCCGCAAGCCATGCCTTGGCCATCAATCCACGAACCATCGACATCTCCGAATGCAAACTGTGCAAATTGCCGTGGATGTTAAAGAGTGACCGGGCAAATTGCTACAAAACGTTGGCTAAATCCTGCAACAGGCCCGGGTCCGTGGGTTTGGTTCCAGCCGGATAGCGGCGGTTCACCCGGCCATCCCGATCGATCAGAAACTTCTCGAAATTCCAACCGATATCGCCGGGAAAGCCATTTTCGGCAGCTGTCAGCCACGCATACAAGGGATGCCGGCCGCCGCCGTTGACTTCAATCTTCGCGGACAGCGGAAAAGTTACGCCGAAATTGATGCTGCAAAAATTCTGGATCTCCGCCGCAGTTCCCGGTTCCTGGGCACCGAACTGATTGCAGGGGAATCCGACCACCGTGAAGTTCCGGTCTTTCAGTTCGTCGAACAATTCCTGGAGAGCGGCGTATTGCGGTGTGTAGCCGCAGCGACTGGCAACATTCACCGCCAGCGTGACCTTGCCGCGAAGCGGTCCCAGCATGTCGGCGCCGCCATCGAGTGCGGCGACGGCGAAATCATAGAAATTCATAGCGGCATCTTCTAGGGTGCGGATTTGCTCAGGGCCTTAGCGTAGACCACGTTCATCGGATTGTCCTGCCATCCTCGAACGCGCTGATTCACCAGGTGTTTTGCAACATAGAAATACAACGGGATCAGCGGTTGATCGGCGAGCATGGTGCCCTCAGCCTGCTCGAGCAGGGCACGCCGCTGCAGCGGATCCGCTTGACCGGCGGCAGCGGCGAGCAACGCATCATACTTGGGACTCGAGTAGTGCGGTGTATTGATGCCGAACCCGCTCTGCAACATTTGCAGAAAGCTGAAGGCATCGTCGTAATCCGCGAGCCAGCTGCCGCGAAATACCTGCACCACGCTGCCGCGCTCCAAGTCCTGCAGGAGCACCTTGAATTCTTCGGCATGCAGATCGGTATCGACACCTAAGGACTCTTTCCACATCGCCGCCACTGCCAGGGCGAGACGACTGTGAAGTTCGCCGCTGTTGTAGCGCAGCTCCAAATGCAGCGCGGCCGCGGGCAGCCGCGCGGTCCGCAGCAGCTCGCGGGCGGCGGCAATGCGCTGCTGAATCGGCCAGGCCGCGTAATCCGGCAGGGATGGCGTGTAATTCAGCACCTGCGGAGGTACGAGGCTGAAGGCCGGCGTCTCGCCCATGCCCGTCACGGCATCCACCAGGCGTTGCCGGTCGATCACCATCGACAGTGCGCGGCGCAACGCCGGCGAGTCGGCCAGAGGCGCCTTGCGCAAATTCAAGCCCAGATAATAGACCGCCAGTTGCGGCGCCAGATGCAGTTCCTTGGTCAGCCGTTGCTTGACCATGGCAAATTGCTCACTCGGAATGGTCACGGTGCTGTCCAGTTGTCCGGCGCGAAACGCTGCGAGTTCGGCGGCAGGCTCGGCGATGGAGTAGTAATCGACGGCGTCGAGCCGAGTGGCCGCGTCGTTCCAGTAGAAATGGTTGCGGGTGGCCCGCAGGTGCGAACCGAAATCCCAGCGCGCCAGAACGAAGGCGCCGTTCGACACCATGACGCCGGGCTTGGCGAAGGCGTTGCCGCGGGCCGCCAGCGTGGCGCGATGGATGGGAAAGGCGGCGGGATGGGAAAGCAACGCCATGAAGTAAGGCGTGGGATGTTCCAGCTGCACTTCGAGAACGCCGTCATCCAGGACTTGGGCGGCCAATGTCGACGGATCGGCTGCTCCTGTAAAAATCGCCCGGGCACCTCGGATCGGCGCCAGCAATTGCGAGTATTGCGCCGCGGTGCGCGGATCGAGCAGCCGCCTCCAGGCGGCAACGAAATCCGCGGCGCTCACGCGATCGCCATTGGACCATCGAGCGTCTTCACGCACATGAAACCGATAGGTCTTGCCGTCAGCGGAGATGCTGCAGCGGTCGGCGGCCGCAAGAACCGCTGCGCCGCTGGGACTGAGTTCGGTGAGACCTTCGTAAAGGTCCCGCAAAATGCTCAAGGCGGGTTCCGAACGGGCGCGGTGGATGTCGAGACTTTCGGGTTCCGCGCCGTTGCCCTTTCGCATGACTCGCGCGGGGTCGATTGCAGGCTCACCCGCGCCTGGCTGGCCGCAGGCGCTCATCAGCATGGCCAGACTCAAGCCGGCGAGAACCAGCGTCGCCGGCCTCGGCACCCGCCTACGCAGCGCGATCGCGCTTGCGCAAATGAACCAGCAGCAACGACACGGCTGCCGGGGTCAGTCCCGGAATCCGTGCCGCCTGTCCCAAGGTTTCCGGCCGAACATCGGCCAGCCGCTGTCGCGCTTCGTTCGACAGGCCGCTGACTTGTGCGTAGTCCAGTTCGGGCGGTAAACGCAGCTCCTCATGGCGCACTTGCCGTTCGATTTCCTCATTTTGACGTTTCAGATATCCGGAGTACTTGGCCTGCACATCCACCTGCAGCTTGACTTGCTCGCACAGCCGTTCGTCGTCCTGCCATGCCGGGCGCTCCGAGGCAGCTGCATGCCGCAAGTCGTCGAAACAAATCTCCGGACGGCGCAGCAGATCGATGGCATGCGCCTCTCGCGGCAGCGGACCGCCCAACTTCTCGAGCAAGGGCTGGTCGACCTGCCCGGGGAGTATCACGGTCGTGCTCAACCGCTGCATCTCCTGCTCCACGGCGTCGCGCTTTCGCTGGAAAAAATCCCAACGTGCATCATCGACCAGTCCGAGCGCGCGGCCTCGAGTGCTGAGCCGCAGATCTGCGTTGTCTTCCCGCAGCGACAAGCGGTATTCGGCGCGACTGGTGAACATGCGATAAGGTTCGGGCGCGCCGCGTGTGATCAGATCGTCGACCAATACACCGAGATAGGCTTCGCTGCGGTTGGGACACCACGGTTGCAGCGCTTGTGCGGCAAGCGCCGCATTTGCGCCGGCCAGCAATCCTTGCGCCGCGGCTTCTTCGTAGCCGGTTGTGCCATTGATCTGCCCCGCGAAGAACAACCCCGCCAGGTGTTTGCTCTCCAAGCTGTGACTTAAATCGCGAGGGTCGAAGAAATCGTATTCGATGGCATACCCAGGCCGCGTGATGTGCGCGTTCTCGAAGCCGGCGATGCTGCGCACGAATTCAAGCTGCACATCGAATGGCAGGCTGGTGGATATGCCGTTGGGATAGATTTCGTGCGTGTCCAGGCCTTCGGGCTCGACGAAAATCTGGTGCGACTGCTTGCCGGCGAAGCGCACCACCTTGTCCTCCACCGAGGGGCAGTAGCGCGGACCGACACCTTCGATCAGCCCGGTGAACATCGGCGAACGCGACGCGGCGGCGCGGATGATGTCATGGGTGCGCGCGTTGGTGGCGGTGATGTGGCAGGGCAGTTGTTGCGGGTGCATCGCGCGGGTGCCGAGATAGGAAAACACCGGCCGCGGCTGGTCGCTGTGCTGCTCGCGCATGGCCGAGAAGTCGATGCTGCGCCCATCGATGCGTGGCGGCGTGCCGGTCTTCAACCGACCGACGCGCAGATTCAATTCGCGCAGGCGGGCCGCCAGTTTCAGCGATGGAGGATCGCCGGCCCGGCCGCCCGGATGATTCTCCAGCCCGATGTGAATGCGGCCGCCCAAAAACGTGCCGACCGTCAGAACGATGGCGCGCGCGCGGAATTCGATACCACTCTGTGTGACGACGCCGACTGCGCGTTCTCCCTCCAACAGAAGATCGGCCACCTCTTGCTGAAACAGCTTCAGGTGCGGCTGACGCTCGAGCATCGAGCGAATCGCGCGTTTGTACAGCTGGCGATCGGCTTGCGCACGGGTGGCCCTTACCGCCGCTCCCTTACTGGCATTCAAGGTGCGAAATTGGATTCCCGCTTGATCGGTCGCAAGCGCCATGGCGCCCCCCAGTGCGTCGATCTCCTTGACCAGGTGACCTTTGCCGATACCGCCGATGGCGGGATTGCAACTCATCTGGCCCAGCGTCTCGATGCTATGGGTCAGCAGCAGCGTGTCCTGTCCCATGCGGGCGGCCGCCAACGCCGCTTCGGTGCCGGCGTGACCGCCGCCAATGACAATGACCGCATACTCTCTGGAAAAACGCATGACGCTGAATCTACTCGCTTTTTGAGCCGGCGCGTACTCTAATCGCTGGGCGCGGAAAGCGCCAGGGAACCATCTGCGGTGAGGAAGGAACTAATCCTTCATGAAGCGGGATTTGGAAGATCGCGGTGGTCACGGGATGGCGGCTGCCGCTGCCATCATCGTGGCATTGGCGGGCATGGTCGGCATTCTCGACACGGCCGCCAGTCCGGCGTTGCAGATTGGCCAGCCGGCCCCCGATTTCACCGCCCAGGACAGCAAGGGAACGCAGATTCAGCTCAGCCAGTATCACGGCAAGACGGTGGTGTTGGAGTGGACCAACGCCGACTGCCCCTTTACACGCAAGCACTACGACAGCGGCAACATGCAAAGCGTGCAGGCTTTGGCGCAGCGCGACGGGGTGATCTGGTTGAGCATCGTTTCATCGGCGCCCGGCAAGCAGGGCTATGTCAACGGTCCCGCGGCCGACGTGCTGACGCAATCACGCAAGGCCGCGCCCACGGCGGTTTTGTTGGATCCCAGCGGCACGGTAGGCAGACTCTACGGCGCAAAGACCACGCCCCATATGTTCGTCATCGACAGGAACGGCACGCTGCAATACATGGGCGGCATGGACAGTTTGGCCACCACCGATGCGGGCGATATCGCGAAGGCGGAACCCTATCTCAAAGAGGCGATGGTGGCGGTGGAGCAGGGCAAAGCCCCGCCCCACGCGCTCACCAAGCCTTACGGCTGCTCAATCAAATATTGAAGCTGAACGAACCCAATCATTCGTGGAACACGTTGCGGGTCGCGCCGATCGCTGCATCGATATGACCGACCGCGCGATTGCGCAAGCCGTGCGCATAGCCATTGTCTTCCTCACGCGCAACATCGGCACGCGCCTGGCGCAGTAAGCGCAATGCCTCGTGAATGCGGCCGCGATTGTCGAAGTGCGCATCGGTGGGCGGATGATCGTTCAGGTTCTTACCGTCGTCGATTGCGGCTTGTTTGATGTCGTTGATGGCCGCGTCGATTTGACGCACGGCTTCAACCTCATCGTTGGTCTGCGCCCAGTCTCCCGGACGATGCTCGATCAACCAACGCGCCGAGCGCAGATCGCTCAATGCATGCAGATACGCCGGGTGGGCAGGTCCCGCCTGCGCCACGACCACGGTGCGCGGCGGGGGTGCCGCAACGCAAGCCGTCATCAATCCAGAGCTGAGTAGAAAAGTAGAAGCAAGTGCAAACTTAACCGTGTTGTTCATGTATTCCTCCTGTGCCTGCAGAACTGCGTGGTCGGGAATTCGGTTGACACAGGATTTTGATATATCTATTCAACCGACACTGGAATTCCCGCGAATTTCCCCGCCCATTGCTTCGGTCCGCTTTCATGGACCGAATCGCCGCGGGAGTCTACCGCCACAGTAACCGGCATGTCCTTTACGTCGAATTCATAAACGGCTTCCATTCCCAATTCTGCGAACGCGATCACACGCGAGGAGCGAATTGCATTTGAAACCAGGAAGGCCGCGCCTCCGACTGCAATCAAATAAGCAGAACGATGCTTCGCAATCGAGGCCACGGTCTCCGGTCCGCGCTCCGCCTTGCCCACCATGGCCAGCAATCCGGATTTTTCCAACATCGTGTCGGTGAATCGATCCATGCGATTTGCGGTGGTCGGCCCCGCCGGTCCCACCACTTCGGCGCCCACCGGATCCACGGGCCCGACGTAGTAGATGACGCGGCCGGTGAAATCCAATCCGTCGGGCAGCGGCTTGCCTGCCTCGAGCAGCGCGCAAATCTTCTTATGGGCCGCATCGCGGCCCGTCAGCATTTTTCCGGACAGCAACAGCCGCTCTCCGGGTTTCCACGTTTCGATCTCGGTTCGCGTCAAGCCATCGAGCGATACACGACGTGCGCCGGCATCGGCATGCCACGTCACTTTGGGCCATAGTTCCAGATCGGGCGGCTGCAATGACGCGCGCCCCGATCCGTCCAATGTGAAATGAATGTGCCGAGTGGCCGCGCAGTTCGGGATCACCGCAACCGGCAGCGATGCTGCATGGGTGGGATAGTCCAGCACCTTCACGTCGAGCACGGTGGTCAAGCCGCCGAGACCTTGCGCGCCGATGCCCAGCGCGTTGACACGCTGATAAATCTCCACGCGCAGCTGTTCCAGTTGATTTTTCGGGCCGCGCTTGAGCAATTCGCCCATGTCGATGGGATCCATCAAGGACTTCTTCGCGAGCAACATGGCCTTTTCGGCACTGCCGCCTATCCCTACGCCCAACATGCCTGGAGGACACCATCCCGCGCCCATTTCGGGAACCATCTCCAACACCCAATCGGCCACCGAGTCCGAGGGGTTGAGCATGGCGAACATGGATTTGTTTTCGGAACCGCCGCCTTTGGCTGCGACCGTGATCTCGACTTCGCCGCCCGGTACAAATTCCGTGTGGATCACGGCAGGCGTATTGTCGCGGGTGTTGCCGCGCTTGAAGGCCGGGTCCGCGACGATGGAGGCACGCAGCTTGTTGTCCGGATTGAGGTAGGCGCGGCGCACGCCCTCATTGATCATGGCCTCGAGGTCGAGTGTTGCATCCCAGGTCACACCCATCCCTACTTTGACGAATACCACGACGATGCCGGTGTCCTGACAGATGGGCCGATGGCCTTCTGCGCACATGCGTGAGTTGGTGAGAATTTGCGCGATGGCATCGCGTGCCGCCGGGCTCTGCTCCACTGCGTAGGCTTTGCCCATGGCGCGAATGAAGTCCGGCGTGTGGTAGTACGAGATGTATTGCAAGGCATCGGCGACGCTGTCAATCACATCGGCTTCGCGAATTACCGTCATATGATTCTCTTCTTGAAAGTCCAACTGGGCCGCAAATCTATCAAGTTGAGGGCAGCTATGGGTGGCGAATCCCCTACAATCTGCACATGGGAGGTGGCATGCGCAACATCAGGGGACCGCTGACTGGGTGCGTCGCGAGTCTGTGGGCCTTGTGGCATGGCCCGGCGACCGCGGCGGAATCATCGACGCTGCCCTTGCATGAATGCCGCATCGAGCATCCCTTGCATTTGAATTCCCTGGCTGCGCGCTGCGGGAGCCTGTCGGTTCCGCTGGATCGGGAGCATCCGGATGCGGGCAACATCGACCTGAATGTCGCCGTGGTCCCCGCGTTGAACCGCCGCAGCCTGGCGGCGCCCCTGTTCATATTGGCCGGCGGTCCCGGCCAGGGCGCCGTGCAAACCTATGTTGCCGTGGCCGGAGCCTTTGCGCGCATCAACCGCAATCACGCCATCGTATTGCTCGATCAACGCGGCACCGGCAAGTCGAGTCTGTTGTCATGCGAATATCCGGAAGATTGGCAACAGCCGGCCGATCCATTGCCCGCGATACACCAGGCAACCACAGAATGCCTCGCCAAGCTTGGGCCGCGCGTGCGCTTCTATACCACCAGCATCGCGGTGCAGGATCTGGATGCGCTGCGCGCTGCCATGGGCTTCGCGCAGATCGATCTGTATGGAGGCTCGTACGGCACCCGCGTCGCCGAACAATACATGCGCCGCTTTCCCGAGCATTCGCATGCCGTCATTCTGGATGGCGTGCTGTATCCCGAGGAGGTGCTGGGTCCGGAAATTGCGCGCGATGCCGACCATGCGTTGAACCTCATCGTGGCCCGCTGTCAGCACACCGCGGAATGCAATGCCGCCTATCCGGATCTGAGCCAGGATCTCGGGGTGTTGCTGCGGCAGTTCGGCACGCATCAAACCGCGATCACCGTTGACGATCCCAATAGCGGCGAGCCGAAGCAAATCGAATTCAACCATAATTTCCTGGCAGCGGGTCTGCGGCTTCTTTCCTACAGTTCGGCCGGCGCCGCGCTCCTGCCGACTCTGATTCATCAGGGCGCACGCAGCGTGCTGGATGATCCGCGCGGCAGCCTGGCGCCGCTTGCGGCGCAAACCATCATGACGACGCGTCAGATCAACGAAATGCTGGCGAACGGCATGCAGTACAGCGTGATTTGCAGCGAGGACGTGCCTTTCTACAACGCCGCCAACATCGATCGAACGGCGCTGGAGCGAACCTACATGGGGGCCGAATTGGTCGACGTGTTTCAGGAGGTCTGCCGGTTGTGGCCGAGAGGCCCGGTAGATCCGGATCTGCATAGCGTCTTGCACAGCGATGTGCCCACTTTGCTGCTGTCCGGCGAGGCCGATCCGGTCACGCCGCCGGCAGCCGCCGAACGCGTGGCGCGCGGCCTGACACGGCGCAGACACCTGGTGTTGAGCGGCGAGGGCCACGGCCAACTGGGCACTTCCTGCGTGCCGCGCCTGATGGCTGCATTTCTCGATAGTGCCGACCCGGACAAGCTGGATTCGACCTGCCTGGAACAGCACGGCGCAACACCGTTTTTCGTGAGCATGGCGGGACCTGCGCCGTGATCGAAGCCTTTGGATTGAGCAAGCGGTTCGGCAAGATAGAGGCTGCACGCGAGGTGTCGTTTGCCGCGCGCGACGGCGAGATCACCGGTTTGCTGGGCGCCAACGGCGCCGGGAAGTCGACCTGTCTGCGCATGCTGTATGGCGTCCTCACCCCCGACAGCGGCAAGGCGTCCATCGATGGCATGGACATTCTCGGCGAGACCTCCAGGGCGCGTGCGCATCTGGGCGTGCTGCCGCACGCGGCGGGGCTGTACAACCATTTGAGCGCCCGCGAGAACATCGAATACTTCGGCGCCCTGCATGGCATGCGCCAGAAGGATTGCAGAGCGCGAATCGCCGACCTCACGCGCGCGCTCGACATGGATAGCTTCATCGACCGGCGCGCCAAAGGTTTCTCCCAGGGCCAGCGCATCAAGGTGGCTCTGGCGCGCGCGCTGGTTCACGACCCCGGCAATGTGGTGCTCGACGAACCCACCAATGGCCTGGATGTGATGGCAATCCGCAACTTGCGCGAAATGTTGCTGAGCCTCAAGGCGCAGGGGCGCTGCGTGTTGTTTTCATCGCATGTCATGCAGGAGGTGGCGGCGCTTTGCGACCGCGTGATCATCATCGGCGGTGGGCGGGTGCTGGCCGATGCGACGCCGCTCGAAATCCGCGAACGCAGCGGCGCTGCAACCTTGGAGGAAGCATTTTTGCAGGTGCTCGGCAACACGGACGGGGTCGGCTGATGCGCACCTTGTTCACCGTGTTCCGCAAGGAATTCCTGGACAATCTGCGCGACCGCCGCACCTTGCTGTCGGCCATTGTGTTCGGCCCGCTGTTCGGTCCGCTGCTGTTCGGACTGATGATCTCCCGCATGTTGGAACAGAGCGTGGTCGAGGCCGATGATCCGCTCAAGGTCACCATTTCGGGCAGTGCTTACGCCCCCGGTCTGACGCGCTTCCTTGAATCGCACGGTGCGCAACTCACCAAGAAGGAATACACCGAAGCCGGCGCGCGCGCGGTGGTGCGCAGGGGACATGACACACCGGTGATCGTGATGGTGCCGGAGGAATACCCCAAGCTGTTCTCATCGGCGATGCCGGCGCCGGTGCTGCTGTTCGCCGACAGCTCCGATTCGCAGACACGCAAGATCGCGGATCGCGCGCGGCAGGTGTTGAGCGCCTATGCCAGCAGCATTGCGCAACAGCGGCTGCAGATTCGCGGTGTGAATCCGACGATTGCCGTACCGGTGGCGGTGAACGAGGTCGATGTGGCCACGCCCACCGGCCGGGCCGTCGTGGTACTCGGCTTCATGACCTATTTCGTGCTGTTTGCCCTGTTGATGGGCGGGTTGTATCTGGCCATCGATTCGACCGCCGGCGAACGCGAACGCGGCTCGCTCGAAGCCTTGCTCAGTCTGCCGGTGTCCCGTTCCGCCTTGGTTGGCGGAAAGGTTCTCGCAACATGCGCCTATATGTGCATTTCCTTGGGGCTGAGTCTGGCGGCGTTCGTGGTGGCTTTCCGCTTCGTGCCGCTGGAGCGGGTCGGCATGAGCGCCAATTTGGGTTTTGCCACAGCGGGCATGTTTTTCTTGATCTGCCTGCCCTTCGTTCCGCTGGGCGCCACCCTCATGACCTTGGTTGCATCCTTCACGCGCACCTACCGCGAGGCGCAGACCTACCTGTCGATGGTGCTGCTGGTGCCGACCCTGCCCATCGCTTTTGCCAGCATTTACTCGCTCAAAACCAAGCCTTCGCTGATGTTCATCCCGTCCCTGAGCCAGCACTTGCTCATGACCAGCATTCTCAAGGACGAGGGTGTTTCGGTGCTGGACGTGCTGGTGTCGGCGGCTGCATCGATCGGCCTTGCACTGGTTTTGTTCATTTTGACGGCGCGGCATTGGCGGCGTGAAACAATGCTGGGATGATGATATACCCTTAGCCGAGGGCAATCGCCGGGGTCGTTCGATAGAATCCCCGATTAGGGGCTTTGCTGTATAGTTTTCGACCAGGCAATATGTATAATCGCTGGTAAGAGTTGAATATCGTCGATGGGGGAGATGGCTGGCATGACCGTTAAATCGTCTGGGCGCAGAAGTGTTGCCGTGTTCATTAGCATGCTCGCCGTATCCTCTGCGACCATGCTGGTGCTGTTTTGGAAGTTCCCCCTGGCCACCGCCGGCGTGACCTTCGCGGTATTGACGGTCTTAGGCATCCTCGCGGTGCTGTCCCGATCCATCGAAGTCGAAAAGCCTGAGCTGGATTTGGATCAGGGCAAGCATCGACTGTATTAGTACTAGCTATAGCTAGCCAAGCTAGTTCACTGCGGGCTATTTGCCGATGCAAAAGCTCGGGAGTCTAACGAACTCGCTGATGGGTTAGGAATCTGCCGGGAGATGTGACCTGAGGTGGGGCACCTATGGGGGCACATCTGCAGGTCGCCTTATGAATCGACCTCGGCTTCCGTCCAATTCCCCGCGGCCCAGCCGAGCCGTGAAACCGAACTGCGATGAGATGGCTTTCCCATCCAATTCGCGGTGCCGTACCAGGCAACGCTCCCTGCGGCGCGGGAATCGCGGGGCGCCCGAGCATAGTCTCGCGCCTTGTCTCAACCATTTATTCAATGTACTGGAGCGCCGCTGGCATGACAGCCGACCAGTATGTCGAGTCGATTCTCGCCAAGTACCAAGTTGCGCGGGGCCCAACTTCGCCTGCGTAGTAGCTGCTCGGTACGGTTGTAGTCGGACCACTTCACACTTGGGCAGGCCAGCAACTTAATGCGCTTCAGTACTCCGGAGCGGGAGTGGCTCATGGCCGGATTGCTCGAACAGGCTCGCAGTCGCCGCGCTCGGGAATTGGAAATGACACGCTGAATCGCCCTGCTCGCCAATGAAAGTTGGGCCTAACCCGCCATGGCCGGTACAATATGAGAAGTGCCTCCAGAGTCGCAGGAGCGCAATTTCAAGATGGTGTTAAAGACGGACATTCGGAGCCAGCCGGCGTACAGCGTCGCCGAAGCCGCCCGCTACCTCAAGGTGGCGCCCGCCACGCTCCGCTCTTGGGTTGTGGGACGTCCTTATCCTAAGGGAACCGGCACTGCCCACTCGAGTCCGCTCATTCGCCCTGCGAAAAATCCTCCGCCGACGCTGTCCTTCTGGAACTTGATCGAAGCCCACGTACTGCGCTCCTTGCGAACCGATCACGCGGTGAAGATGGATGCCCTGCGCCGCGCAATCCGTTATGCCGGGCAGACCCTCAATATTGAGAGGCTGCTTTTGAGCCCGGAGCTGCGCACGGATGCCGGTAAGTTGCTGTTGGAGCGGTATGGCCAGCTGATCGAACTGTCTGCTTCGGGGCAGGTGGCTATGCGTCGTCTGTTCGACGTGCACCTGGCCCGGGTCGAATGGGATGATTGGAAGTTTCCGGTTCGACTGTTCCCTGTGACCTCCGGTGATGTGATCGGAGCAGCGAGGCCTATCGCCATCGACGCGCATGTGGCCTTTGGAAGGCCGGTCCTAGCTCAAAAGGGCATCACGACTGGGGCCATTGTCGAACGCATGGATGCCGGCGAATCGGTCACTGATCTGGCCGAAGACTACGACTTGTCTTCGGAAGAGATCATGGAGGCCGTGCTCTACGAGCGCGCCGCGTGAACTCCGGTCGGGTCTTTTTCACGGACCGCGACCTCGGCAAGAAATTCCCTGAGATCCTGCGGGCCGGCGGCTTGGCGGTGGAACGGCACGCGGATCACTTCCGGCCCGATACTTCCGATGAAGAGTGGCTGCGCGAGATCGGCGCGAAGCGCTGGATCGCGCTTACCCATGACGGGCGCATTCGCTACAAGCCGAACGAATTGGCGACCGTGATGCAGTACGGCGTGGCATTGCTGGTGATCGTGGGCCATGCGCCCTATCCAGACCTGGCACGAGCGTTCCTGGCTACGAAGGGGCGCATCCTGAATTTCCTTGAGCGGCATGAGCCCCCGTACATCGCCAAGGTTTACCGGCCGGCGCCGGGTGATGTTGCCAAAGATCCGTCGACTCCGGGTCGAATTGAACTGTGGCATCCGAAGGTCGCTGCAATGGCCCGACGCACCTGATTCAGAGCGCAAGCACGAAGGCGGGCTTCCGGTTCGATCACTGCGGCCGCATGTGGAAAGACGCTCACGCCGCCTGAAACGCCTTCCCGAAACGCCCGATCACCACCTTCCTCCCTTCCTCGATCTGCGCGTCCACGAGGTCCGCTCACCACTGCAACATCTCCGGTCGCTGAGCGAGGTACTCGGCCTTGTTGTAGACGCCCGGCACGCCGTTCTGCTCGTGGGCGAGTGCCTTCTCGATCCAGTCGGAATTGAAGCCCGCCGTGTATCTGGGTAGAGGCGGTGCGGCGGAAGTCGTGGATCATGAAGTCGCGGATGCCGAGGTCCAACGATCGGATGGCCTGATTCCACGTGCTGTGGGCAATCGGCTCCTTGAGCGTGTTTGCGGCTCGGCAGCACCCACGGCGACTTGCTGGCGAGCCCCGTCAACTCCTCGAACATCGCGACCGCTTGTTTGGACAATGGCACCAGGTGCGGCTTGTCCCGCCGGTATCAGCCATTCCGACTTTTCGAAGTCGATCTCGTCCCAGCGCGCGCCGATCAGCTCGCCCTTGCGGATCATGCACAGCACCAGTAGGTGCAGGGCCAGCTTGTACTGCAGACGGATCGAGGACTGGTAGATGCCGCGCAGTAGCTGGCCGATCTCAGCTTGCGAGAGCGCCACGTCGCGGCTACGCGCCGTCGCGATGAACCGCGCCTCGATGGCGGCGGCCGGGTTGAACCGCGTCTTGCCGCGCGCTATCGCATAACGCAAAGAGCCGCTTGATGACGTTGCGGGTACGGAGGGCCATCTGGTCCGCGCCGCGGGCCTTTACGGCGTCGGTGATCGCGAGGATGTCCGGGATGGTGACGTCGACTACGGGATTGTCGCCGATCGGGCAGCACGTCCTTGTCGAGGACGCGACGGATGTTGTGCGGCTTGCTGTTGGTCCCGATCACGACGTCGGCGTACCAGAGGTTAGCAAACGCCGCGACGGTGCCGCCGCCTTGCCGGTCGTCCAGGGGCAGCCTTGTTACTGTGCCCCCATGGGTGCCACGGTGCCTCCGGACGTCCTCGGACGTCCCGCTATTTGCCGATACAGAAACTGCTGAAGATCGCTCCCAGCAGGTCGTCGCTGGTGAATTCGCCCGTGATTTCTCCCAAGGCACGCTGCGCCAGGCGCAAATCCTCTGCAAACAATTCGAAAGCCCGCGAGCTCTGCAGCACATCGGCCGCGGTTCGAACCGAGGCACGCGCCCGCGCCAAGGCGTCAAGGTGGCGCCGCCGGGCGGCAAACGCTCCGGCATCGACCGGTTGAAATCCCGCAACGCTTTTCAAATGCTGGCGCAGCCCTTCCAGGCCGGCGCCGTCGCGCGCGCTCAGGCGCAACCGCGGCGGTTGGCTCGACTCATCCCGATGCGGTGGTTGGCCGGTGACATCTATTTTGTTGAACACCAGGGTCACGGGGACCCCCGCCGGCAATTGCGACAGTGACGCCTCCAGCGGCTCCGGGGTGGCGGCGGCGTCGATGAGATACAGCACACGATCGGCGCGCGAGATTTCCACGGTGGCGCGGCGCACCCCTTCGGCTTCGATGGCATCCAGCGTCGGGCGCAGACCCGCGGTATCGACCAGATTCACCGGCATGCCATCGAGGTGGATCTGGCGGCGTAGCAGGTCGCGGGTGGTGCCCGGGACGTCGGTCACGATGGCCACCTCCTCGCCTGCAAGTCGATTCAGCAAACTGGATTTGCCGGCGTTGGGTTTACCTGCAATGACCACCGTGATGCCTTCGCGCAGCAGCGCTCCCTGGCGCGCAGCGGCCGTGATGGCGTCGAAGGCATCGAAGATTTGATGCAGACGGTCTGCCAATGCCTCGGTCGGCAAGAATTCCAGTTCTTCATCGGGAAAATCGATGGCGGCCTCGACGAAGACGCGCAGTGCGGTGATCTGCGCCTGCAGCGCATGCACACGCGCAGAGAAAGCGCCCTGCATGGAACGCACCGCCGCGCGGGCGCCCGCCGCCGATCCGGCATCGATCAAGTCGGCGACGGCCTCGGCTTGTGCAATATCCATCTTGCCGTTGAGAAAGGCTCGTTCACTGAACTCGCCGGCGCGAGCCATGCGGCAACCCAGTTCCAGCAGACGGGTCAGCAGTAGATCCAATACCACCGCGCCGCCATGCCCCTGCAGCTCCAGTACGTGCTCGCCGGTGAACGAGGCCGGAGCCGGGAAATACAAAGCCAGGCCCTGATCCAGGGCTTCGCCGGCGGCATCGGAAAATCGCGCCAAGGTGGCCTTGCGCGGCGCCGGCACGGTGCCGAGCAGTTGCTCTGCCACGCGCGGCGCGTGCGGACCTGAGACTCGAATCACCCCGACCGCGCCACGCCCGGGGGCAGTGGCGATGGCGACGATGGTATCGGGGCCGGTCACGGTCAGTTGCGCGGCTTGTTGGTCTCTCTTTCGACCACTTTATTGACGCGATACTGCTGCAGCATCGACAACACGGTGTTGGTCAGCCAGTACAGCACCAGGCCGGAGGGGAACCAGGCCATCATGCCGGTCATGATCAGCGGCATGAACTGCATCACCTTGGCTTGCATCGGGTCCGGCGGCGGCGGATTCAGTTTGAATTGCGCGAACATCGCCGCTCCCATGAACAGGGGTAGCACGAAGAAGGGGTCTCGCGCCGAGAGATCGTTTACCCAGAGCAGAAAAGGCGCCTGGCGCATTTCCACGCTCTCGAGCAGGACTCGATAGAAGGAGATGAAAACCGGTATCTGCACCAAGGTCGGAAGACAGCCCGCCACCGGATTTATCTTTTCCTTCTTGTACAGATCCATCATGGCGCGACCCAATTTCTCGCGGTCATCCTTGAAGGTTTCCTGGATCTGCTTCATGCGCGGACCCACGGCCCGCATCTTGGCCATGGAACGCCCGCTGGCCTGGCTCAAGGGATAAAAAATCAGCTTGATCAGCGCCGTCACGATGATGATGGAGAAACCCCAGTTGCCGATGATGCTGTGCACCCAATTGAGGCCGGTGAACAGCGGCTGCGCCAGCACGGTCAGGATGCCGAAGTCGACCGTGCGCTCCAGATTGCGCCCGGTTGCAGCCAACTGAGATTGCAACTTCGGTCCCACGAACAATTGCTCGTGAAGCTTCGAGCTCCCGCCCACGGGTATCTGAATCGCCGGTCCCGTCGCGGACATCACGTAGTCGTTGTTCTTGACCTGCAGCGCGTATTGGTACGCCTGCCCGGGGGGCGGCACGATGGCGGCAACGAACTGATGTTGCAACGAGGCCAGCCAGCCATTGGTGATGGTGGCGCTGTACTTGGAATCGGTTTCGTTCTCGACGTTCAAATCCTTGGACTTGGTGCCGTCGTAGACAGCCGGTCCTTTGAACGAGTAGGTCTCGACGTCGAAATAGGAGCGCGAGGCATGCTCCCAGTGCCGCAGTATCTGTGAGTATGGGGTCAGCGTTTTCGCTGCCGTTCCGTCGTTCTTGATGTCGTAGTCAAGTCCGATCGAATACTGCCCGCGGGCGAACACGAAGGTCTTGGTCACGGTCAGGCCGGCACCGTCGGTCCACGTCAGCGGCACGCGCAACTCATTGGCCGTGGGGTCCAGCGTATAGCTGGACTGGGCGCTGCTCCAGGTGGCCAGATGAGTCGGAGCAGGTGCGCCGGCAGGGCCCGCCAAGCCGGTCTGGACTACATAGCGCGCATTCGGCGGCTGCTGCGTCAGCAAAGTCACCGGCACGTGGGGCGTATCTTTGTGCAACGGGTAGAGCAGCAGGTCGGCGTGATCGAGTTCGCCGCCCTTGGTGTTGATCGTCATATCGAGCACATCGGTGACCACATGAATGGCGCTCGATGCCGCGGTGGTTTCCGCTGCGTCCGTCGCGGGCGCTGCCGCTGGGGTGACCGGCGCGCTGTCGCTGGCGGGCGTCGCGGCGGCCGCGCTGGCGGCTTGCGGGACGGAATCACCGAGCTGGGACACGGGGGCCGATGCACCGGACCCCTGGCTGGTCGCGACAACGGGTGCGGGCGCCGGTCCATAGTCGTGAACCCAGGTTTCGTAGTTCAAGAACAAAATGGCTGCAAAGGCACCCCAGAGCAGCAGGCGAATATTAGGCATTGGTCGGTCTCTCATCCGGCACAGGGTCGTAGCCGCCCCGATTGAAGGGATGACATCGTAAAATGCGGCGCAGGCCGAGCCAGCTGCCGCGCCACACACCGTGGCGCTCGATGGCCGTGTGTGCGTAGCAGGAGCAGCTGGGGTAAAAGCGGCATCGATTTCCCAGCATGGGACTGATGGCGAGCTGGTAGCCGCGAATCGTCCACAGCGCGATGTGGCGAGGCTTCAGCATTTTTGGGTGATCGTTTTCCAATGCTTTTCCAGACTCGCGCGAAGGTCGCCAACTTTAGCCGATCGGGCCGCTTCGCGAGCAGAGACGGTGACATCAACGGGCGGCAAGCAGTGTTGGTTCAGGCGAAAGGACTCGCGCGCCAGCCGCTTGATGCGATTGCGGGCAACTGCGGAGCCGAAGGTGCGCGTAGCGATGCTCAACCCCAACCGCGCGTGCGTTTGCTGATTCACCAGAACCGACAGACTGAAGAATGCATCCGCGAAGCGACGGCCATGTTTCTGCACGTCACGAAATTCGGCCGGCTGATGCAAACGCTTGCGCGGCTCGAACGTCAGTTTACGGATCGGTCGAGCTCTGAGAGGAAATTACGGGCAGAGTTTCTTGCGGCCCTTCGCGCGACGACGGGCCAGCAATGCGCGCCCGCTTTTCGTTGCCATGCGGGCACGAAATCCGTGGGTACGGGCACGATGCAGATTGCTGGGGTTGAATGTACGTTTCATAGCGCGACTCGGGCAAAAAACCCCAGGCCAAATCAATGGTCTGGGTCGATTTACTAGGGGCGGCAAGGGTACTGAGCGAGCATGGATGTGTCAATAGACGGTTCTCCAAGTTGCAGCTAGACTCCCTGCCCTTTCGTTTATTTGCCCCGTCGTTTTCTCTAGGAGAGCGCTCTTGCCGGAGTCGCTATGGAACCGCTGTCTGCGAGTGCTGGAGGGCGAACTCCCGGAGCAGCAATTCAACACCTGGGTGCGGCCCCTGCAGGCGGTGGAGCGCGGCCATGAGATGCGTCTGCTGGCGCCGAACCGTTATGTCATCGAATGGTTGGCGCAAAACCTGCTGCCGCGGATCAAGGAACTCACCCTGGCCTTTGCCGACGGCTTTGCGCCGGAGGTGGTGTTGGATGTGGGTACCCGCGCCGGGGTGGTGGCGCCTGCGGCGGTGGTTTCCGGCAACGGCGCGCATGATGCCGCCGGCGCTGCGGCCGCAAAGTCGCGCAAGCTGTTGCCGACGGTGCTGGGCAGCCGCATCAATGCAGATTTCACCTTCGATGGTTTCGTCGAAGGCAAGAGCAACCAGCTGGCGAAGGCGGCTGCCATCCAGGTCGCGGGAAATCCCGGCAAGGCGTACAACCCGTTGTTCATCTATGGCGGTGTGGGCCTGGGTAAGACGCACCTGATGCATGCGGTGGCCAACAAGTTGAAGGAACACCATTCCGATGCGCGCCTGGCCTACGTTCACAGCGAACGGTTCGTGGGCGACATGGTGCGGGCCCTGCAACACAACACCATCAACGATTTCAAAACGGCCTATCGCAGCCTGGATTGCCTGATGATCGACGATATCCAGTTTTTTGCGGGAAAAGACCGTTCGCAGGAAGAATTCTTCCACACCTTCAACGCGCTGTTGGAAAGTCAGCAGCAGGTCATCCTGACCTGCGACCGGTATCCGAAGGAAGTCGATGGACTCGAAGAGCGCTTGAAGTCGCGCTTCGGTTGGGGCTTGACGGTGGCGATCGAACCGCCCGAGTTGGAGACCTGCGTGGCGATCCTGATGAGCAAGGCGGCCATCACGCACGTGGACCTTCCGGAAGAAGTGGCGTTTTTTATCGCCAAGCGCATTCGTTCCAACGTGCGCGAGCTGGAGGGCGCATTGCGCCGCGTCGTTGCAACCTCGAACTTCACCGGCCGGCCGATCACTCTGGAATTCGCCAAGGACGCGTTGCGGGACTTGCTGGCGCTGCAAGAGAAGCTGGTGACCATCGAAAACATTCAGAAGACGGTGGCGGAATACTACAAAATACGCATCGGTGATTTGCTCTCGAAGCGGCGCAGCCGATCGATCGCGCGGCCCAGGCAAATGGCCATGGCTTTGGCCAAGGAATTGACCAACCACAGCCTGCCGGAGATCGGCGATGCGTTTGGCGGTAGAGATCACACCACGGTGTTGCATGCCTGCAAGCGGATCAAGGAGTTGCGCGAGACGGAGCGGCGCATAGGGGAGGAGTATCTAAACCTGTTGAGAACCCTGGCAGGTTAGGGTGGTAAAAGCTGTGGACGAATCTGTGGATAAGGTTACTCACAGTTCATCGACAGGTTGCCGGCCTGCGCTGAACAGGCGTGCAGCGCAGTTTAGGGTGTTGCAACTTATTGGTTTCAATAGGTTTTATTGCCTTATCCAGTGAAAGTCGATGCCTTAATAATCATAGTAATAATCTCTTTTAAGAATTTAAATCTAAGATTGGAATCGGGTGAGCCCATGAAATTGACGGCAGAGCGCGAGAAATTATTGACCCCGCTGCAAGCGGTGATCGGCGTTGTCGAACGGCGCCAGACCATGCCGGTTCTGGCCAATGTGCTGCTTGGGGTTCGCGATGGACGCCTCTCGATCACGGCCACGGATCTGGAAGTGGAATTGGTAGCCGGCACCGATGTGACGGTGCAGGAAGCCGGCGACATCACGGTGCCGGGCCGTAAGTTCCTCGATATCCTGCGAGCTCTGCCGGACAAAGCGTCCGTGTCGCTGAGCGTCGAGGGGGAAAAGGTCGTCATCAAAGCGGCTCGAAGCCGATTTAGTTTGTCGAGCCTACCGGCCGCGGATTTCCCGGTCATCGATGACATCCATGCGCAGCAGACCGTACAGATTCCGCGCAAGGAGTTGCTGCGCTTGCTGGAAAAGACGCACTTTTCCATGGCGCAGCAGGATGTGCGTTATTACTTGAACGGCATGCTGCTGGAGATCGATGCGCAGGTTTTGCGGGCCGTGGCCACCGACGGACATCGACTGGCGCTGTGTGAAACCGCATTGGCTGCCAAGGCCAAAACCTCGCAGCAGGTCATCGTGCCGCGCAAGGGTGTGCTGGAATTGCAGCGAGTGCTTACCGATGAAGGAGTCGCCGATCTGGCCATTGGAACCAATCATGTTCGTGCCCAGATCGGTGATATTCGCTTCACATCGAAGCTCATTGATGGTCGTTTCCCCGAATATTCCAGGGTGATCCCGGCTTCGCCGGCGGCAGCGATCAAGGCGGATCGCGATGTGCTTCGGCAGGCTTTGCAACGCACCGCGATTTTGTCGAATGAGAAATATCGCGGCATTCGCGTGACTGTGAAAAAGAATGTCATTACGGTTCAGGCCCACAATCCTGAGCAGGAAGAGGCCGAAGAGGAAATCGAGGTAGGTTATGACGGCCAAGATCTCGAGGTGGGATTCAACGTGAATTACTTGCTCGATGCCTTGGCGGCAATCGATGGCCAGGAGGTCGAATTGGGGCTCACGGACAGCAACAGCAGCTGTCTGATCCGGTCCCCCGGAAACACCGGTGCGCGTTACGTTGTGATGCCCATGAGGCTTTGAGCAGTGACCTTAAGCCGAGTGCAAGTGACGGACTTCAGGTCCCTGCACTCGGCGTCGCTCGAGCTCGATACCGCATTTACCCTGATTACCGGTCCTAACGCCTCCGGGAAGACCAGCCTGCTTGAGTCGATCTACCTTCTGGGCCGCGGGCGTTCCTTTCGCACTCGACGACTGGAACATCTCATTCGGCAGGGTTGTGAGCGGTTTGTGGTGTTCGGGGAGGTCGAGTCATTGGGGCGGCGGATCCCCCTGGGGATCGAAGGTTCCACCGCCGGCGTGCGCTCTCGCATTTCGGGAGAGCGGCCGAACTCCTTAGCTGAGTTGGCAGTGGCACTGCCCGTTCAGATTATCGATCCTGAGGTCCATCGCCTGATCGAAGAAGGCCCGAGTCATCGGCGTCGTTTCCTCGATTGGGGTGTGTTCCACGTGGAGCAATCCTTCGTGGCCGATTGGCAGCGCTACCAACAGGTCTTGCGGCAGCGAAATGCGGCACTCAAATCGCGCCAGCCGCGTTCAGTCGTGTCTGTCTGGGACGGCGAGCTAGTACAGTTCGGGCAGCGACTGACGGACGCTAGGGCTCGCTATGTCGAGGGTCTGGTGGGCGCGGCCGAGCCCATCGCGAAGGACTTGCTGGGTATGACCTTGGCACTGACCTATCGGGCCGGATGGAATCGCGAGAGGACGCTAGCGGAGGCGCTGGATCTCAGCTGGCAACACGACCTGGAAACGGGAAGTACTCAAGTCGGGCCGCATCGGGGTGAATTGGCGATTCGGCTCGACGGATTGCCGGTCAAAGATCGAATCTCGCGCGGGCAGCAAAAGCTTTTGGCAGCGAGTTTGCTCATTGGCCAAATCCAACTGTTCCACGTGGAACGTGTGCGCCCGACGTTGCTATTGGACGACCCGGCTGCCGAGTTGGATGATAAGAGACTGGCGCACCTCATTGCGGCGGTCTCAAGCCAGCCGGTGCAACTGATCGTCACCACGCTACACGGCGAGTTTGCGGCGTTCGGACGCCCGGGACGGCGATTCGCGCTGGAGCAGGGGGTCGTTCATCCACAGTAGGCCCGCTAGGCAACCGCATTATCGAGAGTCATCAGAACTTGATCAATCCGGGTGGGTTTCATTCTTCCTCTCCTGCGCGTTTGAGCGCCATGGCGATGGGTTCGAATCGCTCCAGCGAGAACAGCATCTCGACGCTGACGCCAAAGTAGCGAGCTATCTTCAACGCCAGTTCCAAGCTCGGTTTGTAATCGCCACGCTCGAGATAGCCGATCGTTTGGTTATTCACCCCAACAGCCTCGGCCAATTCGCGACGCGACGTGCCGCGTTCCGCGCGAAACAGTGAGATTCGATTTTGCATGAGTTTGTAGGCGTTCATCAATAACGATATATTGCTATAACACAACAAATCATACTGTAAAGTCAACCGTAGATTTTCGAGCGGCATTCCGGCTGGAGATCCGTATATTTGAGTAACGACAGAGGGATGCGCCATCGAACTACTAGAGCGCGAAGAACAGCTGAAGCAGTTGAACCAAGCCTTCGCCGTGGCGAACGCCGGCCAGGGCCGCATCGTGGCCATTGCGGCGGAGGCGGGCGCCGGCAAGACGGCTTTGATTGAGCACTTCGTGCGGCGGCATGCGGACCAAGCGGCCTTGCATTGGGGCGCCTGCGAGAACCTGTCGACCCCGGAGATTTTATTGCCGTTGCGCGACATAGCGCGCGCCGCGGGCGAATCCCTCGACACCGGCGCAGACCACGTTCGATTGTTCGAATGGCTGTTGCGATTGCTTTCGAATGCGGTCATTCCTTCAATTTTGGTGATTGAAGATTTGCATTGGGGCGATACGGCGACTCTGGACCTGCTGCGATTTCTAGCGCGGCGAATCGCGCGCGTGCGCGTGTTGCTGCTCATCACGTACAGAGATGAAGAAGTAAACGCGCGCTCGCCCATTCGCCATTTACTGGGGGAAGCCACACCAGGCAGCGTCGAACGCATGACATTGCAACCGCTGTCGCTGTCAGCGGTGGCGCACTTGGCGACCAAAGCGGGTCGTTCAGGCGAAGATGTTTTCGCTCTCACCGCCGGCAATCCTTTTCTGGTAACCGAGTCGCTGGCGGCAACGCAGGCCGCTCCAACGGATGCGGTGCGCGACGCGACCTTGGCGCGCGTGTCGCGTTTGTCAGCGGCCGCTCGCAGCGTGCTCGAGGCGGTCTCGGTCTTTCCACGCCGCGCGGATACGGCGATCGTGGCTGAATTGATATCCACCCGGCTCGATGCTGCGCTGGATGAATGCATCGAGAAAGGCATGTTGTGGCTGGATGGCGGCATCGTTCGCTTCCGCCATGAACTTGCGCGTATGGCCATCGAGGCGTCCATGGCGTCCGCCAAACGCCGCGAACTGCACCGCAAGGTCGTGAATGAATTGCGACGCCGCCGCGGTGCGCGTGCCGGTGAGATCGCGCATCACGCGCAGCGTGCCGGAGAAACCGCGGCGTTGCTGGAATTTTCCAAAATCGCCGGTGATGAAGCGGCCGCGGCCGGAGCGCCGCGCGAGGCGGCATCTCACTATGGACGCATGCTGCAGCATCGCGATTTGCTGGACACGGTACTGCTGATGAAAACTTTGGAATGCCATGCAGAGCAGTCCTATCTAACGGGCGACTCGATTTCCGCGATGGCATCGATGACGGAAGCCGCGCAGCTGCGCAAAGTGGCCGCGGATGTACTGGGTCTGGGGCGCAATCTCACGCGTCTGACTCGCTTTGCTTGGATGTGCGGTCGTCGGCCGGAAGCGGAACGCTATGTAGAGGACGCCATCGAGGTACTGCAGGCGGTGCCGCCCGGCCCCGAACTAGCCTGGGCGTTTTCGCATCAATCGCAGCTCGACATGCTGGCATTCAGGATGGACCGCGCCATCGAGTGGGGCGAGCGGGCATTTACTCTCGCGACCGCGCTGGGCGAAAAAGAAATCAGCGTGCACGCGCTGTCGAACCTGGGATCAGCGCGGGCCGAATTGGAAGACAGCGCCGGTGGAGAAGACCTCGAAAAAAGTTTCGAGTTGGCGGTCGCGGGGCGATATCACGATCATGTGCAGCGGGCGGCCTGCAACTTGACCTGCATGCACTACTGGCACCGCGACTATCCAGCTTCACTGCGGCAGATCGAACGCGGCATTGCGTATGCCGTGTCGAGAGAACTCACGCATTGGGAAGGGTACCTGCGCGGCTGGCGGGCCATGATTCATCTGGATCTCGGCGATTGGACGGCGGCCGAAGAGGAAGCCCAGGAAATTTCCTGTCGGCATTTCATTGCGGATGTGTACCGATTTCCCGCGCTGATCGCCTTGGCCCGCTTGCGATTGCGCCGCGGCGATCCCGACGACGGGATGCCGCTGGACGGGGCGCGTCGCCTGTCAGCCAGCCTTGGGGAGCTGCAACGCACGGTGTATATCGCCGTCATTCAAGCCGAGCGCTGTTGGTTGAACGAGGTCGAAGCGGCCGAGCGAAACGAAGCCCTGGCGTTACTCCGAGAAGTACGGGATCAAGCCGTGGAACGACATGCGCGATGGGTGAGAGAGAACGCCGTTCTTTGGCTGCACCTTCTGGGCGACCGAGATTCAGAGATGTCCGGGTTGTCCGCACCCTTTCGTGATCATTGTGAAGGACGCTGGCAGGCAGCGGCTTCCGGGTGGGCCACGCTGGGCCAACCTTACGAGCGGGCATTGGCCTTGAGCATGGGCGATTACGACGCGAAGCGCGAGGCTCTGTCGGTGTTGGATCGGCTGGGCGCGGTTCCCGCGGCGAGTCGTCTGCGCCGCGAATTACGGGCCAGCGGGGCGCGCGCCATTCCGCGAGGCCCCATTGCCGAGACTCGCGCCAATGTTGCCGGCCTGACCCGCCGCCAAACCCGCGTGCTCGAGTTGATCGCCGAAGGCATGACCAACGCCGAGATCGCGGAACGACTGTGCATCTCGGGCAAGACCGCCGAGCATCATGTGTCGGCCATCATGGGTCGATTCGAAGCCGGCACGCGCCGTGAGGCCGTTGCGTCGGCTCGCAAGTTGGGACTGCTCGGAGCCAAAGATGGGGGTGCCGAGCACCAAAGATAGGGGGTCGTCCCCCATGCGATAGAGCAGCCCAAGCAGCAGCATGTGGCGGTCGCAATCATCATGGGAGCAAGCAATGTCACGCATAGCCATATTTCTCTACGGGATACTCAGCTATTTGGTCTTCTTCGGTGTGTTCCTTTACGGCATCGGATTCATCGGCGGTTTCTTGACGCCGACCACCTTGGACAGCCCGGCGCATTCGAGCCCGGGTTGGGCGTTGACGGTCGACTTCGGATTGCTGGCTGCATTCGCCCTGCAGCACAGCGGCATGGCGAGGCCGGCATTCAAGCGCTGGTGGACACGCATCGTTCCGGAGGAAATGGAACGCAGCACCTATGTGCTGGTGAGCTCGCTGGCCTTGGTCGTCCTCTACCTGTTTTGGGAGCCGATCGGCGGCGTCATCTGGAGCGCCGAAGGCGCCGTGCGCAACGCGGTGATCGGGCTGTACCTGTTCGGCTGGCTGCTGTTGCTCTACACCACCTTCTTGATCGATCACTTCGACTTGTTCGGTTTGAAGCAGGTGTGGCGCCGACTCGGCAACAAGGCCTATCGCGCCCCCGTGTTCCGTACGCCCAGCCTGTACAAGTTGGTGCGCCATCCCTTGTACATCGGTTGGCTGACGATTTTCTGGGCGGCCCCCACCATGACGGTGGCGCACCTGGTATTCGCGCTGGGCACGACGGCGTACATCCTGATTGCCATTCGCTGGGAAGAGCGGGATCTGGTCACGGCCTTCGGAGCCACTTACGTCGATTATCGAAACCGCACGCCGATGCTCATTCCGCGTCTTCGCCGCCGCGCCGCGGAGGACTCGAAACCGCTTAAACCAGCGGGATTTAACTAGCTGAATTCCCTAGGTTTTTTCGGGTTCACAGATTCGTTTTTGGCGCCGGAAACTGTTAACATGGGCGGTCGCAAAACAGGGCCGCTCATGTCTCAAGACAACGTCTACGATTCCAGCAAAATCAAAGTCTTAAAAGGCCTCGACGCCGTGCGTAAGCGGCCTGGAATGTACATCGGCGATACCGATGATGGCAGCGGCCTGCATCATATGGTGTTCGAGGTTGTGGATAACGCCATCGACGAGGCCTTGGCCGGCCATTGCGATAAGGTCATCGTGACCATTCACGCCGACGAATCAGTCACGGTGTCGGACAACGGCCGCGGCATTCCCACGGACATTCACGCTGAAGAAGGACGCTCCGCCGCCGAAGTCATCATGACGGTGCTGCATGCCGGCGGAAAATTCGATGACACCTCCTACAAGGTATCCGGCGGTTTGCACGGCGTCGGGGTGTCGGTGGTCAATGCGCTGTCGGATTTTCTCGAGCTGATCATCCGGCGCGACGGCAAGATGCATCGCCAGGAATATCGGCTGGGAGAACCGCAGGCACCGCTGGCCGAAGTCGGCGACACGGCGGATCACGGCACCGTGATTCGCTTCAAGCCCAGCTCACAGATTTTCACCCACATCTCATTCAACTACGACACGCTCGCCAAACGACTGCGCGAATTGTCCTTTTTGAACTCCGGGGTGCGCATCGAGTTGGTCGATGAGCGCGAAGAGAAATCCGAGGTGTTCCAGCACGAAGGCGGCCTGAAGGCCTTTGTCACGCACTTGAATCGCAGTAAGACCGCCGTGCACGAGACGGTGCTGTGGTTCCAGACGCGCGTCGAATCCACCCAGGTCGAAGTGGCGATGCAGTGGAACGACTCCTACCAGGAGAGCATGTTCTGCTACACCAACAACATCCCGCAAAAGGACGGCGGCACGCACCTCGCGGGCTACCGCGCGGCTTTGACGCGAACGCTCAATAACTACATCGAGAAAGAGCTGGCGGCGAAGAAGGAAAAAATTCAAACCACCGGCGATGATGCGCGCGAAGGCTTGACCGCCATATTGTCGGTGAAGTTGCCGGATCCGAAGTTCTCGTCCCAAACCAAGGACAAGCTGGTTTCATCCGAGGTGAAGGGTGTGGTCGAGTCCGCGGTGACCGAACGCCTCGAAGAATTCTTGCTGGAGCATCCGCAGGAGGCGCGCGCCATCGTCAATAAGATTCTCGAGGCCGCCTATGCGCGCGAAGCGGCGCGCAAGGCGCGCGAGATGACGCGCCGTAAGGGAGCCCTGGATATTGCTGGACTGCCGGGCAAGCTGGCGGACTGCCAGGAAAAGGATCCGGCGCTATCGGAACTGTTTCTGGTCGAGGGCGACTCCGCCGGCGGCTCCGCCAAGCAGGGCCGCGACCGCCGCACGCAGGCCATTCTGCCTTTGAAGGGCAAGATCCTGAACGTGGAAAAGGCGCGCTTCGACAAGATGCTGGCATCCGCTGAAGTCGGCACATTGATCACGGCGTTGGGATGCGGCATAGGTCGCGATGATTTCAACGTCGATAAATTGCGATATCACCGCGTCATCATCATGAGCGTCGATGGCGATGATCACTGTTTCGTGCGGGATCGCGGCGGCGTGCGAATGACTACCGTCGGTAGTTTCATCGATGCGGCTCTCGTTGGAATGAGTCCGGACGAAAATGGCGTTACTAAAAGGGTTAGAGAACCCCTAGGCGATGTACTTTGTTTCGGACTGCATGATCATCACGTCAAATTTCAGCCGATCAAGGGAGTGATCCGCCATCCCGTCGACGAAGTTTTGTATGAGGCAAAAACTGTCTACGGGCGATCGATCCGTGTCACCGCAAGCCATAGTGTGTTTGTGCAAGACAACGGTGAGATTCGACTCAAGCAAGGCAGCGAACTCAATGTCGGCGATCGGCTCGTTGCGCCCAAGTCGATACGCTTGCCCGAGAGCACACCCACAAGAATCGACCTAGTTCGAAGGCTGTATGAGATCCCAGAGGCGCGGTCGCAGATTTGGGTGCGGGGACCCGCGGTTGAGGATTGGTTCAAGTCCCAAATCAACGAGGAATACGCTCATCGCCCCGAGATGACTGCACCCCGGGTTGAACTCCCGCTCGAAGTTCGACGACAACTCGTCGAGGCGCGCCGGGCCAGCGGTGTAACGAATGCAGAACTGTGCCGCAAAGTCGGAATACGGCAGCCTGTGACTTTTTATGCTTGGGAGAAGGGTCTATCGCGGCCCACATTGGCTAACTGCCAGGCGTACATGTCGGTTATTGGCGCCGACGTAGCAGCTCTCATGCCGCAAATTGCAGTGGGTGGAAGCCGGTTGGAAAGAATATGGGAAACGCAGTACCGCGGCTCGCCGTCCAACCGCGTAAGGGATTACGTGCGCATGTCGGCATTGGAGGCGGAAGATATTGCCTGGTTTGCCGAACGCGAGGACTTGTTCCTTAGTCCGGAGCACAACGCTGATTTGCCAGTTCAACGATATTTGAACGTTACTCCGGAATTGATGAAGTTACTGGGCTTTTATATGGCCGAGGGTTCGTGCTCGGATCGCCAGGGAATACGGTTTGCAATCGGCAAGAGCAACGTATGCTTTCTCGATGAGATGACCAAGGCGCTAACAAACGTATTCGGCCTAACACCGCAGAGCTACAGCATCAAAAGAGGCTGTGGCGAACTCAAATTGGTAAACCGAGTTGCCGTGCTCGCGTGGCAGCACCTGTTCGGTTATGGGAATGTCGACTCCTTAACCAAGAAGATCCCGGACTTGGTCTTTAATGTAGACGAGTCTCTACGACTCGCATTTCTGCGCGGGTACCTCTTAGGCGATGGTTGTGCGACCGTCGGTAAAGTCGTTTTCAGCACATCCTCACGCGACATAGCGAGCGGAATTTCGTATCTGCTGTCGAGTTTCGGAATCGTTGCCAGCATCAGCGAAATCGCCGCCGACAGAGTCGCGCGTAGCTGCGGGGATCAAGTATTCAAGTCGACGCACCGACACTGGCAGATCCGTGTCTGTGCAATTGATGAGTTGGAGCGAATCCGGTTTGTGTGGCGCGACCATTCGGGTGCGCCAACGATTGAAGAAAAAATCGCAAACCGTGACATTGCGGGTCGTCGAGCATTTGACGTGATTGACGGGGATTTAATTGCGTTGCCGATTGTTTCTGTCAAACCCGTTCCCGCTTCCAACGGCCAAGTCTACGATTTCTCGGTCGAGGGCGATGAGAACTTCATCTGTGGTTTCGGTGGTATTGCGGCCAAAAATACCGACGCGGACGTCGACGGAAGTCACATACGTACATTGCTGTTGACCTTCTTCTATCGTCAAATGCCCATTTTGATCGAGCGTGGCCACATCTATATCGCGCAGCCGCCGCTCTACAAGGTCAAGAAAGGCAAACAAGAGCAGTACGTCAAGGACGATTTTGAATTGAATGCGCTCTTACTCAACACCGCCATTGACGGCGCTGCCTTGCACGTAAATGCCGATGCACCGCCGTTGTCGGGTTTAGGGCTGGAATCCCTTGCGCGCAAGTATGAGGAAGTCCAAGCCATCGTTGCGCGCTGGGCGCGGCGCTATGACGAACGTTTTCTCGAGCAACTCTTGTACGTGCCTACTTTGCCTACCGAATCCTTCGATCGCATCGATGCGCTGCGCGATTGGTGCCGAAGCTTGGAGACCCGTCTCAATTCGCTGGACGATGTGTCGCGGCGCTATAGCATTACTGCTGAGACAGTCGCCGGCGGACATCGCGTCCACCTGCAACGGTTTGAGCATGGCTTGAGTTCAGAGAAGCATATCCCGCGCGAATTTTTTGAATCCGCGGAGTACCTGCGAATAGCCGAGCTTGGCCAGACTTTGTCCGATCTCATGGGTACTGGCGCGTATGTGATCCGTGGCGACGAGAAGCGGGACGTCGCGAGCTTCAAGGTTGCGATGGGCTGGCTGTTCGATCAGGCCAAGAAGGGTCAAACCATCCAACGCTACAAAGGGCTGGGCGAAATGAATGCCAACCAGTTGTGGGACACGACCATCAATCCCGAAACACGCCGGCTCATGCAGGTGCGTATCGAGGATGCGGTGGCTGCCGACGACATCTTCACCACGCTGATGGGCGACGCGGTCGAGCCGCGGCGCGAGTTCATCGAGAAGAACGCGCTGCAAGTGTCAAATTTGGATATTTAACGTTTCTATTGATCGCTGATTTTTTCAGAGGCATGGCTCGATTGGCTTCAACTCCACGCGCCGATCAAGCACGTCGCTCGCATCATCCTTGCCGGTGCCGATCAGGTTTTCGCGCGAACCGGCGCCGGACGCCACGGTGCGTTTCTTGAGCTGTGGTTGATCGGATTCGAGCCGCGACTGGATGTATTCCGCACGCAGCAGCGACAAGCTCTCATTCATCGCTGCGGGGCCCGTGGGACTGGTGTGACCGGTAATCTGCAGGCAGACATTGTTCGACACCGATACAGCGGCAATCTGATGCAGCCACAAGGTGTAGTTGTTGCTCATGTTCGAGTCATTGGCGAGCCGCACCGATCCAGGCCTGAACAGAAATTTCACGGCAAGGCGCTTCTTTCGAATCCCGTAGTCCACCAGATCGCGGAACGCCTCGGCAGATTCCTCGGTTCTGCCCAGCCTGACCAAACTGAGGTAAAGGCCGTTATACACGCGCAATTGATCGCCGCTCGGTGACTTGCGCGCCGTTCTGAAGAGATCGAGGGCCTCTGCGTATCGGCCCTCATCATAGGCAGTAACAGCTTCACTCACCAAAGCGGCGGCGAACAAACCGTCGTAATACTCAGGTCTGATGGGGTCTCCGACCTTACTTGCCTGGCAGGTGGCGATATAGGCTTGCACGCTCGGGTCATCTGTCCAGACTGGACTTTCGCTGAATGTGGCAGTGGGCGCCGAATCGGCGTCATCGATCCTGACTCGTGCGACGGCCTTGGCGACGATCTTGCCCTGCTTCAGATCCGCCATCACCAGGCAAAAGCGATACGCCTCACGATTGCCGGTGGTTTTCATCTGTGCGTTCACAGGCGTAAACGTACCGATGAGTACGCGAGGCTGGTTGCGCAAGCTATCAGCGGTGATCGATTGAATCGCATACTGCGGAAAGTCGGTCTTCACATAGCCCAGTATCCGGTCTTGGATGCTTTTGGTGGCCTTGGACTGATAGCCCGTCATGCCGTCAACCAACGGATCTATGACCACATTGGACGCGCCGGAGGCCGGGGCGGGCGCGTTTTTGAATACCGCATGCGCAGCGTTCGACACCGCGTCTTCGAACGATAGGATCGGCGGCGGCGGCGGCGGGGCCGCAACAATGGGTGGACTCGGGGATGGCACGGGAGCCGGCGCTTGATTCACAGCCGGTGCAGCTGTCGAGTTGGCCTGATCTGCTACGTTTGTGTCGCTGTTGGCCCGCCAGCAGCCTGCCGCCAAAGAACTCGCCAGTACGATCAGTATGAAGATCGAATTTCTAATGGCATTTTTCGAGCGCTTTCCTGGTTTCCTCATTGATCTCTCCTAGTTGTGCCTGCTCCAACAGCGCCTGGCATTTCTTTTCATTCACAGATGGGGCGTCAATCGTGGGAGGGACTGAAGCGCCTGTGGGATGCGGCGCAGCCGGGTGCGCAGGCGTCAAGGCCTTGATACGGTCGCGCGCGACTTCGGCAAACAGCCCATGCGGAAACTCATCCAGGTACTTGCGAAATGATGCTACGTTATGGCTTCTCTCTACCGATCGCCACAACGCGATGTCGGCATCCTGAGGCGGGACCGCCTGAGGCTGCGGCGCGGGGCGCTCGACCTCTGTCGGAGAGTAGAAATAGAAATCGCCTTGGATGGAAGACTCTGACCACGGTTGCTGCGTACCGTGGGTCTCGGATTTGACGCCGGCAATGACACGCTTGAAAACCTGCTCCAGGGGTACACCCCGGCTGCCGATGGCTTTTACGAGTTCCCCGGTGAAAACACCATTGCTACCGCTCGCGCCGTCGTGCGCGACGTGGCCGGGCGCGGCCGCGTAAGCAATGAACGTTCCGCTGGCTGCGGACATACGCGCAAGACCCCGCTCGACGCTGCGGGCTTTCGGCAAAGGATTATCCCGGCACGCATCGAGTATGACGATGTTCATGTCATTTTGCGCGGCCTCCATGGCGTGCAGAACGCGTCCTACGTCAAACGCGCGCGCTTCGAGGTCCGCTTCGGATTCGAGCTTGGCATCCACCGGGATCAGATAATTTGCGCCGTCCGCCTGCACGCCGTGGCCGGCGAAGTAGAACAGCCCGACCGCACTCGCGTCGCGCGAAATCTTGGCCTTGAACTGATTGACGAGATCGTAAAAATCCACACGACTGGCGTTGAGCTTCACGACGGTTTCGAAGCCCGCAGCGCGCAGCGCCTTATCCATGGCCAGCGCATCGTTGACTGGATTCTCGAGACGCAAACTAGGGTCGGCATAGCGGCCATTGCCGATGATGAGCGCAACCCGCGATTCGGCCCACGCAGCCGCGGAAGCGATCACCATTGAGAAAAGCAATAAAGTCCAACGCGCTGATAGCACGCTCATCCCTCCGGCCACTATTCTATAGGTACGCCGAAGCAACTGTCTGGCTGATTCAGCGCAGGAATGCTTGTGGCCGCTGTTCCGAACCGCTTGGCCAGCGCATCGATGCGGAAGGTGGCATGTGGGCGACAACGCTGTGGATCGGCCCGGTTGCACCCTTGCGCACTCGACGCCCCGTTGTTCCTGCACAAGCTTAGTTCAGCGATCCGGCGTCGTCTCCTCGTCAGCCGCAATGGCGTCCCCGTAATGGTTGCCGAGAGCCGGGGTGTAATAACACAAATTGCCCGAAGGACGGGGCTGCAGAAGCGGGTACGGGCGGCGGCATACGGCCA